>CAZJEH010000050.1:0-20418 GCA_964544905.1 uncultured Gemmatimonas sp.
TTCTGCTTCACGAGTGCGAGCGCCCAGAAGTGGGGGGGAGTCCAGAAGAAGACGATCAGGAAGAGATACATCGCCGTGAGGCTGAGGCTGCCCGATGCCGCTGCCCACCCCACGAGCGGGGGGAAGGCGCCGGCCGCTCCGCCGATAACGATGTTCTGCGGCGACGACCTCTTCAGCCAGCGCGTGTAGATGAAGACGGAGTAGAGCAGCCCGGCAGCAGCCAGCACGGCCGACAGCAGGTTCACCGCGAACGTGAACAAGAGGAAGGACGCGACGGCGAGCGTGATGCCGAAGGCCAGCCCGTGGCCAGGGCTCATCCGCCCGCTGGGGATCGGCCGGAAGCGGGTGCGGCCCATCCGGCCATCGATGTCCCGGTCGATGTACATGTTGATGGCGTTCGCCCCACCCGCCATCAGGTACCCTCCCAGCATCGTCCATCCGACGAGTCCCCACCCCGGCCAACCCCGCGCGGCGAGCACCATCGGAGCGAGGGTGGTGACCAGCAGGAGCGAGATGATCCGCGGCTTAGTGAGGGTGATATAGTCGCGTAGCCGCTGCGACCAGAAACCTCGCTCCGACGCGACGATGGCGTCGATTCCGGCCCGCTCCGTGGCCGTGGTCATGGTCGAAACCGCCACCTCCCCCACCTCTTTCGACGACGCCGTGTTACCCATCTATGATTACTCGAGACCGCGTCTCCGGGACCGCAACATGTTTGGCGACCGAATATTAGCCGTTCAGGCCCCTCAACGCCACCCGCGGGTTGCCTTGGGCCGAACCGACCTTTCGTTCCCCGTTCGTCGCCGCGCAGTCGACACCTCGCACCGCGGCGACCGTCCTTTTCGCTCGTCAGCGGTAGCGGAATGGTATCCAAACCGGTACTGTGCTGATTGCGCTCCAGCAATGTGCAATCACCGAACGCTTCCCAGCGGATGACGTCCGTCGAAACACCGGACCGGCGAGGCCCCGCCGCGATCGCCCAGCGTCTGCTCCGCGTTCCCCTTTTCTACAAGATCCTCATCGCGAACGCCTTCATCGTGCTGCTGAGCACCGTGGGGAGCGCTGTCGTGACGAGGACCATCGTCCGCACGACGCAGGAATTCCCATCACGCTGGGTGGTGTTGATGGTTGTCGGCAGCCTGCTGGCGACGGTCCTGGTCAACGCCGTCATCCTCCGGCTTGCGCTGAGCCCGCTGAAGCTGCTCGAGGAGACGGCGGCCGAGATCCAGCAGGGCAATCTGAACGCAAGGGTCCCCTATTCCTCGTTGCGGGACACCGAGCTGGAACGGTTGACCGGCACCTTCAACGGGATGCTGGACACCCTCGATTCGTACCGCCAGCGGCTGAGCGGTGTAGCGGTGAGGGCGTTGAACGCGGAGGAGCAGGAGCGGAAGCGGATCGCCCGCGAGCTGCACGACGATACCGCACAGACTCTGGCAGCCCTCCTCATCCGACTTCGACTCCTGCGGGCGATCGAAGATCCCGAGGCGCGGGAGCGGATGATCGAGCAGTTCCGTGAAGAGATCGGTGAGGCCCTGGAGCGGGTACGACGCTTCGCGCGCGGCCTCCGCCCGCCGGCCCTCGAGGAGCTCGGCTTGGTCCCGGCGATCGAATCACACGTGCGTTCCCTGTCCGAGTCGGTGGGGATCAACATCCGGGTGGAGGCCGACCCGATCGAGGACATGCTCAGCCAGTCGGCCGAACTCGCCCTGTACAGGATCGCGCAGGAAGCGATCTCGAACGCTGTGCGGCACGCGCAACCGACCCGAGTGGTAGTACGGATCGAGCGCAACCCCGATTCGGTTGCCCTGACCGTAACCGATGATGGGCGCGGGTTCGTCGTCGAGCGCAAGGTTTCCGCCGACGACAGCGGCCTCGGGCTTTTCGGCATGCAGGAGCGTGCGTCCTACTTCGGCGGGCATGTCGAGATCACCAGCGCTCCGGGAAAGGGAACGCGGGTCCGCGCGGTCATCCCCGCGAGCGACGCCCGCAGCGTTGCGGAAGGGCGCAGGATCCACGAGGAAAAGCGGCCGCACGGCGGTGTCGGTAGTCCAACGTCTCCAACGAGAGTGAACAATGACTGAACGGGTTGAGAATCTCGTGATCATCGGCTCCGGTCCGGCGGCGTGGACCGCCGCGATCTACGCGGCGCGTGCCAACCTGGACCCCGTGGTCTACGAGGGGGAGCCGTCACGAGACATGATCCCCGGTGGACAGCTGATGTGGACAACCGACATCGAGAACTTCCCCGGCTTTCCGGACGGTGTTGGGGGACAGGAGCTGATGGACCGAATGAAGGCCCAGGCGCTCAAGTTCGGCACGCGTGTGGTGGGCGAGAACATCGCCTCAGTCGACTTCTCGACCCGGCCGTTCCGGCTGAAGCCGAGCTGGAGCGACGAGGTGCTGGCCCGCACGGTCATCGTCGCCACCGGCGCCCGGGCCAACTGGCTCGGCCTGCCCAACGAGCAGCGGCTTGCCCAGACCGGCGGCGGAGTGTCGGCCTGCGCCGTATGCGACGGTGCCCTACCCGCTTTCCGGGGCAAGGTGCTCGCGGTCGTGGGCGGTGGCGACTCGGCCATGGAAGAGGCCACCTATCTGACCAAGTACGCGTCGGAAGTCGTCATCATTCATCGCCGTGACAGTTTCCGGGCCTCGAAGATCATGGCGGACCGGGCGCTCTCCAATCCCCGTATCCGGGTCGAGTGGAACACCCGAGTCATCGACGTGCTGGGCGACGACGCGATCACGGGGCTGCGTCTTCAGGACACCGTCACCGGTGAGATCCGGGAGATGGAGGTGGGAGGGCTGTTCGTAGCGATCGGCCACACGCCGAATACGGCCTTCCTGGAGGGACAACTCGAGACCACACCCGGCGGTTACATCGTGACCCGCTGCCCTTGGCGGACGGAGACCAGCGTACCCGGCGTCTTCGCGGCGGGCGACGTCATCGACGACTATTACCGGCAGGCGATCACCTCAGCCGGCACGGGATGCATGGCCGCCCTCGAAGCGGAACGCTGGCTGGCTCACAACGAGCACCTCGGCGAGTCACCCGTGCTGGAAACCGCGGAAAGTCCGATTGGCACGGCGGAAACACCCCGTTGAACGGTGGGGCCGACCGGTTCGCTGGAGCCGTAGGAAGGACACGAAGAAAGGGTCGAGACGCCCCCACCCAAGGGCGCGCCGCGGGGGGGTGGTCCCGGATGTAGGGGCGGCTCAGCCGCGACGCCTTCGGCCCCGGAACAGATCCTCTATACTGCGGACCCCGCGTCGAATCCATCCCTCGAACCCGCCCTCGTCGTGTATGGGGCAGTAAGTCGCAGGCTCCGTTCCGGCGATGAACCACTCCTCAGTGACCTGCTCTTCCGGGCAGCCGTAGGTGGCGAGTTGCCCGCTCTCCCGGTCGATACGGACGGATATCACGTTCGTGGGAGGAGCCCAGGCGGCCGGAACCGGCCGCGAGCGGTAGTACTGCCCCACGATCCGACCCCAGAGGGGAGCGGCGATGCTCCCTCCCCCCACCCCCGCCGCAATCGTCTGCCGCCGATCGAACCCGATCCACACGCCCGCTGAGATGTCCGGCGTATAGCCGACGAACCAGGCGTCGGCGGCATCGTTGGTCGTTCCCGTCTTCCCGGCGGCGGGTACGTTCCAGGACAGGCCGGCCGTGCGAGCGGGATAGCCGGTCCCGCGGTCGATGACATCCCGCAGCAGGCTGGTCGTGAGGAAGGCGACCTCCGGCGCTAGAACAGCCGAACGCTGCACCATCCCTTCCCAGAGAACCCGCCCCGACGCGTCCTCCACGCGTCGGATCAGACGCGGTGTGACGAGAGTGCCGCTGTTGGCGAAAGCCGTGAACGCGCTCACCAGTTCGATCGGCACGACCTCGGCGGCGCCCAGGAGGGTGGAAGGATAGTCCTTCATCGGCGTCGAGATTCCGAGCAGACGCGCCGTACGAACGACCGCGGGCACGCCGACGCGTTCCCCGAGCGCGACGGCGGCGCGATTCGAGGACAGCCGCATCCCTTCTCGCAGGTCGATGGGCACGTCGCCGGTCACGTGATCAGCCGGGCGATAGCCGCCTTCGAAGTCCGCAACCCCGGGCCCCAACAGCGTGGTGGTGATCGGAATGCCCGAAGCGAGCGCCGTGGCGTACAGGAACGGTTTGAAGGCGGAGCCTGCCTGTCGCCGCGCCTGCGTCGCCCGGTCGAACTGGCTGATCGAGAAATCGCGGCCGCCGACCAGCGCCAACACGTCGCCCGTCCGGTTGTCGACGGCGACGAACATCCCCTGGAGGCATCGCTCCGGATCCTCGATCTTCCCCCCGGAGCAGTCGGGCCCACTGAAACGACCGAGCTCTCCCCGTTCGATCGCCGCGAGCTGATCTCGAAGCGCCTTCGCGGCGGTTCGCTGCAGGTCGACGTCCAGGGACGTGTAGACCTTCAGTCCCGCCGTCTCGACGCCTTCGCCGAATTGCTGACGAAGTTGCCGACGCACAGCGGCAATGAAGTAGGGTGCGTCCCCGCTCGCCTCGACTGGCGGGACCACACGCAGCGGCTCTCCGGCGGCTGCCTCCAGTTCAGCCTGATCGATGAGCCCCGCATCCCGCATCTGGCTGAGCACCAGATTGCGGCGCCGCACCGCGGTGACCGGGTTGTCCCTCGGGTTATAGGCGGCGGGCGAGCGTGGAATCGCCGCGAGCATCGCGGCTTCGGCGACGTCGAGCTGGGTAGCCGTCTTCCCGAAGTAACCCTGGGCGGCAGCCTCCACGCCGTAGTATCCCTCTCCCAGGTAGATCTGGTTGAGGTACATCTCGAGGATCTCGCGCTTGGAGAACTCCCTTTCCATCTCGCGCGCGATTACGATCTCCCAAACCTTCCGCCGTAGCGTCTTCGCCCTTGTCAGATGCTCCGGGAAGACATTGCGGGCGAGCTGCATCGTGATTGTGCTGAAGCCCTGATCGAAGCGCAGGACCTTCAGGTCGTGGATCGCCGCCCCCACGACCCGGCGGAAGTCGATCCCGCCGTGCTCGAAGAACCGACGGTCTTCGACGGCGAGGAAGGCGCCGGCGACGTGCGCGGGGATGTTCGACAGCGGAACAACGATGCGCCGCTCCGGGGCGAGATGGGCGATCAGCTGGCCATCCCCGGAGAAGACGCGAGTGGCCTGTGGGGGGGTGTAGTTGCGGAGGCCCTCGACGTCCGGGCAACCGTCACCCAGGCACCGGGGCCACAGATACACGACCGTGGCGAGGACTGCGAGACCGGCCGCGATTCCGAGCGTGCGGAGCAGGCCGGCTCCTCGCAGGCGTCGGGCAAAGCCGGCGGCCCGCCGCTTCCCGGTACCCCGCCGCCTTGCCTTACCCCGACCCTTCTGATTGCGGCTCCCCGCCATGATGGTCCCCTCTTTCCAAACGCTGGAGAGATCGGCGGTTATACCGGTGTGGGCGTTGCGTAGTTCCTGCTTGGAGGGCCTTTCTTCGGTACCCTTTCGGGGCGGGCTACAGAAGGAGCCGCCCGCCGTCGAGCACCAGCACCTCACCAGTGACGAAATCCGCGCGGATGAGGTAGAGCAGTGCCTCGACGACGTCTTCCGGCGAGCCGATGCGCCGAAGCGGTGCCCGGCGGGCGAGTTGATCGACCTCAGACGCCGAGAGGTCCTCCGGCGGGAGGACGGTGCCAGGGGCAATCGCGGCTACGCGCACCTCGGGCGCCAGAGCCCGGGCAGCGATTCGCGTGAGATGGAGCAGACCAGCCTTCGAGATCGAGTGCGCCGCGTAGCCGCTCCAGGACTGGATTCCAGCAAGGTCGCCCATGTTCACGACGACGCCGGACCCGCGCTCCTTCATCGCCAGCCCCAGGGCCTGCGTCAGGAAGAAAGGCGCTCGCAGGTTGACGGCGATCGCCGCCTCCCAGGTCTCCTCGTCGACGTCACCGAAGCCTGCGGCAGGAAAGATCGAGGCGTTGTTGACCAGAATGTCTATGGGACCGAAGGGGCGCCCCGCCGCTTCGGCGAGTTGCTGGACTTCCGTAGGCGAACTCAGATCCGCCCTGATCGTCGCCGCCTGACCTCCGGCGGCCACGATCCCGGCTTCCAGTTCTCGCGCCGAGTCGGCCGAGCCGTTGTAGTGGATGACGACGCGCGCCCCGGCTCTCGCGAGCCCAAGCGAAATGGCGCGGCCCACCCGGACCGCGCCACCCGTCACCAGCGCGGTCCTACCGCGCGGGTCCATCGCCGCCTGCCACGGCCATGCCCCTACGCCTCACCACCCTCTTCGTCCTGGCTGAAGATCTTCAGGTTGGTGGAGTGACCCGGATTCACTCGCGCTTTCGGATTGAGGTAGTGGACGGCGTTGTTCACGGCGATCGCGGCCTCGCCATACCCCGTCGCGATCAGTTCCAGCTTGCCTGGATAGGTGACGACATCTCCGGCCGCGTACACGCCGGGCAGGTTCGTCTCCATCAGGGGCGTGACCTTGATCGCATGGCGCTCCAGCTCGAGCCCCCAGTTGCCGATGGGACCCAGGTCCGGCTTGAAGCCCAGTAGCGCGACGACGGCATCCACCTCGAGCACGACGCGCTCCTGCGTCGCATTGTTGTAGATCGTCGCGGTCTGGACGCAACCCCCGAAGCCACCGATCGACTCCACTTCATAGGGCGTCAGGATCGATATCCGTCCTGTGGCCGCAAGCGCCCGCATCTCCTGCACGGATGCCTTGTGCGCGCGGAACTGGTCCCGGCGGTGGATCAGCGTGACCTCTCGCGCCACACCCTCAAGCCCCAGCGCCCAATCCACCGCGGAGTCGCCGCCTCCAACGAGCAGGACGCGTCGGCCGCGGAAGTCCTCCGGCTGCCGGACGTGCGTGTGCACCCCCGACCCTCCATTGCCGTAGAAGTCGTCCCAACCGGGGCACTCCAGCACACGCGGATTCAAGGCCCCCTTGCCCGCCGTAATGATGACGGTACGGGTAAGCAGCTCCCCGGCCGGCGTGCCGAGCGCGATCAGGTCGTCCCGGCGCTCGAGCGACTGGACCTCCACACCCAACAGGACCTCGGGATCGAACTGCGTGCCCTGCTCGATCATGTTCTTCACGAGATCCTTCGCCAGGATCTTCGGAAGCCCCCCGACGTCGTAGATGTACTTCTCAGGGTAGAGAGCCATCAGCTGCCCGCCCAGCTGCGGCAGGGCATCCACGATCCGGCAGCTCACTCCACGGAGGCCGGCATAGAAGGCCGCGAAGAGCCCGGTAGGCCCCCCACCGATGATGGTAACGTCCTTTACCTCTGTATTCGAAACGGTCATTCGCCTGTTCGCGGATGTCGGATGATGTCGTTGAAAAACGTGCGAACGTAACGGTAACGCGGCATCGGGGCAAGTCGAACTTCGTACCTTTGCCTGGGGCACCGACGTTTTTCCACCGATCGGCGAGACCCCGAAGCACAAGGGGCCGCGCCGGTTTCCTTACATGGGAGACACCGAGCCGCCCGGGCAAGGTCCCGTCCGAGGCTGGAGAGCGCGGCATCGCAGTGGACCCGGGATCTGGTTCGGACGGCAGGCTTCGAACTCGGATGTCAGCCGTCGGCAATTCGGTCGGCTGCGGAGGTCGGGATGCGGACCGAAGCGCTATCGCAGGCTGCCGCTGCACGGGCGATGGGAAAATCAGTGGGAAAGGGCGGACCCAATTGCGGTAGGAGCCCTCTCTCGGCAGTCCGAGCCCCGCTGCCCTGCACAGGGCCGCCGACAGGTCGAGGCCGAACGGGTTCTGCATTGCAGACTGCAAGGCATCGTGCGGGATCGGCCCGACCAGCGACGTGACCTCAAGACGCCATCACGACACAACTAGATATTTTTCAAGCACTTACACAATGCCCAATTCCGGGCACACCCGTTGCCTTCTCCCCAGCCCGTAATCGCCTGCGGGGCTGTTACCGTACCGGCAGATACATCGCCAACCCAACCATCGGGAGAAGGGAAATGCGCAAGCTTCGGAACAACAAGGGCTTCACCCTCATCGAGCTGATGATCGTCGTGGTCATCATCGGCATCCTCGCCGCGATCGCGATTCCGCGCTTCACGCAGGTGTCGAACCAGGCGAAGCAGGCGGAAGCGCCGCCAATCCTCAAGCAGATGTGCTCGCTCGCGGAGGCGGAGTTCCTGAAGACCAACGCCTGGCCGACCAACGAGGACGCGATACCGGGCTGGGAGGATCCGGACGCCGAGTACTTCGACTTCACGTTCGCCGGCGGTGAGGCCACCGCCACGGTCAAGTCGGGCGTGACGGGTCTCGAGAGCGTCACGATGGACTGCCTGACCAAGGATATCGATACGGCGGCCAGCAGCTGATGGTTGACCGAAGGCCGTTGAGTCCGCCGCGTCACCAATGCGTCGCTCGCGACGATACTTAGAAACGGAGTAGCGGGCGGCTTCGGCCAGACACTGCGCATCGGGCTGGGAGCAGGTGCTTCCAGCCCGACCGTTCGTACAGTAGCACTCCCATGACCCGCGATATCTCGCGCAAAGGCTTCACACTGATCGAACTGATGATCGTGGTCGTGATCATCGGGATCCTTGCGATCGTCGCCATTCCGCGCTACACGGCGGTTTCGGATCAGGTCAAGCAGTCCGAGGCGGCGAGCGTGCTGAAGCAGATGTGCAGCCTCGCCGACGTCATCAAACTGCGAGAGGGAAGCTATCCCGCGGACCTGTCAGGCCTGGAAGGATGGGCAGACCCGGGAGCGCTGTACTTCTCGTTCGACTATGAAGACGGTGTCGCCACAGCGACGGCGGGCGGTGGGTCGCTGGGTCCCCAGACGGGGATCGCGGACCAGTCGATGGACTGCGCTACGAAGACGATCAGTTGACGCTCGAACGGCCGGGATCCGCGACGGTCGTCCGCCTCATTCTCACCTCAAATGTCGCCGCCCCCTCCCGCTTCCCCGTAGTAGTCCACGAACAGATCGAAATCCTCTCTAAGCCGGAGCTTCACCAACCGCCCGCCTGCGATACGCGGCTCGAGACGACGCCAGATCCAGATAGCGAGGTTCTCCGTGGTAGGAATGAGCCCGCCGGATCGGAACTCGGGAATCGCGTGATTGACGTGCTGGTGATCGAGCGGGCGCTTTACCTCTTCGTCCAAGATCGCGTCCAGCTCACCGAGGTCGAAACAGAACCCGGTAACGGAATCCGGGACCCCGGCCACAGTCACCTCCAGGGTGTAGTTATGGCCGTGGCCGTGGGGATTGGCACATGCCCCGAAGACGCGGCGGTTCTCCTCGTCCGACCAGTCGGGTCGGTAATATCGGTGCGCCGCGCTGAAGCGTACGCTGCGGGTGAGGTGCGTTGTCATTTCATGTAGCGGTCCGTTACCGAGGGATGCAGCCTCGCAGACCCTCGTTGCAGGTCGAGCCGGTCACGACGCGAGACGTCACATCGGAATGGTTCCTGCGTCGATATTTTTGCTTTGCGGGGACACGCCGACCCGACGAGAGCCTCGGAACCCGAGCGATCGCCGCCTTTAGCTCCACACGCCAGATACACGTAGTCCGCCCGCCTGACAAGTGCAACTGAAAGAAGCCGAAAAGGGCGAGCAAGCAGCCTCCATCCTGGTCGCCGAGGACAACCCGGACAGTCGCGACGCCCTGCGCGCACTGCTGGAAGCGTACGGCTTTCGTGTAATTGAGGCGGAAAATGGGAACGAAGCCGTCAAGCAGGCGATTGTCCGTCGGCCTGACCTCGTCCTCATGGACGTCATGATGCCGGTGATGGACGGGATTCAGGCCACGCGCACCCTGCGCGGATCGCCCGATTTCAGGCAGGTTCCCATCCTAGCCCTGACCGCCCTGACCGGATCACGGGACCTCGCGATCGAAGCCGGCTGCAACGACTTCCTGCCAAAGCCCATCGACGTTCCGGTATTTTTGAAGAAGATCCGGGAATGGCTGCAGCGCCAGAACGACGACGGAGCCGAGTCCGAGCGATGACCTATCGGCTGCCGGCGCAGATTGCTGACGGTCGGAATCACCCCGAACCGAGGAACGTCCGTTCTCCAGTGGGATGTTTCCGCGAGTCGGAACGTGGAACTCACTCCTTTGTCACCTCACCGCAGAGCACCGAACAATAGTGGCCACGTCGCGATGCTCTGCCCGCGATAGTTCGGTTGGAACCCGAAGAGGATGACTGACCCCCGACCCACCGGGACCTCCAGGATCGCCGGCAGTCCTGCAAGGTGTTCGGCTCCCATTGCCCAGCCGGACAGCCGCGGATTGCCGCGACCGTAACGAGCAACGACCCTGGCCCTCGGGTCAGTCGTGCGGAATGCTCGGCTGGTGTGCCAGAACCAGGCACTCGTCTCTGGCCCGAGCCCACGATTGATCGGATGCGTGGGCTCAAGATCGAGGCGGAGTATGGAACCCGGGATATAGAACGAAGACAGGGGTATGCTTTCGAGCGCGTTCTCGACCGCCAGGCCGAAAAACTCGATAGCCAGCTCCGTGGCGGATTCGATCGCTACGAGTCGTCCGCCGTTTCGAACGAACTGCCCAAGCGCGTACAGGCCATCCGCACCGATCCCGCCGGTGTACTCGTCGGGCGCCTCGCCCGGTTGCCACCCGTCGATGATGTGGAGCTGCGGCTGGTCCTGCAGGATGATCACGTCCAACCGGCGGCCGAGGTCGCCTCTACGGACGTCCTCATCGCTCAGCGAAACGTACTCGACCCCGTGCTGGTCGAAGAGCCAGCGAGTCCAACCTGTCGCGGGCGGCTCTCGCGAACCCCGGTACAGGCCGATGCGCGGGGCGCTTCTCCCTGTGAGCCAGGACGGCGCCGCGTAGTGGACCGAAACAGGCTCGATCGGTGCGCTCAGCTCGACCGTGATTCCTTCACCAACGGGGATAGCTTCGACACCCATCAACAGCGGCAATGTGTGAGCTGTCACATCGTACGGTCGCACGAAAGACGAGCCGGTCCCGCTCCCGAAATTCGGATACTGCTGTCGCTCGAGCAGCGTCTGCGCCCATGCGGCGTACGGCTGCTGCATCGGGATCACGTAGGTCCCCGCCTCGAACCTCCGCTCGCCGACGTGGAAGGGTTCTTTGGCACGCCTGACCTCGACGGATCCCAGTGTGAGGATGCGCAGGACAGCATCCAGACCCGTCCGGTCTCCGTCGGTCTCCGGCAGCAGCCAGTAAGAAGGCCACTGCTCCCACTTGTCGACTGCGCGCTGTGCGATGGTCGCGAAGTTGTCGATCCAGTACTCGCGGTTGCGCGCGGCGTTCGTGAGCAGTGCCATCACCCCTGCCTCCTGGTAGGCCACGATCTGTGGCAGTCCCCAGCTTTCGCCCTCCCAGGGCAGAGGCGCGTTCATCGTAGGGGCACTCGGAGTTCCGGCGCCTGGCTCCGCTCTTCGAATGTTGACCGGAGACGCCAGGCGCGCCGATGCCGTCTCCGAGAGGATCCGGACCCCGCCGTGGTAGTGGGAGTAGGCCCGGGCCGGCGTGAAGAGATCGAACTGGATGCTCGTAGACACGCCCGTGAATCCGCGCAGTGCCAGTTCCGCGGCCATGTAGCTGCCCGCCTGGTTGATCGCAGAGATGAGCAGCGGATCGACGTTCCGCTCGAACGGATCGATGTAGGGCGGCACGAACATCCGCGGACCATTCTGCTCCATCTGATGGACGTCATGGACGATGACGGGCCGCCACCGGTTGTGGACCTTCTCGACCACCAGCTGCGTCTCGACCTGCGTCAGCGCGTACCAGTCACGGTTGTTGTCGTGCCCTACGTACTCGTGGTAGAGGTCGACCGGCTCCATCCCCTCGAATCGGGTGCCCAGGTAGGTCCTGTACCAGTCAGCGACCATCTGCGTCCCGTCGGGGTTGAGTGATGGGACGAGGATGACGACTGTCTGGTTCAGGATCGCTTCGACTTCCGGATCGGTGGAGGTAGCGAGTCGATAGAGGAGGTTCGCGGGCATCTGCCCCGCCCCGACCTCCGTGGCGTGGATGTGGGAGGTCACCAGCACGATCACGCGCGCGGACTCCTTCAATTGCGCGAGCTCGTCCGGTCCGCTAACCAACCGCGGATCGGCCAGCTTCAGGTGGATATCGCGAATCTCATCGAGCCGCGCGTGATTCTCCTCGCTGGTGATCACGAGCGCCACGAGAGGCAGCCCTCGCGTGCTGGATCCGAGTGTATCGATCGCGATGCGGGGGCTCGTCGCGGCCACACGGTCGTAGTAGCTGAGCAGGTCGTGCCAGTCGGCAAGCCGACGATGGCTTCCGGGAACGAATCCGAAGTGGCTCTCCGGGGTCGGTATTGTGGGTCCCGCCTGCGACGCCGCAGGAGAAGCGACGGCGAGCGCGACGAGGAGAGGGATCGCTCTGGAGACCATCAGCGGGAAGGAAGACGAAGCCGGCGACAAGGGTCGCCGGCCGATCAAGCCGCGACGGGACCTTCCTGCTCGACCTCGTGCCGCTGCAGGGCGCGGAGGACGTCGCTGCCGTAGAACATCGCTATGTACTTCGCCTGCACATCCGTGACGCGTCGCACGGCCCACACCAGCTCGACGTGGTTCGGCTCGTGTGGTGCCCTGCGCGGAAACATTCCGCAGTGCTCCGGCAAGTGACTCGCCTTGCGGTTGTTGCAGGTCGAGCAGGCGGTGACCACGTTCTCCCATCCGTTGTCGCCCCCGCACGAAAGCGGCACGACGTGATCGCGGGTCAGGAACTCGCGGTCGCGGAGTTCCGACCGGTGCCGGCCGCAATACTGACAACGGTAGCCGTCACGGGCGAACAGGAAAGTATTCGTGACCTGGCGGCGGAAGCGGCGCGGGACGTGGACGAACCTCGCCAGGCGGATGACCACCGGACACGGGATTTCCTTCCACTGCGAGCGGAAGATACGGGCGCGGTCGACCTCCAGCACTTCCGCCTTGGCGTCGATGACGAGGCGTAGTGCACGCTCTACCGGCAGGATGGTGAGCGGTTCGAACGAGGCGTTCAGAGCAAGACAGCCCATCCGAGCACCTGACCGTAACCCGTTTCGTGAGCGTCTCCCTGCTCGATACACGACCGGGTCGGGACCCGGCATGCTCGGCTAAGCCGCCGCCCGGGCACCCGACCCGAGGTGAGGGGAGTACGCTGGGAGACGCTGAATTGTACGCCGAAAAGTCTCGATTGTTCGCCCGGATGTCCAGTCTCTCGGCCGCGATCACTGTCTCGACCCGCTGCCCGCCCCGACCCGGCCCGACCAGCCCTCATTTCACAGCAGCGATACCGGGTCTCGATCGATGGCGATGCGCAGGTCGGCCTTCCCGGATCCCGCACGGTACTTCTCGGCGAAGTAGCGCGCGGTTCGCCCGAGGTTCGCCGGGCTGGTCGCGCGGAGCAGGAAATGCCATCTCCAGCGGTCGCGGATCCGCTCGATCGGGCAGGGCGCCGGGCCTACCAGCTCGATCCCCGCCACCCCCCGCTTCCGCAGTAACCCGGCTATCCAGTCCGCCGCATTCTGGGCTGCCTCCTGCACCTCTACCTGATCCAGTCCGCTGACGATCACGTTGATCAGCTTGCAGTGCGGGGGATAGAGAGGAGACCGCCGTGCCTCCATCTCCCGCTCGGCGAAGGCATGGAAATCGTGCGCGAGGGAGCAGGTGATCGCGTAATGGGTCGGCAGGGAGGTCTGGATGATTACCTCCCCGCCCTTCGGACCGCGCCCCGCTCGCCCCGCCACCTGCGTGATGAGCTGGAAGGCGCGTTCGCTGGCCCGGAAGTCCGGGAGGTTCATCCCTACGTCGGCGTTCACGACCCCTACCAGCGTGACGTTGGGGAAGTCCAGCCCCTTTGCGATCATCTGGGTACCCATCAGGATGTCGATCCGTCCGCGCGCGAAACGATCGAGGATGCGGTGATGGGCCCATTTCGCGGATGTTGTGTCCACGTCCATCCTGGCGATGCGGGCGGACGGGAACGCTTCCTCCACGGCCCGCTCGACCTGCTCCGTGCCGACACCGCGGAAGCTCACGTCGGTCGAGCCACACCGCGGACAGGCGGAGGGTGTCTCCTCCTCGTACAGGCAGTAGTGGCAGGTGAGACGATTGCGGCGCCGGTGATACGTGAGCGATACCGCACACGACGGGCAGTCCCAGACCTGCCCGCAGTCCCTGCACTGGACGAAGTTGGAGTAGCCCCGCCGGTTCAGGAGGAGGATCGTCTGCTCGGCCCGTTCCAGGCGGAGCTCCATGGCGTCCCGGAGCTCACGGGAGAGCACGAGCGCGCCGGCGTCGCCCCCCTCCTCCCGCTCGCGCCTCCGCTCCGCGCGGAGGTCCACGACGCGCGTGGCGGGAAGCGGCTGACCAGCGGCGCGCTCGGGGAGCTCGATCAGGTCGAACTTGCCGGAAGCGGCATTAGCCCAGCTCTCGAGCGATGGCGTAGCCGAGCCGAGCACGCAGACCGCGCCGGCCAGCGAAGCACGCACTACCGCGACTTCCCGCGCATGGTATCGCGGTGTTTCACCCTGCTTGTAGGTCGCTTCGTGCTCCTCGTCGACGATGATGGCGCCGAGGTCCGGCAGCGGGGCGAAAACCGCGGACCGCGCCCCCACGGCGATGCGTTTCGTTCCGGCACGGAGCGATCGCCACTCGTCGTAACGTTCGCCCTCCGAGAGGGCGGAGTGAAGCACCGCGACCCGCTCGCCGAACTCGGCGCGAAAACGGCCGACCGTCTGGGGCGTCAGGGCGATCTCCGGGACCAGGACGATCGCGGTGCGATTCTGCCTGTCCACGACCTCGCGAAGCAGCTCGATGTAGACGAGTGTCTTGCCGGAGCCGGTGACACCGCGAAGAAGGACCGGCGTGGGCTTCTCCTGCGAGGCAGCCGCTTTCAGCCGTGCGATCGCGGCGGCCTGCGCGGGCGTGGGCACGAGCGACGCAGGTCGCGCTGCCGGTACATCGCCGTACGGGTCCCGCGGCACCTCCTCCTCTTCGATGACTGCCAGGCCGCGTTCCACCAATCCCCGTACGACGGCCGGCGAGAAGCCGAGCCGTCCCGTAACGTGCGCGACCTCCGCCACCCCACCGACCGATTCCAGCCATTCCCAGCAATCCCGCTGTCGTCGGGCACGCCCGAAGGCCTCGTCGCGCTCGCGGATGCTCGGAAGCTCGCGGGTGATGCGGATCATCCGGCGAACCTGCACGGCCGGCTCGGCCCGCGGCGGCGCCATCGTCACACGCAGCAGCGACCGGTTCTCCAGCCGACGGATCACCGGCCACCACGATCGTTCGCCGAGCTCTCGGCGAAGGCGTGAGACCGCCCGTGGCTCGCCGTCCTCCAGCCAGCCCAGCAGATCTCGCTCCAGCTCCGTGAGGGGTTCGTCCTCGGTCGGAGGTCGGACGAGTTCGATGAGCGCCTTCGAGCTTCCCGACAGCGCGGCCGGGATTGCGCTGCGCAGTACCTGGCCCAGCGGAGTGACGTAATAGTTCGCAATCCAGCGGCAGAGGCGCATCAGCTCCGGCGTTACGCTCGGCTCGGCATCCGAAAACTCGATAACCGCCCGGGTATGCGGATCTTCCGTCCCCGCTGCGTCCACTCGTTCCACCCAGCCGATCCGCTCGCCGCGGCCGAACGGCACCCGCGCGCGCGCACCGACGACCGCGCGCTCCTCCATCCCCGGCGGGACGACGTAGGTGAAGCTTCTGAAAACGGGCAGCGAGAGAGCGACCTCGACGAGCATCGAGCGTCAGGATGCGCAGGAGGAACCGGTGACCGCAGCCCGGGGGTGAAGCGGCCGGGACCTCACGGGAGGAGCGCCGACTTCCGGAGTCTCACCGCGATGGATCTCCATCTTTCCGGGAGACGCCGAGTCCCGGCGTGTCGTTGAAATGGACTGTGCCGTCCGGGCCGATCCCGGGACCGGCGAACGGATCGTCGGCGAGCAGGGCGGCACCGTCGAGGTCGAGATAGTCCGCGAGAGGAGCAACCTGCACGGCGGCGGCGATGCCGAGCGACGACTCGATCATGCATCCCAGCATGACCTGGAGCCGGTGTGCCCGCGCGACGTGGACCATGCGCAAAGCTTCGCGCAACCCGCCACATTTGGCGAGCTTGATGTTGATGATGTCGACCGCGCCGGCCAGCCGAGGGATGTCCGCCGAGGTCCGACAGGATTCATCGGCGGCGATCGGGATTCTTGACCTGCGGCGGAGCTCCCGCATGCCATCGATGTCGTCCGGGTGCAGCGGTTGCTCGACGAACTCGACGTCGAAGGCCTCGAGCATCGGGAAACGGCGGATCGCCTCGGAAACGGTCCAACCGGTGTTGGCATCGACACGCAGCACCTTTTCCGGGGCTTCCTCGCGGATCATCTGCAGGATGGACTCGTCCTGCGGCGTGCCGACCTTGATCTTGAGGATCGGGTAGCTGGCTGCCTCCCGCACACGCTCACGCATCACTTCGATATCGTCAATCGAAATGGTGAATGAGGAAGCCGGCGCGCGTGGGCTGAGGCCCAGCATCTTCCATGTCGGGAGGCCGAGTCGCTTTCCGGCGAGGTCGTGGAGCGCGGCGGAGAAGCCGGCCCGGGCGGCCGAGTTTCCTCCCACCGCGTCCATCATGGCGACCTCGGCCCGCTCCAACTCGAGACGGTCCGGCCCTGCGGACTCTGCCGCGGCTTCCACGAGCAGCGGGAAGACAGCCTCCGCCGTCGCAGCTGTCTCGCCGTAGTACTTCGTGGTCGTGGCAGCCTCTCCCCACCCCTCCATCCCATCATCGGCCCGGACCCGTACCCACAGCGACTCCCGGACGGGAACGGACGCCGCTCGGGCGATGGTGAACGAGCGACGTGTACGTAGCTCCAGGCGCTCGTGGGAGAAGTGCAGTGACATCAGACGTCGATCCTGTACATCTGCGATTGGGCTTCCGGCGTTGTGACCTCCGGTCCGTCCGATCCTATATGGATATTCACCTCGGACCGGATGCCAAACTCGCCCTCCAGGTAGACGCCGGGCTCGATAGAGAAGCCGATACCGGGCAGCAGCCGCCGGTCATCCCGCGTTTCCAGGTTGTCGATGTTGGGGCCTGAGCCGTGAAGGTCGCGATCGATCGAATGCCCCGTTCGGTGGATGAAGAAATCACCGAAACCTCGATCGTGGATGACGTCACGCGCTCGGTCGTCGACCTCGGCACCCGACACGGGCAGGCCGGCACGCCATCGCTCACGCAAGAGGGCGATGGCAGCATCCCGCGCATCGCGGACGGCCTCCCACACGACCTGCACAGCGTCCGGAATCGATGAACCGATGAACGCCATCCAGGTTTGATCGGCGAAGACGGCTTCGTCCGTCTCCTTGCCCCAGAGATCCACGAGGAGGACATCGCCCGGCGCAAGGACAGCCGAGCCGTCCGGTGAGGGAGCGAAGTGCGGATTGGCGCAGTGCTCGTTGACCGCGACGACCGCATCCGCCCCTACGTTCAGGCCGGCCTCGGATAGCGAGGAGAGGACCCGCTCGCGGACCTGCCATTCAGTCGGCGGGTCCGCTTGCGCTATCCGCTGCCCGATCCAGTCCCAGACCTCGTGGACCGCGGCACGCAGAGCGTTACTTGCCCGGCGGTGCGAGGCCACGCCTTCCTCGGACCAGCGCGCGTAGAGAGCGGTGACCAGATCGGCTGATGTCGTCGTACTTGCCCCAGCGCCACGGACCAACTCCAGTATCCCGGCGGGCACCCGGTCGACGTAGGGAATTGCGTCGGATGGAGAATGTTCGACGGCCAGTGTCCCTCGGCCGCGGATGAGCGAGCCTAGTCCTTCCTGCAGAGACTGCCAGCTCAGGTAGACGCGATTCTCGCCGATCCAGTCGGACCACGGCTGCTGCTCGATGCGGTGGGTGAGCGCGATCGGCTCGCCCGTGGGCGGAATCAGCACGAACCACCGCCGTGACAGGGGCGGCAGTCCCAGAAGCGATCCAGCGATCGGGTTGTTGCCACGAAAGTCGTACAACAGCCACCCTCCGAGGCCAAGATCCCGGATGAGTGCCTGAATCTCCTCGAGCCGCTCGCGTGTCAACCCGGCCTTGGCCGCTGTAACCGCCATTCACTCGCTCCCTTCCGCCGGCTGAGCCGCATCGCCCTCCGACCACTTCGTCCCGATGATCAGCGACAGGCCGAGGACGCGCTCACGACTCAGCAGGCGATGGATCTCCTGCTCACGCATTATCGCCCCGCGCACGCCGCGCCATCCCCAACGCTGCATCGCCCTCCTCAGGATCGCGACCTTCTGCCGAAGCGAGAAGATCTCCGCGAAGTCGTGAAAGGGCACCGTCACCGCGGGCCTGAAAGGCGAGTCGTAATCGGACCAGTCCTGGACCTTCAGATCGACACAACCCGCCTCCCGCAGCATCTGCTTCCACTCGACCAGCAGGAGAGGCCGAGCGCCCAGATACTCGACCAGCAGTTCCCGTCGCTTCTCGTCGACATGTCCGGTCCAGACGAGCTGAACCAGGCCCACGTGCCCGAGCGGTTTCGTTACTCGCGTCAGCTCGCGAATCGCGGCGGCGGGGTTGTACTCCGCTCCAAGCCCGATCTCACCGATCGCGACGTCGAAGACCGCGTCCTGGAAGGGGAGATCGTCGAGCGCGGCCGTCTGGAACGAGACCTGGCTTTCGAGGTTCAGACTGCGGGCTCGTTGCTCCGCTTCCTCGACCAGGTACGGGTCGGGGTCGATTCCGACGGCGACGACGCCGTAGTTGGCGGCCAGGAAGGCCGTCGTAAGACCGCGGCCGCACGCGGCATCGAGGACGTCCTGCTCGGGTTTGAGATCGGTGAGGATGGCGATCTGCCGATAGAGTGCCTCACCGCCCGGGGGAAAGACCGGCTCCGGGCTGAGCCGCACCAGGTCCAGCACGGACGGAACGCTTCGCCGAGGATCCTGGGGCAGGATGCGGGTGCCTGAGGTCTCGCGCGACCGTTCCGAGCGGGCGATAGGCATGGGGCAAGTATAGGCAAGGGACGGAGCCCGGCGCCAGCCGACCCCGATCGGCAAAGAATCGCCGTCAGGACCTGTCGGCCCGTTCCAGCCCGGCCAGGGCACGCAGGTGCTGGACGACCGCGGCTGCGGTTCCGGCGGAATCCATGCCACCCTCCAGGACTGATACCATCCGTCCGCCGCACGCGGCGTCCGCAAACTCGCGAACGAGCACGGTGGCATCGTAGAAGTCGGTCGGGTGGAGTGGACCCGGGGCGATGGGATCGTTGGGAAGGCCTTCGAAGCTCGCGGACAGCAGGAGGAAGTCCACCCGGCTCTCCGCCAGCATCTCCAAAGTACTACGCGTGGACTCGAGCAGACTCTCCCTCGCTCCAGCTCGCCCGTCGACCGCGCCGTCCTTGGGGTTCGGGGTCTTCCGGGGTGATGCCGCGTCCTCCGACCGACGGCCGCGCGGTGCGACGGTCGGCACTGTCACCGGTGCCAGTGTCACTCCCTCGTCTTCACCCAGTGCGACTTCGACCGAACCGATTCCGCCTCTTCCCATCCACTCGACTATCGCCACCCGCCCGGTGCCCATCCTGCGGCGGAGGTATCGGGCTCCGATCGCCAGATGGTTGAAGACGCCGAACAGCCCGGCCCGGTCGGGTCGAGCATCTCTGGCCGGGGGGCGTATGGCACAGAAAGCGTTGGCCGCGCCACCCTCGGCCACGGCATCGATCCCCGCGAGCACGCAACCGACAGCGGCTGTCGACGCATCCCAGGTGGCGCCGGAAACCACCAGTCCGGCTCCCCTGTGGATGGGCCTACCATGCCGCGTCGCCTCCTCTACCCAGCCCTCCACCTCATCGAGGTACTCGGGCGTATGTACGAGACCGAGCTCGTTCCGAGACGCGTGCCGGCCCTCGACCTGAATCAGCACCGGGAAGAGGGTGAGCATGTCCGCGTACACGGCCCGCATCAGAGCCGGAAGGCGGCCCTGATGGTCCGGATGCGCCCATCCCGTGTCGTGGCGCGAACAGTCGTAGTGGCTGACGAACGCGGTGGCCGTTGGACGCCCCAGATTCAGACGTTGACCGCGCCGAGGATCCGCTCCTGGATGGCCCGCACCTCGCGGCGCCGGTTGCGCAGCGCGCTGATCGCGTCGGCCGCGGCGGATGCCGCCGACATCGTGGTCACGTAGGGGATGCCGTTGACGATCGCGGCTCGCCGCATCGCCCGATCATCGTACTGCGACTTCTTGCCCAGCGGAGTGTTGATCAACAGGGCGACCTCCCCGGAGATCATCAGATCGACCATGTTGGGCCGACCCTCGTTGACCTTGAACACGTGGCTGCAGGGGATCCCGCGCGCCTGCAGGTGCCGAGCCGTCCCTTCGCTCGCGAGGAGCTTGAACCCCATGTCGTGCATCCGCCGCGCGATCGGCACGACGGTGGCCTTGTCGCGATCGTT
>CAZJEH010000051.1:0-20309 GCA_964544905.1 uncultured Gemmatimonas sp.
CAGCCGGCGTTTCCGACTGGCGAAAACGCTGACGTTTCACTATCTTCTGCAGGCTCCGTCCCTGTATGCGGGGGCGGCGTTTTCATTCCTGCTCCGTACCGAGATACGGGGCCACAGTCCAGAGGAAAGGTGGAGCGGTGAGAGACTACGAGGCCGTCTACATCTTCGACTCCGCGCTGGAGGAGTCGGCGGTGAACGAGAAGCTGGAACGCTACCACGCCCTGGTAGCGGGAGACGGTGCCGGGCAGGTGACGGCGATCGACCATTGGGGCCGCCGGCAGCTGGCGTACCCGATCAACGACCACACGAGCGGCTACTACGTCGTCACGCACTTCAGCACGGAGGCTTCCAAGCTTCCCGAGTTCGAGCGGGCGCTGAAGCTGGACGACGACCTGCTCCGGTACCTGATCGTGGTGAACGAGGGCGATCTCTCGACGTCGCCGATGCCGGAAGTCGAAGAGAAGGCGGATGGTGACGACGCCGACGACGAGGAGGATTGAGGATGGCCAGGAATCGTAAGGCGTGTCCGATCTGCGAGAGCGGGATCCGCACGATCGACTACAAGGATGAACGGCGGCTCTCGCGGTTCATAACCGAGCGGGGAAAGATCCTGCCGCGGCGGATCAGCGGAATGTGTGCCCGTCACCAGCGGCAGGTCGGCACCGCCATCAAGCGAGCTCGCTACCTGGCCCTGCTGCCCTACATCGCCGGCTTCGACGGATAGGATGACGGAGGCCGTCGAGGGCGGCCGAGGTCGTTGGAGCACCGCCGTGGGCTTGACGCTGGCGGTGGTGTTCCTGTCGGTCCTGGATGGATTGACGCTGGTGCTCATCCCGCTGGCGATCATGCTGGTCGGCATCCCGGCGGGGCGTCGGCTCGGCTGGGTGATCGCGGGGGTGGCTCTTTGCGCGCTCGCGCTGGTCCTTCCGGCCGGGCCGCTGGCGCTGCTGAGCCGAGGATGGGGTCTGGTGATCGGCTCGTTGTTCCTCGCCGTGACCTTGCTGCGAGAGGGCTGGAGCGTGCTGGCCAGGAGCCTTGCGGCAACAGGAACGGCGATGGCGATGGCGCTCGGCGCCCTCCTCAGCAGTGGGACGGGGGCAGGGCTGGACCAGGCGATCCGCGAGCACTTCTCGGCCGCGACCGAGTCGTTTCTCGCGATGCAGTCACGCCTTCCCCAATCGGCGCGGCTACCCGACCTCGAGACCACCGCCCGGATGATGACGGAGGTGAGGACGACGGTCTATCCGTCGCTCCTCGCGTTGCAGACGCTGGCAGCGCTGGGCCTGGCCGCTTGGATGTTGCGCCGGAGCGGAAGATCGGATTCGCCCGCCTTCGCCCTCGGGCGGATGAGGGACTTCCGCTTCAACGATCAGCTGATCTGGCTGCTGATCGGCGGGCTGGTGTTGCTGTTGCTCCCGTTGGGTCCGGGGGTGACCCGGTTGGCGGTTAACGTCCTGGTGTTCATGGGTGCACTGTACGTGCTTCGCGGCCTCGCCGTCTTCGCGTTTCTGGCGACCGGGACACGGTCGATACCGACGATGGTTTTCGGAGTGCTGGCGATGTTCCTGCTCTATCCCATCGTCTTCACCGCGGCGCTGTTCATGGGCGTCGGTGACACCTGGTTGGACGTGAGAGGTAGGCTGGCGGCCCAGACGTCGGGCTGAGCGGCCGCGCGGCGTCGAGCTTCGTTCCGCCGCGAACACACCATCGATGCTGGAGTACGACCGATGCAGATCATACTGAAGGAGCGCCTCGAGAACCTGGGGCAGCCGGGTGACGTTGTCACCGTCAAGCCCGGTTACGCGAGGAACTACCTGATCCCGAAGGGCCTCGCCTTCGAGGCGACCGAGGCGAACCTGCGGAGGATCGAGCGGGAGAAGGCGCAGCTGCTGAAGCGAGCCGAGGAGGAGCTGGCTGCCGCTCGCAAGCTCGCGACTACGGTCGAAGGCATTTCCGTGACATTCACCGCCCGGGCTGGGGAGGAAGGGAAGCTCTTCGGCTCGATCACCGCTGCCGACATCGCCGAGAAGCTGGCGGAGCAGGGCGTTACGGTCGACCGGCGCCAGGTGTTGCTCGAGGAGCCACTCAAGGCGCTCGGGGTTTACACGGTGCCGATTCGTCTCCACGCGGACGTCCGGCCGGAGATCAAGGTCTGGGTGATCAAGGACGAGTAGTCGCAACGCTCGAGCCGGACATGCGACGGGGGGCCGTGGATGGCCTCCTCCTTGCACGTGCGGCGCATTTCAGAGCGTGGTCCACGCCAGGCTGTTTCCGCTCTGGCAGGCCTTCTGCCCCCAAGGATGGGCCGCGATCTCGGTCCGCCCGAGGTGCGGCCCAGCGTTCCCCTCGAATGCTAGCCGTATCCATAGTCGCAGGTTCGTTGGGCGATGGGCGCTGCTCGATCCGTACGTTCTGACACCGGGGCATGGACTACCCAACCGAAAGCTGGTGTGGTGGCGACGACTGACCACGATCTGACCTCCGATCTACCCCACGCGGTTGCCCGGGCAGCCGAGCTGTTGCTGGATCGTAAGGCCGAAGACGTCGTCCTCCTCGACCTGCGCACCGTCTCCGGTGCCACCGACTTCTTTCTCATCGCCACCGGGCGGTCCGACACCCACGTATCGGCGATCGGCGACCACGTCCTGGAGGAGCTGAAGAAGGAGGGGGTGAAGCCGTTCGGGGTGGAGGGCATGCGGGGCGGCCGATGGGTCCTGATCGACTACGTCGACTTCGTCGTGCACGTGTTCCATCCCGCCGCACGCGAATTCTACCAGCTCGAGCGGCTGTGGGGGGATGCCCCAGTGCGCGATCTGACTGCCCAGACTCAGGGCTGACACTGGCGGTAGATCGGGAATCACTTCCCCGCCGGCGGGCCTCCGCGATCGGCGGTCTTGCCGGTAGACCATCCGCGGGTTACTTCCAGTGGTCGATCCTCGCGCCCGCCCGTCGAGCGTCGTCTGTCAGGTGATGGCGTTCGGCTCCTCACGTAGTAGATGAACCGGTCACTGAAACAGCCAGTGCTCTCACCGGAGGGAACCCCAGGCGGCGACAGTCCGGATCTCTCCCCTGTCCGGGCGGTCCATCCGGAAGGGGCTGTCGTGTTGTTGGTGGGAAGCGGAGTCGATCGCGAGTGTGCGGCGCGGACGGCGATTGCCGTCAGCGCGGAGTGGGCCGCGGAGGGACGCCGCGTCGTGCTCGCCGACCTCCATGTCGAATCCCCTCTGCTCGTACCCGACGACACGGCCGAGGGGATGACCGAGGGGATCGTCGACATCTTCCTGTACGGAGCCTCGCTCTCCCGGATCGCCCGGCCGATGCGGGACGGGCAGTTCTATCTCATCCCTGCCGGCACCTACGCCCCGGATCCCGCTGAGATCTTCCGGAATCCGCGGTGGAAGAAGCTGGTCGCCGGCTTCCGCGACGCGGGCGCGACGCTGCTCCTCTTCGTCTCCGGGGACAGTCCGGACCTCGGAGAGCTTGCCGCCTGGTCGAGCGAAGCGATTCTCCTCGGCGCCGGAGACGCCGAGACGCCGGCGCGCCTGGAGCGAAATGGGATTCGGGTGGTAGCGGCCGTGGCGGCTCCGACATCCGCGATCGAGGCGGCCCCTGCCGCCTCGTTCACCGAGCCAGTAGCGCAGGAGGCCGCCCCGGCGCCGGATGTCGGACAGGACCCCAGCGGAGCGCGAGCACCTTCCGCGGAAGCCGAGCTCGACCTCCCGCCTCCCCCGCCTCGGCCGCGACCGAACCGGGTGCGGCAGCTGATGGTCGGCCTGTTGCTGCTCGCTGCGGTCGTGGCCGTCACGATCCTCGCTCTGCGGGCGATCGGCCCTTCGTTGCGTTCGAGCCAGGTCGACGAGACCGAAGCGCAGCCGGCCGCCGCCCTCAACGCGAGCCCGGAGGGGGAGCTGCTGCCCTACTCCGTCCAGGTGAAGGCGTTCACCTCGCTGTCCGCGGCGCAGGCGCAACTCGGCATCGAGCAGGCGCGGCTCCCCGGCGCCCAGTTTTTCATCTCCCCGGAGGAGATCCAGGGGGTTCTCTATTACAGGATCCTGGCTGGGCAGCTGCCCGATACCGTCGCCGCCGCCGAGCTGAGGGATCGGCTTCTCGAGGTCGGGTCGCTCAACGACGATCCGATGGCGACGTACGGCCAACTGCAGCACACGCCTCTCGCATACGACCTCGGCGAGTATCCGACGGAGGCCGAAGCGGCCGCCCGCGTCGACTCGCTCATGGCCCTCGACGTCCCCTCGTATAGCGGCGTGATCCCCTATTCCGACGGGACGCGTCGATGGCGTGTCTACGGAGGGGCCTACCGGGACAGTGCCGGCGCCGCTGCCATGGGCGCTATTCTGGCCGCCGCCGGCGTCTCCAGCCAGCTGACGGTGCGAGCCGGCGTCCGTCCCGAACAGGTGGAATGAAGCTACAGACACTCCGACTCCACGGGTTCAAGTCCTTCGCCGATCGAACGACGCTCGATTTCCGCGACGGAGTCACCGCTATCGTCGGCTCGAACGGGTGCGGTAAGTCCAATATCGCCGATGCGATACGGTGGGTGCTGGGCGAACAGAGGGCGAGCGCGGTTCGCGGGTCGCGCATGGATGAGGTGATCTTCCAGGGCACTGCGCGCCGCCGGCCGCTCAACTATGCCGAGGTCTCGCTCCTGTTCGACAATACGGCCGGGCGCATTCCCGTACCGCAGTCCGAGCTGGAAGTCTCGCGCAAAGTCTTCCGCGAGGGCGGCAGCGAGTACGCGATCAATCGCACGACGTGCCGACTCCGGGACGTACATAACCTTCTGCGGGACACCGGACTGGGGGCGAACGCCTATTCGATCATCGAAGCTGGGATGATCGACGCGCTGCTGGGCGATCGGGCCGAGGAGCGCAGGGCGCTGTTCGAGGAGGCGGCCGGGATCGGAAAGTACAAGGACAGCCGCCAGGCCGCCTCGCGCCGTCTGGAGAGTGCCGAGGTGGACCTCCGTCGCCTGGACGACCTGATCGCTGAGGTCGAAACGAAGGTCCGCTCGCTGAGCCGGCAGAAGCGAAAGGCGGAGCGCTACCAGGAGCTGCGCAGGCAGCGGCTGGACCTGGAGGTGGCCATCGCGCGAGCGGAGCTGAAATCGCTGGAAGAAGCGCTCCAGCGGGCCACGGCGGCCCGGGCGGAACTGGAAGTCGCCGAACGGTCGGCGGCTGCGGAACGGGGAACGGCCGAGGCAGTCCTCGAGGAGCGACGCATCGAAGCGGCCGATCTGGGTCGACAGCGAACGGCCGTCGCCGGCCGGCTGGACGAGGTCAGGACCCGGATCGAGGAGAGGGAGAAGGCGGTGCTGGTAGCCCGTGAGCGCCGCGCGAACGCGGACCTGCGTACGAGTCAGCTCGCGGAGGAAAAAGAATCCGTCTCCCAGCGCATGCAGGACCTGGAGCAGCGGATTCTGCAGATCGAGGCGGACAGGCTCCGGCTGGTGGAGGCAGTGGATCAGGCTCGCGCAGCAACCGAGGCCCGGGCTCGCGAGAACCAGGAGATTCGGCAGGCGCTCGCCGCCGAGCGGGCGGCCACGGATGCAGCCGCCGAAGCCTCGCGAAAGCTCGCGCGCGAGATCGCGGGAGCGGAGGGTGAGCGCGCCGCCGCGGAGCGTCAGGGTCGCGAGGCGCGCGAGCGTCACGCGGCGTTGGCCGGGGAGGTCGAACGGCTGGCCGCCGAGTTGGCCCAGATGACCGACCAGACCGAGCTGTGGGCTACCGAGGCCGAAGACGCGCGGGCGAGGATCGATGCGGCTATCGCCGCGTGCGATTCGCTGGCCGAGGAACTCGCCGTTCTCCGCGCCGGCGAGCAAAGAGCCAGTGAGGAAGCGCGTGTCGCGGAAGATACCGTTTCCTCGCTAGCGGCCCAGGTCGACGCACGCGAAGCCGTCGAGCGGAGCTACGAGGGGTTCGCGCCCGCCGTCGCGGCCATCATGAAGGCCAGGGATCGCTTTCCGGGGGTGCATGGTCCACTCGCGGACGCCCTTCGCCACGTAGAGGAGGAAAACGACGATCGGGCACGGATGATCGAGGCCTACCTCGGTCCGCTACTCCAGGCACTGGTGGTGGAGGATCTCGCTACTGCGCGCGCAGTCCGGCGATGGTTCCTTGAGGAGTGGTCGGAGGGTGGGTCCTTGCTCCTGTTGCCGATCGAGGTCGTGGACTCGCGGCCGGTGGCCGACCGGGATGGTCCGGGTTCGTGGGTCACGACGCTGCTGGACGGTCTTGTGCTGTCCGATGACGATCCTTTGGCCACGTTCGTCCCCGGCCAGATCAGAGTCGGTCCGGGCGGGGAAGTCGTCGATGCGCGCGGGGTGATCCGGCTCGTCGCGGCCGGCGACGGACAGCGGATCCTCACCCGGCGGAGCAAACTCGCGCGACTGCGGAAGGAACTGGAGAAGGCATCCAAGGCCCGCGCGGAGCGTTACCGCGAACGCGACCGTCTGCGCGAAGCGGTGCGGGAGCTGGAGCAGAGAACGATCGAGGCTGCAGAGGCGCGCCGGGCCGCCGAGGCGCAACTCAAGGACCTCGAATACGACGCGGCGGCCTACCAAGACCGCCGCACGCGCATGACGGAGGAGCGGGTCGGCGCGGAAAAACGGCTGGCGGATCTCGCCGCTTCGATCGAAGAAGCGACGACTCGGCTCGCGAATGTCGAGCGACGGCTGGAAGAGCTGGCGCAGTCGGTCGAGGAGTCGACGCGGAATGAAGCGGCCGCGCGGGAGCGGCTAGCGGATCTCGAGCGTCGCTGGGACGCCGCGCGCGAAGAGGAGGCGGAGCTCAGGATCAGGCTGGCGCGCGCCGAGTCCGATCTGCGCGAGTGCGATCGCACGCTAGCTGGCGCACGGTCGGAGCTCGACGCCGCAAGCAGGCGAATCAAGGCAATCGAGAACGAGCGCGCCGAACTGCTCGCAAGCGCCGCTTCGCTCGTCCAGCTGGCCGAACAGGCAGGCGACGAGATCGAGCGGCTCTTCCGGCAACGCGACGAGGAAAGCGGTGCCCTGGCCGTCATCGATGCAAGGCTTGCCGAGGTCGATTCGGAGCTCGCAGAGATCGGCGAACGAGCCCGGAACGCCAGGAAGGTGGAGACGGAGGCGGTGGAACGCCGTCACCGCCTCGACCTCGAAATCGCGGAGACGACCTCCCGCATGGAACGGCTGCGGGAGAGGCTGGAAGTGGAGTGGGGTCGTCCCTGGAGCGCGCTGGTCGCCGAGGCATCCCCTCCTCCCGACGGCGACCCCGAGACCTGGCAGGCGGCTCTGCGGACGATAGGCGAGCAGCTCGAGGGGGTCGGGCCCGTCAACATGCTGGCGGTCGAGGAGCACGCTGAGGAGCAGCGGCGCCTCGAGTTCCTTCAGGCGCAGCGGACGGACCTCGTCACGGCGCGCGACAACCTCGTCACCGCGATCCGCGAGATCAACAAGACGGCGTGCGAGGTGTTCGAGTCGACCTTCGAGGCGGTGCGCACGAACTTCCGGCGCACCTTCCACTCGCTGTTCGAAGGGGGGGAATGCGATATCTGGCTCGCCGACCCTTCGGACCCCCTGGAATCGCCAGTGGAGATCCAGGCCTCACCGTTCGGTAAGAAGACGCAGCGCATCCACCTCCTCTCCGGCGGGGAGAGGGCGCTGACCGCACTCGCGCTTCTGTTCGCGCTCTATCTGGTCAAGCCGTCCCCCTTTTGCGTCCTCGACGAGGTCGATGCCCCGCTCGACGAGACGAACGTCGGCCGGTTCATCAAGCTGCTGCACGATTTCAAGCAGGAAACGCAGTTCATCGTCATCACCCATCACCCGCGGACGATGGAGGCCGCGGACTGGGTGTATGGCGTGACTATGGAGGAGCCCGGGGTGTCCAGCGTCGTCGGCGTGGAGTTGATGGGCGCGATGGCTGAGCCGGTCGATGTGCAGGCGCCTTCGCCCGCGCGCGCCGGCGCCTGATCGACCGTGCCCGTGGCGCCAGTAACGGTGCGGTTTGAAAACCTGTGAGGTGACGAGGGTCCCTAGATTTGGGGGGCCCAGGCCCAGATGCTCGAGCACGGGCGGTCTTAGGTGATATCGTCACTCGGGGGGAAGCATGCGACACGTCCAGACCTTGGCGGCTGAGCGGCGGCTCCGGAGCCCGCGCCCGCGGGCGCGTGGTGACCGGGGCGTCTGGGCGGAGGACCTCGCGGCACGCCACCTCGTTCGGTCCGGTTGGCGCATCCTCGCGCGCAACTACCGCTTCGAGCGCAACGAGATCGACCTCATCGCCGAGCGGGCGAACGTCATCGCCTTCGTCGAGGTCAAATCGGGGACCACTGGGCGTTTCGGTGATCCGCTGGCGGCGATCGGAGGGAAAAAACGGGCGGCCATCGAGCGTGCGGCGGCCGGCTGGGTTGAGGAGCATCCGACGCCGGGGGCGTGCTATCGGTTCGATGCCGTCTGCGTCGAGTCCGCGGGGGATGGCCAACGCGAGCCGCTGCTAAGGCACGTCGAGGAGGCGTGGGGTTTCTGAGCCGCGCAGACCCGCTGCGTTTTCACCCGTGCCTCGGCGCGGCAACCGTGCGCGGCGCACCCCCGTCGGGGTTCGTTCATTGCTCTATCCTCTCGCTACCCGTGAGCTGAACGACTCGCGTTACTCCCGCACGAGACCCGCCAGAACGCGCGGCGCCGGTCGGAACCGGGGCGCCCCGGCGCGGTATGTGGGTGCTCCGCGACAATAGACGCTTTCTACTCCCCTGCGGATGTCCCGAACAGCTCTCGCTCGTGCATACCGTCCCCGTCGCTTCTCCGAAGTGGCGACCCAGGACCACGTTTCCAACACTCTGCGCACGGCCGTCCAGCGGGGTCGGGTCGCGCATGCATACCTCTTCTGCGGTCCGCGAGGGGTGGGTAAGACCACGCTCGCGCGGGTGCTGGCCATGGCCCTCAACTGTCCCCAGCGGACTCCCGAGGGTGAACCGTGCGGCGTATGTGAGTCCTGCGATCGCATCTGGTCCGGCCGCACAGCTCTCGATGTAGTGGAGATCGATGCCGCCTCCAACCGCGGTGTGGAGGATGCGCGGGACCTGCGCGAGCGCGCGATGTACGCCCCATCCGAGCATGACCGCTACAAGGTCTACATCGTGGATGAGGCGCACATGCTCACGCGCGAGGCGTGGAACGCCCTGCTGAAGATCCTCGAGGAGCCCCCTCCACGCGTCATTTTCGTCTTCGCGACCACCGAGCCGCAGAAGATCCAGCAGGCGGCGCCGCCCATCCTGTCACGGTGCCAGCGGTTCGACTTCCACAGGATCGGAACCGCCGACCTTGTCCGGCGAATGCGCGAGGTCGCGGAAGCGGAGAACATTCACGCCGGCGACGAAGTGCTCCTTCCGATCGCTCAGAAGGCGGACGGCGGAATGCGTGACGCGCTGTCGCTCCTCGATCAAGTCCTTTCCTTCACCGACGGGACTCCGACGGCGGCGGACGTTCGACGAGTGCTCGGTCTCGTCGAGGATGAACTGTATCTCGAGCTTGCCGGAATCATCGCCGATCGGCAGCCCGCCCGGGTGTTCTCCTTCGTGGCCGGACTGCTCGAGCGCGGCTACGACCTTTCCGAGTTCTATCGCGGGCTGGCCGAGTTCCTCAGGACCCTCCTCGTCCTCAAGCTAGAAGGGGCCGCGGCGGAGATCCGCGCCGATCTCACCGAACGGTTCCAGGCCGCCGCCGAACGGTTCACCGCCGGCGACCTCCTCCGGATGCTTGCGCAGGTCGCCGAGTTCGACGCCGACGGGCGCTTCCGGAAGAGTCCGCAGCAGCAGATCCTCATCGAGCTTCTGCTACTCCGGTTCGCCTTCCTCGACCGCACCGTCGCGATCGAGGATGTGCTTCGAGCACTGGCCGGCGGGAACAGCTTGTCTGGTGGGAAGGCAGGGCCCTCAGAAGCGGCCGACCCTAACCAGGGCCGGCGAAGCGGCGCGGCGCCGGCCCCGCCTTCAGCGCCACCCGAGCAGTCAGTCCCGCCCCCTCCGCCTGCTTCGACAACCCTGCGGGACGCGGCCCCGACCCCGGTGGAACGGGCCGAGGCACCCATGCCGGCGCCGAGCGCCCAAGCGCCCGTCCCGCCGCGACCAGCGGCCGCCAAGCTCGACCAGGCCAGCGTGCGTCGCGCGTGGAGAAGCATCATCGAGGAGGGCGTCCACACCCAGGGCGGTGTAGGCTTCCTTCTCAAGGCGGCGGATGTCTCCCTCCGAGGCGCGGCCGAGATCGAGGTCCGGCTCCCTCCGGGCGCTCCGCCCGTCGAGCCCCTGCGTGCCCCCGCGCGTGTCGCGGCCCTCGAGAAGGCGCTGGCGGACCGGTTGGGCCACGCCGTCCGCCTCTCGTTCGCTGAATCCGAGGGCGCTCCCCCCGATCCGGCCGCGCTCCGCATCACCGCCGAAAGTGCGCGCCAGGAAAGACTTCGCCGGCTCGCCGCCGAGGAACCGCTCCTGGCCGCGGCGGTACAAGAGTGGGACCTGGAATTGCTGGATTGAGCGGCCGGCCGGTCGCTTGCCATGCCGGTCGGCCGTCCGATACATTCCAGCAAAATTGTCCTTTTCTCGAGCCGTTCCGGACCCGGCGCACCCGCGTTCGCGTTGGGCCGAATGGGAGCAGCATGACGAACAACTTCCAGCAGATCCTCGAGATGGGCCAGCAGGTGCAGGCCCGCATCTCACAGTTGCAGACGGAACTGGGCCAGAAGACGGTTTCGTGCTCGAGCGGCGGTGGGATGGTTACCGTCACGGCCGATGGCCGCGGCAAGATCCGATCGATCCGGATCGACCGGTCCGTCGTCGACCCGGAAGACGTCGATATGCTGGAGGATCTGGTCCTCGCGGCCGTCAACGAGGCGCAGTCTCGGGCGGGGGAGCTTTACGAGGAGGAGATGCGGAAGCTCTCCGGCGGTCTGTCACTCCCATTCAACATTCCGGGGTTGTAATTGCCCGCGATCGATGTCGCTGATCGAGCGGCTGACTGACGAGTTCGCGAGACTCCCGGGAATCGGCCGAAAAACGGCGCTCCGCCTTACATACCACGTGCTGAAGACGTCCCCTCAGGACGCCCAGCGACTGGCGGACGCCATCGTGTCGGTCAGCGAGAGAGTGGCACCCTGCGAAGTCTGCGGGAGCTACACCGAAGTGTCGCCGTGCGCGCTGTGCTCCAATCCTCGCCGCGACCGGTCGATAATCTGTGTCGTGGAAGAGGGGTCCGACATCGGCGCCATTGAAGCGACGGGTGAATACCGCGGCCTCTACCACGTCCTAGGCGGTCGGCTCTCTCCGCTGGACGGCATCGGTCCTGGAGAGCTGAACATCGAATCGCTGTTGAGACGGCTGGAACCCGAGAACGGGGTGCGGGAGGTAGTACTGGCGACGAACCCGAGCGTCGAAGGTGAGGCCACCGCACTCTACATCCACCGCCTGGTCGCGCCGCTAGGCATCCGGGTTACGCGGATCGCGCGGGGCCTTCCGGTCGGCGGGGACCTCGAGTATGCCGACGGCGTGACGATTGCCGAAGCACTCCTCCACCGCCGGGAACTCTGATCATGTGGGCGCATTCACTTCCGAACCGATGGTGATGGACAGCTCGCGAGTACTGCGGACGATCGGTTTCAGCCTCCTCGCGATCGCGGGGGCCGGCGTGCTCGGCGCGATCCTGGTCCGCGACCAGATCTCCCGTCACCGACGCGAGCTGTTCAGCCCGCATCCGCTGCGGCGGCTCGCGGCGCTCAGCTATCTCGGGTCCGCGCCCGCCTCGGTGGACCTGGTCCTCCTGATGCGCGACTTCATCGCCTGGGAAACCCGCCCGCTCCTGAAGAAGCGTGCGATGGCGCTCCTCTCGCGGATGGAGGAGTCGCTTGCCGGCCGCGCCCTGGAGGCGATCTGATGTCGCATCAGTCCGTCAGCTGGTCGTTCGAGGAGAGGGATGCGAGCCAGATCGACGAACTGCTACAGTCCTTCCTCTACGAGTCACACGCGCGCTGTGCGCTTCTGATCGATCGGACCGGTCAGCTCATCACGATGGCCGGCGAGCGTCCGGGATTCGACTCCACAGCCTTCGCTTCGCTGGCGGCTGCCGATTTCTCTGCGAACGACCAGCTCGCTTCCATGATCGGGGAGCCCGAGTTCTCCTCCCTCTTCCACCAGGGGGAGAAGGAGTCGATGTACCTGGCGGACGTCGCCAAGCGGGTCATCCTGGTCGTGCTGTTCGACGATCGCGCCACGCTGGGAATGATACGGATAAAGGTACGGAACGTGGTGCGGGAACTGACTGCCATCTTCACCGAGGTGTTCGAGCGCGCGCCGCAGCGGCGGCCCGCGTCCCGGCTCGAGAGCAACTACATCGACGAAGCCGAGGACGAGATCGATCGGCTCTTCGGGAGCATCTGATAAGGGGGGTGTTCCCATGTCGATGATCAACTACGCCTCGCGCGAGATCAACTGCAAGATCGTCTACTACGGCCCCGGTCTCGGCGGTAAGACGACCAACATCGAGTACGTCTACGACAAGGTGGCCCCGGCCACGCGCGGCAAGCTGATTTCGCTCGCCACCGAGACCGAACGGACGCTCTTCTTCGACTTCCTGCCGGTGGACCTGGGGACCATTCGGGGGTTCAAGACCCGCTTCCACCTCTACACGGTTCCGGGCCAGGTCTACTACAACGCTTCGCGAAAGTTGATATTGAAGGGTGTGGACGGCGTCGTCTTCGTGGCCGACAGTCAGATGGAGCGCCAGGACGCGAATATCGAGGCGATGCACAACCTCTACGAAAACCTGGCGGAGCACGGCCACGATCCCCGGCGGATGCCTTTCGTGATCCAGTACAACAAGCGGGATCTGCCGAACATCCTCCCGGTCGAGGAACTGGAGCGGACGCTGAATCCCACGCAGGTGCCCGCCTTCGAGGCCGTCGGTACCCGCGGCATCGGGGTATTCGATACGTTGAAGGCGGTCAGCAAGCAGGTCATCAAACAGCTCAGTTGATTCGGGCGGAGGCGAATGACGGATCGCGGGGGCGGAACGCGTTGAACCTTCCAAACCTGATCACGATCGGCCGGATCATTCTGGCCGTGCTGATCGTCCCGTTCCTGTTCGTCGACCAGTTCGGTATCCGGATGCTCGCCTTCATCGTCTTTCTGGTGGCGGCGATCTCGGACCTCTGGGATGGTCATCTGGCGCGGTCGCGCGGGCTGATCACCGACCTCGGCAAACTGCTCGACCCGGTCGCCGACAAGATCCTTCTGGTGGCGACCTTCCTCCCCTTCTATTTCATCTCCCACGGAGTGGGTGCCAGCGACCCCTTCCCCTGGTTCGGAAGGGTACTGCCGCTATGGGTCGTGCTCGTGATCTTCGGTCGGGAGCTGCTGATCACACTCTTCCGCAGCTATGCCGCCCGCCGTGGCGTGGTGATCGCCGCCGGCCCGGCCGGGAAGTACAAGACCGTCTTCCAGAACATCGCCATCGGCGCGGCGATCTTCTGGTTCGCCCTCCACTCCGCGGCGCGGGCGTACGGATGGGACGGCCCGTTCTGGGATGGTTGGCGTACCTTCCATCTCAGCTTCAGCATCGTGACGCTTTCCATTGCGCTGATCCTGACCATCTACTCGATGGTGATCTACCTCTGGGGGTACCGGACCGTCGTGCTGGCTGGCGGCCGGGCTGGCTGAGGCTGCAAACCTGCCAATCTGGCCGCGAAAGCTGGCACCTGCCTTGCACCCCGCCGGGGGCTCGCAGCGGCGGCGGACCACACCGCCGGATCCTTGGTAAGAACGGGAAATGAGATCAGACGATACGGACCAGTCGGTGGGCTCCGAGCTGGCGCCGGACGATGCCGCGCCTGTCCAGGAGTCCGAGATGCAGCCTGCTTCCGAAGGGGCTGCGGTGGACCAGGCCCTGGCTGAGCTGAGTGCCGAGCTGGAGGCGCTCCGCGACAAGTACCTGCGGCTGGCGGCGGAGTACGACAATTTCCGCAAGCGAACCGATCGCGAACGTGTCGAGGCTCGCGACCGCTACCAGGCGCAGCTCGTCGAAGGTCTGCTGGATGCACTCGACGACCTGCGCCGTGTCGCCGATTTCAAGGCAGCCAGCACATCCGTGGATGCGTTGCTCGAGGGCGTGAACCTGGTCGAGCGGAAGCTGTTCAAGGCGCTCGAAAGCGCCGGGCTCGAGTTGATCGACCCGGCGGGGCAACAGTTCGATCCTACCCAGCACGAGGCGCTCCTCACCGGTCCTGCTGAATCGGAGGAGGACGACCATACCGTCGGGCAGGTCCTGCAGCCGGGATACAGCTTCCGCGGTCTGCTCCTGCGGCCCGCCCGGGTGGAGGTCCGGAAGCACGCTGGCTGATCCGGCTACGCTCGTCACACGTCACCGTCACGGCGGCCATCCTGGCCATTCGCCCTCGTCGGATCTCGACAGGTGCCGCCGTGACGGTTCGTTGATGGTAGCAGACCATCGTCGAAGGCTCGAGGGGGTCCGGTGCAGGTCGGCTCGACCTTCGGTGTTTCACTGCTGAACTCCTCCGGCGATGGCCACAGCCACGAAGGATTTCTACAAGATTCTCGGGGTAGCCGAGAACGCGAGCAACGAAGAGATCAAGAAGGCGTACCGGAAGCTCGCGAAGCAGTACCATCCGGACGCGAATCCGAACGATCCGGCGGCGGCCGAGCGCTTCAAGGAGATCTCGGAGGCCTACTCCGTGCTCTCGGACTCGAAGCGCCGCTCGCAGTACGACCAGATGCGGAAGTTCGGAGGCCTGGGCGGGTTCAGGCCCAGCGGGGGAGCGAGCAGCGGCGGTGGGTTCACGGAGACGTTCACGTTCGAGGACCTGGGAGGCCTCGGCGGACTCGGGGACCTCTTCGGATCGATCTTCGACTTTGGGCGTCGCCGCGGAGCTGCCGGCCGCTCGAGTGCTCCCCAACGGGGCCGTGACGTCGAGTACGCGGTCGAGGTTCCCTTCAAGACGGCGGTCAGGGGCGGGAAGATCTCGATCACCGTTCCGCTGACCGACTCATGCCCGACGTGCGGGGGGAACGGTGCGGCACCGGGGACGACACCCACGACGTGTCCCGAGTGCAAGGGGACCGGGATGGTCACCTTCGGACAGGGCGGCTTCGCCGTGACCCGTCCGTGCCCCGCATGCTACGGGCGAGGCACGATTGCCACGACCCCGTGCCCGACGTGCGAGGGGCAGGGCCAGGTCCGGACTCAGCGGCAGCTTCAGGTCAACGTTCCCCCGGGGGTCGACACGGGATCGAAGCTCCGGCTCTCGGGCCAGGGCGAGACCGGAACGGCCGGTGGGCCCCGGGGAGACCTGCTCATCACGTTCAGGGTCAAGCCGGATCGTTTCTTCACGCGGGAAGGCCTGGATCTCGTCTGCACCGTCCCGATCAACATCGTGCAGGCGACGCTCGGCTCGAAGGTGCGGGTCCGGACCGTCGACGACAAACACGTGGTGCTGAAGATTCCTCCCGGAACTCAGCCGGGCGCGCGGTTCAGGATTCGCGGCCAGGGTGTGCGAAAGGACGGACGTACCGGCGACCAGATCGTGAGGGTCGAGGTTCGCGTTCCGCAGAAGCTCGATCCCGAAGAGGAGAGCCTGCTGAAGGAGTTCGCCCGCGCGGCCGAGCTGAAGTACTGAAACGCGGGACGGGCCGGTCGGACAGGATTGGTGATGGGAACCTTAGTGGATCCATCGCCTCACGGACATCGTTCCTCATCCATCGTCCGATGTGCGGACTCACCTTCGGCACGAAACGACCAGTATCGGCATGAGCAGGCTTCTGATCGACCGGGAACTCATGACCTGGGAGGCGTTCGCCTCGGGTGGGCCCTTCGGATATCCGACCAGTCCCAAGATCGTCTTTTTCTGCCTCAGCGACCCTGACCGCAGGGGCAGGTTCGTCTCGTACGAGGGCGACAATGCGGATGCCGAGCGGGCCGTCCATACCCTCAGCGACCAGGAGCTGGTGAGCCTGCTGGAGCAGACGCAGGAACTCGACTGAGATCCGAGGCGGACGTTCCTGGTCGGGATGAGGTCGGTCGATCCTGGATAGGGAAAGCTCGTGCGGTCTCCTTCGGCGGTTCTTTCGAGGAACAAGGGCCGACCGCGAGCTGCGGGCCCCGATGCTTTGCGCCCTGCGCGGTGCGGGAACACGGCGCCGCGACCGGAGCAATCACCTGATCCGAGCATTCCCCGGGGACAACGAACCAGAAGCTTGGGCTCCGACAGCGACCTGGGCGGGCGAGGGATCGGTGGTGGGTGGCCGAACAGTACTCGCGAAGTAGCTGCCCGCCGGCGGCGCTGGCTATCCCCGCGGCCGTTCACAGGCGGCCCTTTACAGCTGGCGATTCAGACCCACTCCCGGCTGGCGATTCGTCCCCCACCGAGCACGACGTCCCCGTCGAAGATTACCGCGCTCTGACCGGGTGCGACCGCCCGCTGCGGTGTCTCGAACTCCAGCGTGATGCCCTCGGTGCTGACGTCTGCCACCCTGGCCCTGGCGGCCGAGGCCCGGTGGCGGATCTGCACCTCCACCTCCGCGCCTACGCCCGGGGCGGGAGCCAGCCAGTTCAGCGACTCGACTCGCACGTCCGGGCGGAAGGTCTCCTCGTACGTGCCGACGACGACCTCCCGCCTGTCCGGCCGAGTGCCGAGAACGTACAGGGGCCGGCCGTAGCCGCCCCCGAGCCCCCGCCGCTGTCCGACCGTGTAGCGCGCGTACCCGTCGTGGCTCCCGATCGTCTCGCCGGAAGCCGTGACCAGCGCGCCAGGCGAAAGCGCGGGGTGATGCTCGCCCAAGCGCCTCGCCAGGACGTCCACATAATCGCCGGAGGGGACGAAGCAGATCTCCTGGCTCTCGGGCTTTTCGGCGGTGGTGAGGCCAAGCGCACGAGCCCGCTCGCGCACCTCGGGCTTGGTCAGTTCGCCCAGTGGGAACATCAAGCGCGGGAGGAGCTCCGGCGGCAGGCTCCACAGGAAATACGCCTGATCCTTATTGTGATCGCGACCGCGCAACAGCCGCGGCGTACCGTCCGGCGCCGCCCCCATGCGAGCGTAGTGCCCCGTAGCGATGGCGTCACAGCCGAGCATCGCTCCGCGCCGCAATAGGTCCCTGAACTTCGTGTTGCCGTTGCAGCGAACGCACGGGTTCGGTGTGCGACCCGCGGCGTACTCGTTGACGAAGTCGTCAATGACGTCCCGGGTGAAGTCGCGCTCGACGTCGAAGACGTAGTGCGGGATGCCGAGCGAATCGGCGACGCTCCGCGCGTCCATGATCCCCTCCAGCCCGCAGCAGGTCCGGCCCGGCCCTTCCATTTCCGAATAGCAAAAGGTCTTCATCGTGACGCCGATGACCCGGTGCCCCTGCTCGACGAGCAGGGCTGCGGCGACCGACGAATCCACGCCGCCGGACATCGCCACGAGGACGGTCCGGGAGGAGCTGGCTGATCGGTCGGCGCTTGCGTTCAGCATCATCTGGGAGGCGTTTTCACGTACTCGCCGCAAGAGCGCGCAGCCGCTCCATCAGCGGGGGGAAGATCTCGATGACCCGGTCGATATCGGCGGCGGTCGTCTCCCGGCCAAGCGAAAAACGAACGGACGGGCCAGCCACCTCGGCTGGAAGTCCCATCGTGGTCAGCACGTGCGAAGGCGTGACCCCACCGCTAGAGCAGGCGGACCCCGATGACACGGCGATGCCCTCGAGGTCGAGCGTAACAAGCAGAACCTCGCTGCTCGCTCCCGGTATAGAGACGTTCAGAATTGTCGGCACCCGCTCGGCTCTGCCCGCGTTGACGATGAGGTCCGGCACCCGCTCGCGGAGCGCCGCTTCGAGTCGATCCCTGAGACTACCCAGACGGGCCATCTGCTCCTCCCGGTCGCGCAGCACCAGCTCCGCTGCCGCGCCGAATCCGACCGCCCCGGCTACGTCTTCCGTCCCGGCGCGCATCCCACGCTCGTGGCCACCACCATGGATCAGCGGTTCAACCTTCACACCCTTGCGGATGTAGAGCGCGCCGACGCCCTTCGGCCCCCCGATCTTGTGCGCGCTCAGGGAGAGGAGCGAGATGGGCGCCGAATCCACACGGACCGGGAGCTTGCCGAAGGCCTGAATCGCATCGGTATGGAAGACGACCCCCACGGCCGCACATCGGTCGGCGAGTAGCTCGATCGGCTGGATACTGCCAACCTCGTTATTGACCCACATCACCGAGACGACAGCCGGATTCGAAGGGAGGACGTCGTCGAGGGGGTCGAGGACGACCACGCCCTGTTCGTCGACGGGGAGGAGATGCAGAGGCGCCCCCTCCGACTCGGCCGCACGCGCAGCGTTCAGCACCGCGCGATGTTCGATCGCGGAGCAAACGACAGGCGATCCTCGGAGATGGCGGGATCGACCGAGAATGGCGAGGTTGTCGGCCTCGGTTCCGCCCCGTGTGAAGACGATCTCGGTGGGCGATGCACCGATCGCGGCGGCTACCTTCGCGCGCGCCTCTTCCAGCCGAACCTTGGCCTCCCGCCCCCAGCGATGAACGCTCGACGGATTACCGAACGTCTCGCCGAGAAACGGCAACATCGCTTCCCGCACCTCCGGGCGCAGAGGTGTGGTCGCAGCATAGTCCAGGTAAATCGGGTCCATTGATCGCCTCCGCACGTACTGGACAGAACCTCTAATAACCTCCTTCGGAAAGGGGGTTTCGCTTCTCAGGTACGCCGGTGCACCGACGTTCCTAGGTCGGCTGTTCCGCCTCCTGCTCTTGGAGCGCCGCGGACGACATAGCGGCAACGAGGCGGCGATGTGGAGCGTTGAGCGGCCTCAGGCATCCCACTAGATTGAAGGAATCCGCGCTTTGCTTCCTCGAAAACCACGCTGGATGGTCTCTACCCCGCCAGATCGCCCGCAGAAGCCTCCGACCTTCCGAACGACCGTGCACGGGACGGTATTCGGCAAGCGCGCCGCTCATCTCGACGACCTGTTCCCGGGGGACCCTCTCATTCTCATCCCCGATCCACCCGGAGGAGATGATCCGGCGGTCTGGGTGCATCGCCGCGAAGGCGATCCGCTTGGACACCTTCCCCCGGAAATCAACGCGTGGCTGGTGCCGTGGATGATGCACGGAGGCGGGGCATCGGCGACGATCCTGAGAGTCGGCGGGAGCGATGTCCCGAGCTGGAAGCGTCTCCTGATCGAGGTCAGCTGCCAGGAGCGGAGTGAGCGAACGGAGTAGAAAGCGCACGCGGCCGCCGTCCGGACGACACCTACGGCGAGCCGCAGATCGTCGTTGGCCTGTGCTGTCAGCGCGGGTTCCCCCCCGATCTCGGCCTCCACTCCCCAGCCCCGCGTTAGCGGCATCGCCGGGTGGACGTCCCTTGATGGACCGTCCACCCACCATCCGATGGACGTCAGATACTTCTCACCTCCATCGCGACCACATCGTCAATGCGCACGGTTTCCACCGTGTAGAAAGGCTCGCCGTACTCGGTGCGGATCAGTGAGCCGTAGCGCGCCGCGTGCATGCGGACCTGTTCGTAGAGGGGGCGTTCGCCTCCGGGGAAGACTTCGCCACCCCAGGTCTTACCATCGAACTGCGACGCGTAGCACTTCACTGCCGCGATCTTGTCTTCGATGTGGTCCGTGATGTCCACGACAAACGAGGGTTTCACCGCGTCTTCCCGGTAGGTAAGGCTGTACAGCAGCTTGTGAGGGCGATGTGGCTCCCCCAGCGCCGGGAGCTTCGCCAGGCCAGCAAGGAAGCAGGCGTCGTACCCCAGCTGCGAGGCGATCCGGTGGTCAGGATGCCTACCCGCAGGGTAGGGAAGGATAACGACTCGCGGTCGGAAAGCTCGGATCCAGCGGACGACCACGAGCCGCGTCTCCGGCTTGTTCTCGAGCGCCGCATCCGGCAGACCGGCGTTGCGGCGGGCTGTCACCTTCAGGATCCGTGCGGCTTCCTCGGATTCCTTCTCACGGAGGTCGGCGCTCCCCGCGGTGCCCATCTCGCCGCGGCTGAGGTCCAGGATTCCCGTGCGATATCCCTGCGCCGCGGCCTTCGCCAGCGTACCCCCGCAGAGCAGCTCAGCGTCGTCACGGTGAGCAACGATGGCGAGGAGGTCAACTCGTGGCGCGATCGCGTCCAGGTCTGTTCTCGTTTCCATGCTTCGGCGGAACGGGTGTCGTGGAAGGTTGGCGAGCGCGCAAATATGAGCCAGCGGAACCGTTACCACCAGCGCCGACAGGACGGTTCCGACGGGGACGCAGTTCAGATCCGGCCATGTCGATCAGCT
>CAZJEH010000052.1:0-20183 GCA_964544905.1 uncultured Gemmatimonas sp.
GCCCGGTCACGGACGAGCCGGCGGTCGCGGTCGCGGGGTTGTCGAAGCGCTTCGGCGACGTCGCGGCGCTCGCCGACGTGAGCTTCTCCGTCCGGTCCGGTGAGCTTTTCGGCTTTCTCGGGCCGGATGGCGCCGGGAAGACGACGCTCTTCCGCATCCTCGCCACGCTGCTGCTCCCGGATGCCGGTCAGGCGAAGGTGCTCGGTCTCGACGTCGGCCGCGACCTGTGGGCACTACGTGCCCGCATCGGCTACATGCCGGGCCGCTTTTCGCTGTATCCGGACCTTTCCGTCGAGGAGAACCTGCGATTCTTCGCTTCCGTCTTCGGGACGACCGTCGAGCGGGGCTACGAACTCATCGAGCCGATTTATCGACAGATCGAGCCGTTCCGGAGTCGGCGGGCGGAGGCACTCTCCGGGGGAATGAAGCAGAAGCTGGCGCTCTGCTGCGCACTTGTGCATCGGCCGGACATTCTCCTGCTGGACGAGCCCAGCACGGGAGTGGACGCCGTCTCCCGGCGCGAATTCTGGGATCTCCTCCACACACTCAGGGCGGCTGGCCTCACCATCGTGGTGTCGACTCCCTACATGGACGAAGCGGATCGCTGCGATCGGGTCGCGCTGATCCAGGCGGGGAGGATCCTGGGGATCGCCGCTCCGGGCCGGTTCGGGCGGGACTATCCGCTTCCCCTCGTCGCGGTACGGGTCGACGATCGCTACCGCGCGCTGCTTGCGCTGCGGGAACACCCGCATGCTCACTCCGTCTATCCCTTCGGGTCCGAGATCCACTACACGGATGCCCGGGCGGACGTCGACCCCGGCCGCCTGGTGACGGAGTTGCTCGATTTCCTCACCGCGCGGGGCTTTCCGGACGCGACGGCGGAGGCCGTCGAAGCGGGTATCGAGGATAGCTTCATGATGCTGATGGGTGGCACCCCCGACCCGATCGCCTCATGACGAACGAGGCCGCGGTCGATGTGCACGCGCTGACGCGCAGATTCGGCGACTTCACCGCCGTCGACGGCATCAGTTTCAGGGTCGGTCAGGGCGAGGTGTTCGGCTTCCTGGGCGCGAACGGCGCCGGTAAGACGACCGCGATCCGGATGCTGACGGGTCTCCTCGCTCCGACGTCGGGAAGCGCGACCGTCGCCGGCTTCGACGTCTACCGCGAGACCGAGCGGATCAAGCGCAACATCGGCTACATGAGCCAGCGGTTCTCCCTCTACGAGGACCTGACCCCTCGGGAGAACATCCGCCTATACGGCGGGATCTACGGACTCTCCGACGACGACATTCGCAACCGAGGCCAGTCGCTGATCGCACGGCTGGGGATGGAGGCCTTCGCGGACGTACTGGTCCGCCGCCTTCCTCTCGGGTGGAAGCAGAAGCTCGCCTTCTCCGTCGCCCTGATCCATTCGCCCCGGGTGGTCTTTCTCGACGAGCCGACCAGCGGCGTCGATCCCATCACCCGACGGCAGTTCTGGGAGCTGATCTACGAGGCGGCGGAGGCCGGAACGACCGTTTTCGTCACCACGCACTACATGGACGAGGCCGAGTACTGCGACCGCATCTCCATCATGGTGGGCGGCCGCATCGCCGCGATGGGCACCCCGACCGAGGTGAAGCGCGCCGTCGGCGCCGGGTCCGTCGATGAGGCGTTCGTCCGGCTTGCACGCCCGGAGGGCGCTGCCGGGGAGCAGTCGCGGGTCTCCAATGGCGGCGCGCGGCGGGACGAGCGACCGCCCGAGGCCAGCCGATGAGTGCGCTGCGCGGGTTCATCGTCAAGGAGATCCACCACATCCTGCGCGACCGGCAGACGCTGGTCATCCTCCTCCTGCTCCCCATCGCCCAAGTCGTGCTCTTCGGTTCGGCCCTGCGAACCGACGTCCGCGACATCCGTCTGCTGGTGGTCGACCTGGCCCGAGATCCCGCATCGCACGAGATGCGAAGCCGCTTCGCGGCGAACGAAGTCTTCACGGTCGTCGCGGCGACAGGCGACGCCGACGCGGTTCCCGGCTGGTTCGAGCGAGGCCGGGCCGACCAGGCCATCGTGATCGGCCCGGATTTCGGTCGGGATATGGGGCGCGGCGACGGCGCCGAGATCCTCGTCATCACCGACGCTACCGATCCCAACGTCGGGAGCACCATGCAGGCGTACGCGACCGCGGTTATCGAAAACTACGAGCGCGAGGCGCGGTTGCCGGGACCGGCGGGGATCACGATCGTCCCCCAGATCCGAATGCGGTTCAACCCGACCCTGGAAAGCGTCAACCTGTTCGTTCCGGGCCTGATCGCCCTGGTGCTGACCGTCGTCGCCGCCCTGATGTCGGCCATCTCCCTTTCGCGTGAGAAGGAGCGGGGGACGCTGGAAGTGCTTCTCGTGTCGCCGCTGAAGCCGCCGGCGATCATCGCGGGGAAGGTCATCCCCTATCTGCTGCTGGGGTTCGGAATCGTGGTGAGCGTCCTCTCCGCCGCGCGGCTCGTTTTCCGCGTCCCCTTCCGCGGCAGCCTTCCCCTCCTGCTCGGCGAGAGCCTGCTCTTCATCATGATCTCGCTGTCGCTCGGGGTCCTGATCGCGTCGCGGACGAGCTCCCAGCGGACCGCCATGACCGGCGCACTCGTGGGATTGATGCTGCCCAGCACGGTGCTGTCCGGGATGATCTTTCCGATAAGCAGCATGCCTGCCTGGCTGCGGCCTGTCACCGCGCTGGTCCCGGCCCGGTGGTTCATCGAAATCTCGCGCGGGATCATGCTGAAGGGGGTCGGGCTGCAGCATCTCTGGCAGGAAACGCTGGTGTTGACGGCCATGACTGTGCTGCTCCTGATCGCCGCCGTCCGCACCTTCCAGATCCGGCTCGACTGACCATGCGGACGATCCTGTTCCTGGTCCGCAAGGAGCTGCTGCAGATCCGGCGCGACCACGCCATGCTCCGCATGCTGGTGGCGATGCCGCTCATCCAGCTGCTGATCCTGGCCAACGCCGCCACGTTCGAGGTTCGCAGGGCGAGTCTGTACGTGGTGGACCTCGACAGGTCGGCGGCTTCCCGCGGCCTCGTCGACCGGATGGTCGCCTCCGGCCGCTTCGAGGTGGGCGGCGCCTCCGCCTCGCTCGAGCGGGCGAACGATGCCCTCCTCGGCCGCGACGTATCCACCATCGTGCACATACCCGCGGGATTCGAGCGAGACCTGGGGCGGAACCGGGCGGCGCCGGTGCAGTTGATCTTCAACGCCGAGGACGGGGCGGCCGCGGCGGTGCTGCGGTCGTATGCCGGCGGGATAGTGGCGGACTACAGCGCGGAGCTGGATCGGCCACCAGGGACGACGCTGCGCGATGGCACAGTCGACGCCCCCCGGGCAGATGCAGCGCGGATCGATGTGAGGAAGCGAGGCTGGTACAACCCGGAGCTCGACTACCAGGACTTCATCATCCCCGGTCTGCTGTCGGTGCTGGTGACGCTGGTCGCCACGGCCATCGCGTCGATGAACATCGTGCGGGAGAAGGAACTCGGCACGCTCGAGCAGCTAAATGTCACGCCCATCACTCGTGGGCAGTTCATCGCCAGCAAGCTGCTTCCCTTCTGGCTGATCGCCATCTCGGTGCTCAGCTTCGGCCTCCTCGCCGCCCGACTGGTGTTCGGGATTCCGATCCGCGGGAACCTCCTGGTGGTGTTCGGATCGGCGGCTGTCTACCTGGTCGTGGCGCTGGGCATCGGGCTGTGGGTGTCGACCGTGGTGCACACGCAGCAACAGGCCATGTTCCTCAGCTACGCGATGAACATGGTCTACCTGCTGATGAGCGGCCTCTTCACGCCGATCAGAAGCATGCCGCTGTGGGCGCGGTGGCTGGCGGAGCTCAGCCCGCTGAAGCACTTCATCGTGATCATGCGGGCGGTGCTGGTGAAGGGAGCAGGGCTGGCGGAGGTGCTGGTACCGCTGGTCGTGCTGGCGGTCTACGGGGCGGTGGCGCTCACCCTCGCGGCGCGGCAGTACTCGAAGACGACGGCCTGAGGTCAGGCCTCAGGCCGTCGCCATGACGCGAAGGCGATTCGCCTCTATCGTCCCCCGCTACCCTGCCCTGCCTCGCTCTGCCGCCGGTGCCAGTCGTCCGCGAAGAGGTCGAAGTAGACCTTCCGGGCGGGATGCTCGCGGATGAAATCCTCGTTGACCTGCACCCCGAGGCCCGGGCCGCCGGGAAGGGGGAAGTACCCGTCCACCACCTCCGGATAGCCCGGCCCAGTGGCGGCCTCCTTGACCCAGGAGTCGACGAAGTCGTTGAAGTGCTCCTGGATCTTGAAGTTGGTCGTGCACGCAGCCAGGTGCAGGCAAGCCGCGGTGCTCACCGGCCCGCCGACGTTGTGCGGCGCGAAGGTGACGTACTGTGCGTCGGCCATGGCGGCTACCTTTTTCCCCTCGAGCAGGCCGCAGGACATGGTGATGTCGGTCTGCAGGACGTCCACGCAGTTCAGCTCGAGCAGGCGGCGCGCCGCATAGCGGGTGTGTACCCGCTCGCCCGTCGCCACGGGGATGTTGATCTTCGCCGCGGCCTTGGCCATGGCCTCCATGTTGTCCGGCGGCACCGGCTCCTCGACCCAGGACGGCTGGAAGCGCTCGAGCTCCCGGGCGATGTCGATCGCTGTCGCGGGGCTGAAGCGGCCGTGCATCTCGATGAGGATCTCGACGTCCGGGCCGACGGCGTCGCGAACGGCCTCGACCAGCGCGATGGACCGACGCTTCTCGCTGCGCTCCATCTCGTAGAAGCCCGCCCCGAAGGGATCCAGCTTCAGGGCTCGATAACCCCGCTCCACCACACGCTTGGCGGCGGCGTGGAACTCCTCCGGCGTACGCTCGACGGTGTACCACCCGTTGGCGTAAGCCTTGATCCGGTCCCGCACGGCGCCCCCGAGCAGCTGGTAGACCGGCTGGTTCAGCGCCTTCCCCATGATGTCCCAGCAGGCGATCTCGACCAGCGCGATGCCGGTCCCCGCGATGTCGTCGACGCGGGCGAAGTCGCCGTGGAACATCCGATGGACGAGCCGCTCGATCTCCATCGGGTTCGCGCCCAGCACGTAGCGGTGCTTCGCCTCCTCGAGGTACGCGAGCACGGTGTCCGTGCGATTGACGGGGCGAGCTTCGGAATACCCGACGAGCCCCTCGTCCGTCTCTACCTTCAGGAAGATGAGGTTGCGCCAAGGGGTGCCGAGCACCAGCGGGACCAGGTTGGTGATGATCATCCTGCCAGATCGAGGTAGTACGGACGTGACCCGTGATTAGTGTGCCGAGACGGAGACGACGAGAACCACTGCCTGCCCGCCTCTGGATATCGACGACGAGCGCCGACGGACCGCGCGGGACGGAAACGTCGCCGTCTCCGCCGCGCGACGGAACTTCACCAAATCGAAAGCCGAGGCGCCTGGTCGGCAACCCCGGGCGCCCGGGCCTTCCGAAAGCCCCTGCGGAGCTGAGAGCAAGCTATTCCGGGAGCGCTGGGTCCCAGGGGCAATGTCTCGCCTTGCTCCGCCCCTTCCGCCGTCGCCGCTTCCGGGAGCTAGCGGAGGTTCTTGCTGCGAATCGTCCAGGCCGGATCCGCGCAGAGCCCGCAGTTGTCGCCGATGAACGCGCGAGCGGCGGTTTCGTCTCCCTTGAGGTGCCACTTCAGCCACGCCACGGCGGCAGTGCCCCAGGCGCCACCGTACGGCTGAAGGAACGTCGCCGGGTAATGCCCGACGTCCTGGCTCCCGAAGACGATCGGGACGTGGTTGATGCGCTCGAAATCATCGACGGCGTTGGCGTAGGCGATGTCGGACTCCCCGCCGACGAAGTAGGCGACGGGGGCGTGAAGCTCGCTCAGCCGTTCCTTCGTCACGGCGGCCATGGCCGACCCCGCGCCGCCCGGAGCACCTCCACCCGCCGACGGTGCGCCTCCCCCCGGCGCCTGCCGCGGCTGGCCGAGGACGCCGCTGTTCCACAGCACCGTCGTGGTGATCCTTGGATCCTTCGAGACGTCGAGGGCCTGAACGCCGCCGCATGAGTGTCCCATCACCGCGATCCGATCGGTCGCGATCCGGCCCTGATATTCACTGCCCGCTTCGGCGTTCTGCGCGATCGCCCAGTCGATCGCCTCGATGAGCTGCGACGACTGCGTACCGCCGCCACCCTCGCCGCTGCCGATCACCAGCGAGTTCGCCGCCGGACCGATCGCGATCACCAGGAAGCCGTGCGAGGCGATTTCGCCGAGGAAGTTCCGGTACTCGCCCGAATTGTTGCGGCACGCGCCGTTCGCCCACGCGACGATCGGCAGCCGGTTGGTCGGTCCAAAGGCCGACAGATCGCGCGGACGATAGATCGTGTGCGTGGCCAGCCGGGGGTCGCCGGCGAGGACCGCGGGATAGGGGCCGGTCCCGCCGTCACCGATCGTGACCATCATCCGTTCGATGCGGCCGCCTCGGGCGTCGAAGGAGATCGATCCCACGAGGTCCGGCTCACCCTGCTGTGCCGCGACCGGCGAAAAGATCGCGAGGGACAGCGGAACGGCGAGAACCAGCGGCTGAAGTGCGCGTAGCGTCGCCATGGTCGGGGAGGATGGAATGGGGTCGGAGAGTGCGGCCTCGAGGCCGATGGTTACCGGTAACGGTGCGATGGTAGGCGGGGCCGGGATCGGTGTCAAGCAGGACAGACCCGCCGAGTCCGGTTCCACGACGTGGCGAGTGCGGTGGCGCGGCTCGCTGATGGATCAGCGAATGATTCCGCGAGCGCCTCCATGTCGCACCATCGCGGTCGATCTTCGCCGGGCCCCCTGGCTGCTGGATGGCTCGGAATGTCGCTGGATGTGGAAAGTACGCGAGCGCCACGGATCTGGGTGCGCGCAGTCGAGGGCCGCGGAGCTGGCGCAGTCCGCGAGAACCTCGGCACCTTCGGCACGAAGTATCGGGCGGACGGCGAACGATCCTCCGCTCGCCGCCGCCCGCGCGTCCACTTCCGCCCTTCGTCAGGTGACGGTCAGCACCGTCACCATTCCGAACATTCCGTGCTGCCCCTCCGCGTGAGTGAGGATATGGCAGTGGAATGCCCAGGTACCGGGGTTGTTGCAGTCGACGATTACGTCCCAGCGCTCCCCGGGCGCGATGTTCAGCGTGTCGCACTTCCAGGGAGCCGGCTGCGCCCAGCCGTCCTTGTCGATAACCGTCATATGCATCCCGTGCAGGTGCATCGGGTGGATCTGCATCCCCTCGTTCATGAAGCGGATGCGCACCTTCTGCCCCCTGCTGGCCTGGATCGGCTCCGTGGCGGGGAACTCCTTCCCGTTCAGCGTGAAGCCGTGATATCCGTCGTTGAGGATCATGACGTAGTCGACGTCGGCTCGCTCGATCGGGCGCGGGTTCCGCGGCTCGACGATGAACGCGCCCAGCAGTCCCTTGCCTACCTGCTCGGCGGCGTTGTAGTGCGAGTGGTACATGTGCGAGCCCGCGTTCCCCTCCGGAACCACGAACTCGTACGTGTAGGTCTCCCCCGGCTTGACCGGCGGCTGGGTGATGAAGGGCACCCCATCGACCTCGTTGGGGATTTCGAGACCGTGAAAGTGCACAGCGGTCGACTGTTCCAGCTCGTTCTTGAAGACGAAGCGGACCCGGTCGCCCTCACGAACGCGGATCTGCGGCCCGGGCACCTGCCCGTTGTAGGCCCAGGCCTCCACCTTCGTCCCGGGCTTGGTTTCCCATTCGATCTTCTTCGCGGTGATCTCGTAGACCTTCACTCCACCCTCGATCCGGGGCTCGAGGAGCTGGTTGCCCTTCCCTTCCGTCGGCGCGGGAAAGGCCTTCACGCCCGCCTCGTGCATCCGGTCCATCTCTTCCGCCTTCTCGACCGCGGAGAGGACTGGGGCGGAGGCCATGGTATGGCTCACCGTCGCGGCGGCAGCGGGCGCCGCTTCAACATCAGCCTTGCCGCAGGCGGCCACCGCACCTCCCGCCGCTATGCTCAGCGCCGAAGCGCGCAGAAAGGACCGTCTCGAGGTCGGAACGGTCAGCAATTCGGTGGACTTCTCCGGCTCGTGCATCTCCCGAACTCCACGTCAAAGTTACCGGCTTCTTCCAGCTCGGGTGCGAGCGCCGGCGGCCCGCGACCCTGGCTGAACCTATCCCCGGGCTCGGCCCGCCTGCGGTCGGGAGTCGCCCGGATCAGGTGTAGGGGGAAAACTGGATGTGGAGGTCGGGATTACCCGGGCCGCGTGGGCGGGAACCGCACTCGTCAGCAGAGGGAGGAGGGTGGGGCGAATCGACATCGGGGGAGAGATGGCGACCGTGAAGCAGCGGCTGAATGAGTAGCTCGGCCAGAGCAAGGCGTTCCTATTGATGCTTACGCCGTGGGCTTCGGTTATCACCGAGCAGATGCCAGTAACGGTGCAGATGTAGGCCGTGAGGGTTCCGTAGCGGCCGCTGTTCCGCGCCCCACTCGGCACGCCGACCATCCGTTGAGACTGCGAAACACCGGGATTTCCGAGACGCTGTCCATCTGAGGAGGCCACCCTGTCCATATCTGATCCGCACTCCGTAACGGTAGAACCAGACGCTCCGGCCTCGGTGCCCCCGCCCCGGCTTGCCGCGCTCGTCGGCCCGGGACTGATCGTGGCGGCAGCCGGAATCGGCTCCGGCGACGTGGTCGCCACGACCGTCGGCGGCGCCCGATACGGCGTAGTATTGCTCTGGGCGATCGTTCTGGGAGCCTTCTTCAAGTTCGTGCTGACGGAAGGTGTCGCCCGCTGGCAGCTGGCGACCGGGCTGACGGCCGTCGAGGGATGGACGACGCACCTGCCCGGGTGGGTCAAAGTCTACTTCGGCGCTTACCTGCTTGTCTGGACCGTCGCCGTCAGCGCGGCGCTCACCAACGCCACCGGCCTCGGGATCGCCAACCTGACAGGCGGTGCGGTCACGCAGCCCTGGGGGGCGGTGCTGCACAGCCTCGTGGGTGCGGCGTTCGTCCTGGCTGGCGGGTTCCGCGGCTTCGAGCGAGTAATGAAGGCGCTCGTGGCGGTGATGGGCTTCAGCGTTCTGTCCTGCGCCCTGCTCACCCTGGAAGATCCTGCCGGGGTGGCGGTCGGACTGGCCCTCCCCCGCGTGCCGGCCGGCGGCGGAATCTACGTGCTCTCGCTGATCGGCGGCATCGGCGGGTCGATCACGCTTCTGTCGTATAGCTACTGGATGCGGGAAGAACGGATGTCTGGCCCGGAGTACCTCCGCTTCGTGCGGATGGACCTCGGGGTCGCCTACGTCTTCACCGCGCTCTTCGGAGTGGCGATCATGGTGACGGCCTACCGCGCCTTCTTCGTACCAGGTGTCACGCTCCAGGACTCGGAGGCGGTGTCCGGCATGGCGGGCATGCTCGGGTCGATCCTCGGTCCCTTCGGGTTCTACGCCTACGCGATCGGGTTCTGGGCGGCCGTGTTCGCATCGCTCCTGGGCGTGTGGCAAAGCATCCCTTACCTCTTCGCCGACTTCTACGGGTGCGTGCGCGGCTTCCCGCTCGAGCGGCGGCGGGAGATCACACGGGTGACGAGCCTTCACTACCGGCTCGCCCTGCTGTTCATCGCCCTTGCTCCCCTTCCGTTCGCGTTCCTCGGGCGCCCGCTCTTCATCATCATCACGTACACCGTCATCGGCAGCCTCTTCGTGCCCTTTCTCGCCGCGACGCTGCTCTACCTCAACAACCGCATCCCCTGGCAGGCTCCCGTCCCGCGCAATCACTGGACGACCAACCTGCTGCTCGTCGTCGTCCTGATCCTGTTCGCGATTCTCGGCGGACAGGAGGTCGTCCAGGTGTTGCGCTGAGACAGCGGAACGTCCTGCCCTCGAAGGCCGCGGAGACCCCGGTCAGAATCCGGCGAGCACGAAATCCCAGCCCGGCGAGTATCCCTCCCGCCGCGAGGCGGCGCCGTCCCCCGCCTTCTCCCAGCCCGAGTGCACGAGATCGACACGGGTCGACTCACCTTCCACCGTGAACCGGACTTCGACGTTCGTGGCCCTTGCCGGATCGGACCCTGGGTGCCAGGTCATCGCGAACCGCGACGGTGGGTCCCACACCGTGACCCTGCCCAGTCGTGCTCGGACCCGTCCCTCAGCCGCTCGTAGACACGACCTCCGACGCTTTCCTCGAAGACCACCCCTTCCACCCGATCGCGACCAACGGAGTGAGTCTCGACCGGCCACCATGACCCGATCTCCCGCGTGAAGCGTCTGAACGCGGTAGCCGAATCACCGTCCACGAGGATGCTTTTTCGGATCGGCAACAGCCCGCTGGCCAGTTCCGGTCCGCTCGTGGCTACCTCCTTCCTGTTCGGAATAGTGGGCGAATGCGCCCAGACCGGTGCTCCAGAGCGCGTCCACGTAGGCGCGGAGCGATGCGAGCCCAGATGGGTCAGGGTGGTAGATGCGACGATTCGCCTCCGCCACCACGGTCACCAGCCCTCCCTCGCGCAGGGCGCGAAGATGCTGCGACACCGACGGCTGGCTGACCGACACCTCCTCGACCAGCTCGTTGACGGTCCGCGGCCGCTCGACGATGAGCTCGAAGAGTCGCCTTCGGGTGGGGTTGGCCAGCAGCGCGAGCGGCGAGCGGGTGGCCGGGGTCGCTCCATCGTCCGGCTCGCTCATGCTGCCCCTCGTCGTTACCGTTGCCACTGCGAGCTCCCGAGCCGATCCCCTTCGGCAGAGACAGTCACCGCTCCTCGACCGACAGACTTCCTTCCGCCAACGCCGTTCGCCGCCTCGACCCGAGCATCGCCTGCATCCGGCTCTCGTCTCATATCGACAGTCACCTATATAGTCTTGTCCTTATATATGCTACAGGTCAAGTATCCTGTTCCGGACCTCTCGGCAGGACGGAAGATTGTCGCTCCGGCGTGCGTGGAGACCCGCGCGTGAGCCGTCCGGGCCGGCTCTTCCCGAGCCGGACCGTAACGATCACTTTGAACGGACCGGTGTGACGCCCCGGGAGTCGGGCCCGTGACGGTGACACCGCGCGACTGTCCCTCCACGCATCGCTTGATGCATACGCCTGCGGATCGATGGGCCAGTGGGTAACAGGCCCGGAGATGAGGACTTTCGACGCCGCGGTTAGTTCGACCTATCAACGAGAGAGGGGATGCGTCCGTGCCCGCAATTTCGAGTGAACCCGCCATCGTCGTCGGTGGTGGCATCGGCGGATTGACCGCGGCGATCTCGCTGCAGCGACACGGGCTCGACGTTCGCGTCCACGAGGCGGCGCCGGAGTTGCGGGTCGTGGGTGCGGGGATCGTCGTGCCGACGAACGGCATGCAGGTCCTCGCCCGCCTCGACGTTGCTGACGCGGTCACGGCGGCCGGGCACGTGGTCCGACGGGCCGAGATCGTCGACTACCGGGCGGGGTTGCTGCAGACGATCGACCTGGGGGCGCTGGCGGAGCGGTACGGCCGGCCGACCGTCGCCATCCAGCGTGCCGCGCTGCACGGAGTGCTCGCGAGCGCACTATCGCCGGGGACGCTCCAACTCGGCGACGAGTTCGCGGCGTACACCGATGATCCCGCGACGCCCGTAACGGCACGGTTCGCCAATGGAAACGTGGCCGAGGGCGGGTTGCTCATTGGGGCGGACGGGCTTCGGTCGCGAGTGCGCGAGCAGACCTTTCCCGGGATCCCGCTCCGATATTCCGGCCAGAGCTCGTACCGCGCGGTGGTGCCGTTCGACCTTCCCGAGGACCTCGTCGGGACGAGCCGGGAGATCTGGGCGCCGGGCCGCCGGTTCGGCTTCATCGCTGTGGGGGGCGGGCTGGTGTACTGGTTCGCGGTGTGGGATTCGCCGGCGGGAGAGGAGGACGGGCCCGGAGCCGCGCGTCGGCGCCTCGAGGCATTCGCGACGGACTTCCCGCCCCCTGTCGGCAGCCTCATCGCCGCGGTCGACGAGGCCCGACTCGTGCGCACGGATCTGCACGACTTCCGGCCGATCGCATCGTGGCATCGCGGCCGGGTGGTGCTGATCGGTGATGCCGCGCACGCCACCACGCCGAATCTCGGTCAGGGCGGTGCTCAGGCGATCGAAGACGGCTACGCGCTCGCCCGGACGCTGTACGAGGAGAGCAGCGTCCAGGTTGCGCTTTCGCGATTCGAGAACATGCGGATGAAGAAGGCTCGGATGATCGTGGAGCGCTCCTGGCAGCTGGGGAAAGTGTCGCACTGGAGCGGATCGGTTGCCCGGGCCGTGCGGAACTTCGCGCTCCGCCGGACGCCGGATTCCGTGGCGGTTCGGCAGCTGGACGAACTGGCTCGACTCACGTACTGACCGCGCAGGATCGCGTCGTCACGCATCGTGGCGGATTCGAGGATGGCCGGCGGAGGGCACAGGTCTGCGGTGGGGCAGTCTCACCGGAGAAGCCGAACAGGGAGATGGTCGGAGTGGGTGATTCCTTCGGGCAGGGGAGGCGCTCGTCAGTCGGAGGACACCTGCACCTCCGGCACCCGTTCCTCACACGTCACACGCGCACGGTCGGACAGCGATGAACAGCGCTCGAATAACTATCGCGAAGATCGCAGCGCTACTGGCGCTGGTCACCCTGCCCGCGTTCATCTGGTTCGGCTGGTGGATGCTGGGGGTTTCGGTAGGCCTCGCCGTCCTCGCCGCGGTGATCACCCCGCGTGGCAGAAGGCGCGTCACCCTACGGCAACGAATGGCGGATATGCGTGCCGCGATCGGTCGCCGGATCCACCCGCACAGCTGGCGTCCACGATGAAGGTCGAGCCGTCGACGGAACGACCGGGATGGGGAGTTCCCCTGCAACGCGCTCGAGTTCGCCGAGGAGGGAGTACGACATCCGATCGAGCCTGCCGCGCGCACAGGCGCCCGCGGGAGGCTGGCCCGATGACCCGATCTGCCGGAACCGGTCGCCGAGGACGCCCGATCCGAACGATAGTGATCTACCTGACGAGCGGATGGTGATGGTCCCGATGGACCCGTTCGCATGCCGAGCTATCCTGAGCACGGAGCCTGCCTCTATCGAGCCAGTCGAGCAGTGCTCACGTCTTCGATGATATCAGCTAGGGAGGAGAGATGTTGACGCAGGAACAGCTGGTACGACTCCATGAGTCGGTGAAGGACCGTCCCGTCCTCAGCGTCTACATCGACGCCAGGGAGAACGACCCCGCCGAGCGGCGAGAATGGCGAGTACGGCTGCGTCACATGATCGATACGCTGGACGAGCAGGCGCCCGGGCAGGAGAAGCTGGCGCGCGAGGCGCTAGCGCACGTGCAGCGCGAGCTCGACAACTACCCCGGTCAGTTGCCAGGCCCCGGGTGGGTGGCGTTCGCCACTCCGGAACGACTGCTGCACGCTGGGCCGACCCCGGCGCCGGTCGTGGACCTCCTGCGTTGGGACATCGGACTGCATGTCGCACCATATGTCCGGGCGCTCAAGCAGTCGCGCGAGGTGATCGCGATCGTCGCCGATCACGTCCGGGCCCGCACGTTCAGCTATCGACTCGGCGAACTCCGCGAGGAGGAAACGCTGGAGGCGGCGCACTCGGCGACCCGCGGGGAATTCGGCTCGTCCAAGCGGGCCGGACGCAGTTCCGGCATGCGCGGCGAACCGCGGACCGACGCCTACCAGCGCCAGATGGACGCCTGGACCGAGCGCCTGATCCGCAACATCGTCGCCGAGGTGACCAACCGGAAAGTGCCCCGGGGGCAGGACGACCCGCTGGTCGTGGTAAGCGGCGATCCGGAAGTGGTGAACGCAGTGCTGGACCGGCTCGGTGAGCCGCAGCGCGCGCGGGCGATCGCCGCCCTGGGACTGCGCCCGGACGCGAGCGACACGGAGGTCCGCGAGGCCGTCGAGTCGGCCGCCTCGACGCTATCCGCGCGCCTTCAGGACGAACTGGTCGCGAGCGTGATCGATGCGGCGCGGGCCGATGGGCGCGCGTGTCTCGGACAGCAGCGGGTCGAGCGGGCGCTCGAGGCCGGGGCAGTGGATACGCTGGTTCTTTCCCGCTCCTTCTCGAGGAACGATCCCGACCTGGCCAACCGGCTCGTTCGCGCCACCATCGACCAGGGCGGCAGCGTCGACGAGGTAGGTAACGAGGCGGGCGATGCCCTCAACGAGGTCGGCGGCGTCGCAGCCCGCCTGAGGTTCGCCGTGTAGGTCGTCGGGTCGAGGTATTCTGGCCAGTCGGGGCGGACCGGCGAATCTCCGCTTGGTCCGCCCTCCGCACATCCACCCCTCTAGCCCGCGATTCAACGAGCGTTCGGCGGCACGCCAGCATCGTTGCCGACCGTTCAGAAGGCGCGCCCGCCCCTCGCCGAATTCTGGGAACCCCCGCGCCTTGGCACCCGCGCCTTGCAGACCTCCCGGGCGACTCAATTCGCGCTGGGTGCGCCGAAAACCCAGCTCCGTCATCCCGGCGCAGGAGGCTGTGTCAAAACTGCTCGATGGTCCCTTCGTCGCACGGGCCCGGTGTACCTCGGGTGCACCGAAACCACCATCGTCATCCCCGGCGCAGGCCGGGATCCATCCGCCTGTCGATACGCGAACGCACAGCCATAGCGCGTATGAGGCCAATGTGATGCGATCTTCCGTCAACCGCGAACCCACTCGCGCTTTTCTGAACAATGGGTCCCGGCCTGCGCCGGGACGACGTTGGTGGTGACGGTGGCGAAGTAGACCGTTCACGGTTCCTTGCACGCCTCACGAGCTGGATCGACAGTCTCAAACAGCCTTCTTCAGCGATGACGAGCTCACCGCGCCGTGCAACCGCCAACTCGTTTCGACACAATCACTTTCGCCGGGACGGCGAGGACGGTTTCCGGTGCGCGGGCGTCCCTCGACCTGGCCACTCCATCGATGTAGAAGGCAAGGCGACACCAGAACTTTTCCTGATGAATGCCTAGTGCGCCGCCCGGGGTGGGCCTATGATCCCTCGGCACGAACCCGGGCGCGCCTTATTAATCCTGCCTGGCAGGGTCGAATGAGGACGCCCTTCATAGCCAGTCGGCGTGACCGCCGGCAGTGACCGATCCGACCCGGTAAGCCTTCCTGTCCGGATGACCGACGCGACCGCATCCCGTCTTTCCGATGGGGTCCGCTACCTGAGGGCGGGCTCCCTGGACCGGGCGTGGAGCTGTTTCGAGCAGGCGGCAGCCGAAGCCGATAGCCCCCGGCTGCGGAGCGAGGCGCTGCGCCGGATGGCGGACATTCTGCGCCGGCGCGCCGAGTGGGACGAAGCCCTGCGCCTGTGCGAGATGGCGTACCGCGAAGCGATGAGCGACGACCTGTACGAACAGGCGGCCGCGGCGCTGAACATCGAGGGGACGATCCACCTGCAACGCGGGGAGTTCGAGCGTGCCGTGCAGGTGTACCTCCAGGCCCTGGCGACGGGTCCGGACGCGCACCAGCGGGGCCTGATCTGCCAGAACCTGGGAACCGCGTTCGCGCAGAACGGACGTTACGCGGATGGCACGAAGTGGTACGCCGAGTCGTCGGCGGCATTCCGTGCGGCGGGGCGACGCCGGGAGGAGGTCCTGGCGCTTATCAACCAGGGGAACCTCCAGCTCGACCAGGGCGAGTACGTCGAGGCGGAAGCGCGTTTTCGCGAAGCGCGGGAGCGGTTCCGCGAGTTGGCGAGCCACGATGCCGAGCTGCAGGGGCTCATCGACATGAACCTGGCGGAGGCGCTGGGTCGGCTCGGCGTGGACCTCGATCTGGCGATGGACCTCGTCCTTGCGGCGACCGGTCATTTCGCCGTGTCGGGGAACCGTCCCTACCTGGTGGCGTGTCACCGCGTCGTCGCGCTGGTGAGCGAAGCGCGCGGGGACGTCGAGACGTCCGTAGGGGCGCTGGAGCGAGGGCTGGCGCTGGCGGAGGAGATCGGCAGCGGTCCCGAGATCGCCTATTTCCACCGCGAAATCGCGCGCCTGCGCAGCCGAATCCACGCTCGCTCCTGCTAGTGGCAAGTTACGGCGAGTCGAAAGCGGGACTCACGCCTTCGCCACCCGAGCGAGTCGACAGGTCTGCACTTCCTCACTTCCTCGAAGAGCGCGGTGTTAGGAAATCATCAAGACAGGATCACTAAAACGAGGCTCCTGACCATGGGCGGAGACAGAAAATTCTTCCGATACGTGGTGATCCTTGCGCTCGGGGCCGGTCTGTCCGGGTGCTCGGAAACACCGTTCGGTCCAACGCAACCGAGCGAACCGGCGTCTGGCCTCATCGGTGGAACGCTTCGGATCGTGGGGCAGCTACTCCCCGTCCTCGATACGACGACGAAGGAGACGATCGGCCCGGAGGGCGGCACGCTGGAGATCGCCGGTGGGCACTCGCTCTACTTCCCGCCGGGGGCATTGCAGGATTCGATCACGATCACGGCGGTCCGGGACCCGCTCAGGATTCTGGTGGACTTCGGCCCGCATGGGCTCGTATTCCCCGATAGCGCGCAACCGGTCCTCACGTACAGCTACGGCAATCGGTTGATCGGCGGCCTGCTGTCGCCGGCGAACCTGGCGATCGTCTACCTCGAGGGGCGTCGTATCGGGGAGGTGTTGCCGACGACGATCGACCGCGACGCGAAGGTGGCGACGGCGCAGCTACGGCACTTCTCGACCTACGCCCTGGCGACCGACTGAGACACCAGGCCGGCTACTCGGGCATGAAGGATCGCGGCCCCGTCGATTCGCGGATCGGCGGGGCCGCAGGGCTTTTATCCCTCCGGACGGCGGCTACAGGCTGAACCTGGCCTCAGCGAGACCCGTTTCTGACGCAGCCCCCGGGGCATCACTCCCTCCCCACCGCGCGGGTTCATCGGTGCCCGCCAGATCCCCGGTCGCTGACAGCAGCACTCGACGTGGGGCTCACAGCGGGTAGGTGAGCTCCACCGACGAACCCCGAAGTTCTAGCGACCGGTCACCGGTCCTTCCCGACAGCGGCAACGAACTTTCTCCTACATCCGCCAGCCGGCCGAATGGTCAGCTTGTGGAAGAACCAACCGGGAGGTTGCCATGGGAGCACGAAACGTCGTTCCGGCCGCGCTTCTTGCGGTGCTCGCCGCGGGGTGTGGAGGTGACGATGGCCCTGCGGTGGGTGACGCTTCGAACAGCGGATCGGTCATGTCCGCGGCGGAAACACTCGGTGATACGGGACCGATGCCGGCAATGGGCCCGGACTCGATGCGTCAGGTGTGGCGCCGACACATGGCGATGATGCGCGGAGCCGGCCCGGACAGCGCGCGCGCGATGATGCCGAGGCACCGCGAGATGGTGACGCGGATGATGGAGATGATGGGAACGATGGGCGGCGGGCCCGGCGGCATGGGGATGGGACGTGGCATGGGGCCGGGGATGGGGATGGGCATGGACAGCGCGTGGATCGCCATGCGCGACTCACTCCGCGGGGATGTGGAGCGGATGCGGGACATGAGCCCGGAGGAGCTGGAGGCGTTTCTCGAGGCACACGATGCCCGCATGCGGCGGATGCTCGAGATGCTCGAGCGCTTGCGGCCCCAGGAGGCTCAGTAACTGGCACCCGCCACGCTCTCGCCGTCCGGCTGATCCGTTCAATCGACTCGTGACCAGGCCGGCGCGGGACGGATCGGCTGCAGCGGCATCCCCTATGTGGGGTCATCGGGATTTCATGGATTGGCGGCCGACGGGAGCCGTCCGTCGCCAGGTGCAGTTCTGTTGATGGTTCCTTGAGCAGGGCTCCGGTAGTCCTGCTGGACGCTTGCTCCCGGTCCGACCGGGGGAGGAAACGATGGAAGATCTGGATGGGAAGGTAGCCTTGGTGACCGGAGCGGCGTCGGGTATCGGCCGGGCCGTCGCTCAGCTGTACGCCGCCAGGGGCGCGCGTGTGGTGGTATCCGACCTCAACGTCGAGGGGGGTGAGGAGACGGCGGACCTCATCCGCGAAGCGGGTGGAGAATCGGAGTTCGTGCGGGCCGACGTCTCGATGCCCGACGGCTGCGAAGCTCTGGTCGCCGCCGCACTCGATCGATTCGGAGTCCTCGACATCGCCTGCAACAACGCCGGCATCGGCGGCGATCTCGCTCCGACGGCAGACTACAGCCTCGAAGGCTGGCGGCGGGTCCTCGAGACGAACCTGTTCAGCGTCTTCTACTGCATGAAGTACGAGATCCCCGCGATGCTCGCCGGAGGCGGCGGGGCCATCGTCAACATGGCGTCCATCCTCGGCGAGGTCGGTTTCGCGAACGCGCCGGCGTACGTGAGCGCGAAGCACGGCGTCGTTGGTCTCACCAGAACGGCCGCGATCGAGTATGGCCAGCTGGGAATCCGGGTCAACGCGGTCGGCCCCGCGTTCATCCGCACTCCGATGATCGCCAGCCTGGAGCAGGATCCCGCGGCGTATCGCGCTCTGGTGGACAGCCACCCGCTCGGGCGACTGGGCGAGCCGCACGAGGTAGCGGAGGTGGTGGCGTTCCTCAGCTCTGACCGGGCGTCGTTCGTGACCGGGGCGTACTACGCGGTGGACGGCGGATATCTCGCGAGGTAGGCCCCACGAGCTGCGACCGGGTCGCAAAGCTTAAGGCACGGCGCATTTCGCGTCGCGATGTCGTTTTCCGGGCCCGTCCGGTCGGGATCCGCCCGCCATCACCGTCTCCCGAGGCTCTGGCGGGCGCTCTCGGCCACGCGTCAGGAGATCGGTGCAACACCGGCGGGAAACCCACGGGCTGGAGGCCACCCCACCCCCTGGTTCCCGACCGGATCTTGGCCGACGATCGGCACCCCGTTTGCGGCGCTCGACCATCGGCCGGGAAGGCCCAACGTACCTTTCAACGCGCGAGGAGAACATGCCGAAGGCAAGGGATGAATCCAGGCGGCGAGGGTCGACCGAAGTCAGCGTGGGACGCCGTGGAAGGACCGGACTGGGGACGCCGTTCGGGCTCCTGCAGGGGATGGGAACCGACATGTCACGGCTGTTCGGCGATTTTCCCTTCGCGAGAGACTTCGGGACGTGGGGCGAGACCGGGATGCAGATACCCAAGGTGGACGTCCTCCGGCGCGGCGACGACCTCGTGGTCCGTGCGGACCTTCCGGGCCTCTCCAAGGAGGACGTTTCCGTCGATGTGACCGACAATGCGCTGACCATCCGCGGTGAGCGGCGCGAGGAGAGGGAGGAGGAGCGGGAGGGCTACTATCTGCACGAGCGGAGCGAGGGATCGTTCTATCGGACTATCCCTCTGCCCGAGGGGGCGGACGTCGACAACGCCGACGCCCGGTTCGAGAACGGTGTGCTCGAGGTGCGCCTCCGGGCACCGCAGGAGGAGGGACGACGAGGGCGGCGCATCGAGATTCGATAGGCCGCCGATCGCGCCTCACGCACGCGGGAGACGGAGGAAGAACCGGCCGGATTGCGACGTGGACCGTAGGCATGACCGAGCGGTCCGGCCGGTTTCATCCCTCGATGATTGGCTTCAATTACCTTAGGGTCCCCCTGAAACGCCGTACGTCCAGCAGTCGGGGGGCCTTCTCTGCGTTCCCAGGCGGATGAGGCAATGCCCCCGCCGCCATTCCGGCGCAGCGCCGGGATGACGATTGGGGGATACGGCGCCGTAGGCCGCTCACGGTTTCGGGCCAGCGCAAACGGGACTGGATCCATGGTTTTGACACAGTCTCGCAGGCCGGGATCCAACAACTGTAACAACGCAAATAGTGCTCGCTTGACGAGTTCCACATTTCGGAGTCTGGGACGTGGTATGAGTTCGCGTCCGCAGTATCGAAAGGCGGATGGATCCCTCTTTCCGGGCTGTCAGAAACCACACCAGTCCCGCCCCGTCAGCCCGTCGCAGGAGGTGTATCAGAAACGTCCAACCGTTTCCCGTCGTCCCGGCGTAGGCTGGGACCCATCCGTCGGCCCGAAATGCGAAGGATTGGTCCTATGCTTTTGCCGTCCAATGGATTCCGTCCTTCGAGGCCGTGTCAAAACTGCCCGATGGTCCTTCGTCGCAGGGCCCGGTGTTCGTCGGGTGCAACCGAAACCACCATCGTCATCCCGGCGCAGGCCGGGATCCATCCGCCTGTCGATGCGCGGATGCATACTTATAACGCGTTTCACAACAACGCAATGCGAGCTCTCGGCGACCGAGAATCCATTTGCGCTTTTTCTGAATAATGGGTCCCGGCCTGCGCCGGGACGACGTTGGTGGGAACGTAGCGAAGTAGAC
>CAZJEH010000053.1:0-9919 GCA_964544905.1 uncultured Gemmatimonas sp.
GAGTGTCCGATTTTCGTCCGACGATTGTGTCCGATTTTCAGCCGGCGTTGACACCGCACGAGAATTGCCTCTCAGTACCGTTCCGCCATGGCGCGGAGTATCCGGGGCCCAGGTACCGACGAGAATGGTCGACACGACACACAGATCCGGAACGGCTGCGGAGGACGAGGCTCGTCCGGGTTCCGGACCGATCGGATCCGATGCAGCGTCCCGATCCGAAGGATCCGGTCGGGTGCAGGGAGAGCCCCCGCTCGAAGGGCACCGGCGCGCGACCGATCAGAACGAGCCGCCCAGTCGTTTTCCGCTTGCTACGCCGCCGACCGAGCGCGGGCCGCTGGAGCGGGTCTGGCGATCTCCGATCTTCCGACTGGTTCTCTACTACGGGGCGGTCGTGGCCCTCGCGTGGGTGTTGATCGATGCCTCCCCACAGGTGCGGGATGCCCTGGTCAACATCTCCATCCCCACCATCTCCGAAGGCGAGGTGCTGCTCGGTCGCGAAGTGGGTCCCGGCGCTACCGGCAGCGCCGAGATGGTCGATCTGGCCTCACGGGCCTTGACCACGCTCCTGGTCGTGCTCGGCGCGATCGCGCTGGCCATCCCCGTCGCCTGGGTTTACATGCTGACGAAGCGGTTGCGATACGACCCCGGCCTAGTGCGCTCGGTCGTGATCCTCCCCATCGCCGTCGCGGGGATCCTGCTGGTGGTCAAGAACAGTCTCGCGATCGCCTTCAGCCTCGCGGGCATCGTCGCGGCTGTCAGATTTCGCAATACGCTCAAGGATCCGCGCGATGCGGTCTACATCTTCCTGGTCATCGCGATCGGAATCGCGGCGGGCGTCCAGGCTCTGGACGTGGCGCTCGTCGTTTCGGTGATCTTCAACGCGGCGGTGCTCGCGTTGTGGAAGTTCCAGGTGGGCTCGGTGTACGGCGGCCGCTACAGCCGGACCGGCGTGCTTTCGATCGGCGATTCCTCGCTGCTCATCGCTCGTACGCCCGAGGCGTGCCGCACCCTCCGGCGTCAGCTTCTCGATCGAGTGGAAGGGATGGTGACGGATGGAATCCTCCTGGTCCACTCGGCCGATGCTGAACTGGCCCGACACACCGTGCAGGACGCGCTCAGCCAGACGGCGATGGATTGGCGGCTGCTCGGGATCTACCCCCGGGGCGAGGAGGTCAAGACGGCGGAGTACGTCGTGCGACTGGGGCAGGAGACCACCCCCATTGATCTCATCGGCACCCTCGACGACTGGTCGGCGCAGATCGATGCGGCCGAGTACATCCCATTTCGGCAGCGCAATCCCTCTCACTCGGAAGCCGGGTCGGTCGATGACTGAGGTTCTCGCCCTTGTACGGCTACCCCGGGAGGGAGGCCGATGAGACCACGGAGGAGGATGTCATCCCCCAACCCTGGCGGAGCTCTGCAACGCGCCGCTGCGGCGGCGGGACCCCGTCCGGTCCTGCTGCCGCCCGGGTCGATGCTGAACATGGAGCTGAGCCAGCTCGCCTTCAACGAGCGCGTCGTGGAGCTGGCCGCGGACCGCCGCACGCCGCTCCTCGAGCGCGTCAAGTTCCTGTCCATTCTCGGCAGCAACCTCGACGAGTTCTTCATGACTCGGGTTGCCGGCTTCAAGCGTCAGGTGGCCCTCGGCAACGACAAGCCGACACTCGATGGCCTTTCGCCGGTGGAACAGCTCCGTCTCATCGACGATTGCACGCGCCGCCTCGTGGGGCTTGTAGACGGCGAAGTCTATCCTCAGGTCGTCCGCGATCTGCGGGAATCCGGCCTCGACGTGGTACGTTGGCGGGATCTGGATGCGCTCGAGCGGGCTCAGCTACGCGCCAGCTACGCTCCGGAGCTGCATGCCACGGTCGCACCGATCCGGGTAGCGGCTACGGGGCCCTTCCCGCACGTCCGCAACCTCCGGCCGGGATTCATCGTTCGGGCACAGCCGGAATCGGGCGAAGAGGAACTCGTACTCATACAGCTCCCCGGCGACCTGCCCCGTCTTGTGCCGCTCCCCGGCGGACGCCGGTTCCTGCCTCTCGAGGAATTCATCCGCCAGGATCTCGATCGGATTCTGGAGCCGAAAAGGCCGATCGAGGCGTTTCTCTTCCGCGTGACCCGAAGTGGCAATCTCACCCTCGACGCCGAACATGTCCCCGACATCGTGGAAGCGGTCGCCGAGCACCTGGCCCAGCGGCCCTTCCAGCCCATCGTGCGGGTCGAGGTGGAAGATGACACGCCCGAGGACATCCAGCAGCATCTCCTGGGGCGGCTCGCCACCGAGGCTGAGAGCCGGCTGAGCGTCCTCGGGGAATCCGACCTGTACCGGATCAAGGCTCCGCTGGACCTGAGGATCTTACATGAACTCGCCGAGCTGCCCATCGATGAGCTCCGCTATCCGGAAGTTCGTCGAGGTAGCCCGTTTCGGAAGTCGATGTCGGTTTTCGACCGGATCGCCAGGGGCGACGTGTTGACCCGCTACCCATCCCATTCGTTCGCCCGAACCTTCGAGCGGTTCATCTACGAGGCGGCGAAGGACCCGGCGGTGGAAGAGATCCGGATCACCCTGTATCGCACAAGCCGTTCGTCCCGGCTCGTTCGGCTGTTGAGGAGGGCGCACCACCGGGGCAAGAATGTGATGGTGCTGATCGAGGTGAAGGCGTCCTTCGACGAGAGCCGTAACATCGAGTGGGCGCGGACGCTCGAATCGGCGGGCATCCGGGTCCATTACGGTCCTCCATCCCTGAAGGTTCACGCGAAGATCGCGAGCGTGGTGCGCCGGGAAGGCGGAACGCGCCGGCTGTACTCCTTTATCGGCACTGGCAACCTCAACGCAACGACCGCCGCCACCTACACCGATCTCGGGCTCTTCACTGCCGATCCAAGCATAGGCAGGGATCTGGAGAACCTCTTCGCAACAATGGCGGGGGATGCGGAGGTGCTCGACTACCCGTCGTTGATCGTCGCCCCGTTCAACATGCGCCGACGGTTCATGGGGCTGATCGAGCGGGAGATCGAGCACGCCCGCGCGGGCAGGGGAGGGGCGATGACGGTGAAGCTCAACGGTATCGCCGACCGGGAAATCGTCGACGGACTCTATCGAGCCTCGGCCGCGGGAGTACGCATCGATCTGATCGTGCGTGGGATCTGCGCCCTGCGTCCTGGAGTACCAGGACTTTCCGGGAACATCCGGGTCGTCGCGATCGCCGGGCGGTATCTGGAGCACACCCGGATCTACCGCTTCGCCAATGCGGGAGACCCGGAGTACTACATCGGTTCGGCCGATTGGCGCGGCCGGAACCTGGCACGGAGGGTCGAGGTCGCCGTTGCGGTCCGCGATCCTCAGCATCGTAGGACGCTCGACCGAAAGCTCATGGAGGACCTCGAGAACCCCGACGCCTGGGATCTCCAGCCTGATGGGCGCTACATTCGCCGCCCGCGATCGAACGATCCAGGGTCGCCAACCTCCTCCGATGCCGCCGGACCCATCCTGTGAGACGATCGCGGATTGCCTTAGTCGCCGCACAAATCGCCTGGCTCTCGCTCGTCGGCTGCGATCAGTCGAGCGAGACAGATCTGGCGTACACCGCGACATGCAGCGTCGATGGGCCGACTCGCACTCTGCCTGAGGCCGTCCGCGAATCCAGCGGCGCCGTCTTCAGCCGCAGCGCCGACAATCTTGTCTGGACGCACAACGATTCTGGTGGAACGCCGGAGGTCCACGCTCTCCAGGGAACGCTCGTCGGGTCGGTGAGGATTAGCGGAGCGGAGAACGACGACTGGGAGGATATCGCCATTGGGCCGTGCTCGACCGGCACCTGCCTGTTCCTGGCCGACATCGGAGACAACTCCGCAGATCGCCGAGAAGTGAGCGTTTACGCCGTCCCTGAGCCGGCGCCGGATGACCAGACGTCCGCACCCGCCACCCGCTACCGCGTACGCTATCCGGATGGACCCCGCGATGCCGAAGCGTTGTTCCTCCTCGCGGGCAGGGTGCACATCGTGACCAAAGGTGGTGATTCTCCGATCACCCTCTACCGCTACCCGGGCGAGCTGAACCCTTCAGAGACCGTGACTCTGGAAGCCGTCCGGACTCTGAGCGCCGGACCGGTAGGGCTCGCCGACAGGGTTACCGGCGCCGACGTCACGCCCGACGGGCGCTGGGTACTCATCCGTTCGTACACTTCGATGTTGGCCTACCGGGCCTCCCAGGTGGACGATCCGGCCGCGACCGCGATCGAGCTGGACCTGGCCGCCCTCGCGCCCGGGCAGGGAGAGGGTATCGCGGCTGGCCCGAATGGGAGAGTTGTACTCACCAGCGAGTCGATCGCCGGGATCCCTGGCACGCTCGTGACGCTGAGATGTCCGTTCCTGGTGGACACCGCGCTCGCGGAGTCGTCTTCCGGAGCGCGCCGTATGGCGCGGGAATCGCGTTGATGATATATTCGAACGGGAGTTAGCCACTCCCATCCCCGTTCTGTAGCTTCGGTAGTATCACCCCCCCGGCAGCCCCACCCCTCTGTCCAGAGCCGAGGTGTCGGCTGCGAGGAGTCCAATGCTGCGGCCCAGACGTTGGATCGTTAGCGTACCGTTCCTCGGTCTCGTCCTCTTCGCCTCCGTGCTCCCGGAAGCGCGTACGGCCGAGCCCGGGCTTCCGCTCCCGGTTCCGCTCTCTCCGACCGTCCCCCTGAACCTGCGCGGCTGCGCAACAGTCGACGCACGCTACGCCTTCGAAAGCGCTGACTGTCTTCAGGCAACCCGCCTGGAGCTGATCGAGGGGCGGATCACCCTCCTTCAGGCGATACGCAGGGTCGAGGCATGCGCTGGCAATCGCGAGGACATCGCCGAACTCGTATCGCGGGCGGCGCTCCTGCGCGCCGATATGATCCGAGCCAGGATCGCCTACGGCGAGGAGCTCTCGCCTGTCGAGCAGGGCGACTACCAGCGTCTGCTCGAAGAGCTCGGTGTTCGACACACGGCTCCCCCGGCCGACGCCGTTCAGCGCCTTCGCGACGCTGGCATCTCACCGGACGGATTCGACAGCTCCCGCGCCAGCGCCATCCTGCGGCGCCTCGCCGCCGACCGCGGCCTCCGTCGGGATTTCCGCGCGGTTTTCGGCGATCGGCAGGCGGACGTGCTCGACTCCATCATCGCCCGCGATGTCGAGAGCCCGACGGCCCTGATCCTGGGCGGAACCGTCGTCATGCCGAATCTGCCCGCCGCCTACCCGGTCGAGGACGGCGGGATCGGCATACCGGAGGGGGAGACCGAGCCGCAGGTCATCGGGATCGAGGCGTATACCGCCCGCGTGGCGACCGAGCTCGCCGCCACGGAATGGGCGCGCACGAGCTACCTGGCGAGCGCATCCCACGAGCACCGCCGCATCGCCAGCATCGAGTCCTTCCTGCAATCCATAACAAGGCGAGCTGAGGTCGCTGTCGAGCTCGACTCCCTGCGTCACGAGGTCGACCAAGCCGCCTCCGTTCTGCTTGCGCGACTGACGAATCTCGAACGCCAGCTGGGCCTCGAGCCACTGCTCCAGCGTTCAGCCGAGGAGAGCGTCTCCCTGGCCGCGACCATCAGCGAGGCCTGCGCGGTCGACGCTCAGGAGCGCCACACGTGGATCCGGCGCGGCGCCGGGATTCTGGTGGGGCTGTTCGGTGCAGCGGGCCTCGTCATCGCGACAGGGAGTACCGGGACACTGATCGGCGGCGTAACGATCGCCGCGGCGATCGAAGCCGGGATCGGGGCCTACCTGATCGCCAGGTCAGAGGAAATCGCGGCGCAGAGAACCTACGCGCTCGCCGAAGATCGCCAACTCCCCGAGGAAGAAGAGCAGCGCCAGATCCGCCGGCGGAGAGACGGCAGCTTCGAGTTCGCCTCAGGTCGAGGCGATCCAGCAGGGAGCGCCAACGAGGAGTTCTACGAGGACGTCGGCGAGCGTGACGAGGCCGAAGGGCTCGAAGGCGAAGGCATCGAGTCGGAAGAGGAAGGCTCGACTGGAGCCACGCCAAGGCGGAACACCGTTCCGCCGGTGCTTCCCCCGGAGCCGGAAGAGCGGCTGAGGGAGCTCCCGCCGTTGCTCGCCACGCCCGTGCTCCAGAGGCTGCGCGAGATGACGCTCCCGGAGATCCAGGAGCGCCTCGACGAGTTCCTCGCGCGCAACGATCCTGCTGCCCTCGCCAACTTCACGGAGGACGACGTCCTCGAACCGATGTCGCTCCGAGCGCTGATCGACGAAGCGCAGGCGGCGCTCGACCTGTGGGAGGCGCAGCGGATCCTCGCGGAGCGGTTCGGTCAGTTCTTCATCCAGGCGGAACTCGAGCGGGCGCCCGCCAACCAGCGGTCCCAGACCCTGTTGCGGGCAATGGGCCGCTACGCCGTCGACCGAGAACTCTATACGGGCAGCCGGGACATCACCGACCTCAGGCGTCGTGTGGCGTCCCGCCTCGTGGCGCACTGCCGCACGAACGCGGCGCCGGGTGATCTCGTTCTCCGCGCGTGCACGGACGAGACTGCCCTATCGATCCTTCTCGTGGCCGCATTGCGTGAGACGGGTGCACCCGTTCCCGAGGGGAGCGAGGTCGGCATTCAGGCATTCGATACGCGCTTCGAGGCCGTCCTCTACTCGCGAGAGAACAACCAGGTTTTTTCGCTGACCCGCGGTACGTCGATGGAGGGGGTGGTCGCGCCCATCTACTACCCGGCCATCTTCTACTACACGTACCTGCTCACCCACGGGGTCGTCCCTGAGATCGACGTCGATCAGCACTTGCTGATGGCGCTGCCCGACCGGCCGATGCCTCCGGACATGGAGGCGGAGGAATGCCGCGACAGCCGCAATCTCGTGACCAGGGCCGTCGACTGGTTGGGGAGGATGATCGGCATTCGCAGAGTCGGCCTCGCCGATCCCTGCCGGCAGGCATCGGGAGACGAAGGGGGCGGTCGGCGTGCTCGAGGTCGGCAGGGTGGCGTCGACGTGACGGTTCCGTCTCCGCCGAACCCGTTGCGGGGCGGTGGCGGTCAGTCCGGCGGGGGCTCCGGTGGCGGTGGTGGAGGTGGGGGCAACCCGCTTGCCGCTGGCCGTCCGGATCCGATGGGCAGCAGCAGCTCGTCGGGCGATGGGTCCAGCGGCTCCGGTGAGCGCGAGGGTTCGGAGCAGGGGAGCCAGGGCGCGGAAGCCAACGACTCGATCGCCGCTGCGACCGGGAATCCGGAAGCTTCCGGCGAGATCTCCGCTGACTCGACGGCCGCTCAGGCAGGAGACGGGTCGGGGCAGGGAGGTCAGGGTGGCGGGCGCGAACCCGGTGTCTCGGAAGGTGAGGCGAGCGCTGATCCCGCGGGTCAGGGAGGCGGTAGCGGCGGGTACAGCGCCGGCGTACCGACCCTCCCCCAGGGGCCCAACCTCGCCGGACTCGGCCGTGAAGCCGCGCGCATTGCCGAGGAATACGAGGACGAGCCCCGGCTCGAGGTCATGCCCTGGAGGTTGCGGGAAGACCAGGGGATGCTGACCGGCTCCGGTACGCGCGTTCTCTATGCCGCCAACGCACGAGCGCTCGAGCGCTTCGACGAGGACGATCTGTTCATCACGCTCGCGCCTGCCGAGGTGGAAGCCCAGCGGCGAATGCTCGAGGCGGACACCTTCCCTGTCTTCGACGCGGACGCGGACTGCGAGAGCGAAGGGCTGCCCCCACGGCGAGTCTTCCGGCGTGCCGCCGCGAACGAGGAAGGGTTCCGCTACGTCTACTGCGATCACGACGAATCGATGGTCATCTTCCGTGATCGCAACGATGCGAACAGCTACGCCGGTCTTTCGCCGCCGGACCGCCCGCTCTTCCTCGCCCGGCTCGGCGCGGAGCGCCTCGCGCGTTTCGAGCGCACCGAGGAGGTCGCGCTGCTCCGGCAGTTCCTGGACGATCCGAACATGTTGCGCCGTCATTCGCGTGATGAGATCTACGCGATGGTGAAGACGGTCAACGACCTGCTCGTGTTCCAGAACACGCTGGAGTCTGCACTCGTCCAGAGCATGAACGAGCTCGGCCCGTCCGCCGTTCGCAGTCATTACTTCGAGCTGCACCGCCAGGTACTCCAGGCGCCGCTGTTCATCGAGATGGCGGAGCGTGTTTACAGGTTGAACCGGCGTCTGGCGTCGGACCCGTTGCAGACCCTCGCCTGGGCCAACGCCCAGCCCCGCCTGGCACGCCAGGGCTTCTTCGACCTGTACTATACCCTCGGCGGAATGATGACCTGGCCGCAGCGGTGGGCCATCCTTCAGCAGCGCTACGGCGACGGCGAGGCTCCTCCGCCGATGGAGGAGGAAGAGATCGAGTCGCTGGACTTCCTCCAGATCCTCAGCGATCCGGTTCGCGTGCAGGTCGACTGGAATGCCGAGCGGACGGGGAATCCATCCATCCGCGATACCCGTGTCCAGGAGGGCGCCGAGCATTCACCCGTCGAGCGCGATGAACCAACGCTCGCGACGGAGACGGATCGCGAGAACGACACGAAGCACCAGCGCGGCGGAACGGGAGGACTCGGGCACGCAGGACAAGGGGAGAGCATCGGTCCTGAGCAGGGTCGTCGCCCCCCGCTGCAGATGATCCATATCCGGGTCGTTCCACAGGACGGTGATCCCGATCGACCGCGCCTGCCGGATGAGAACAGTGAGCGGTCGGGAGGAACCGAAGGGGAGAAGCGCACGCAGACCGAAGAGTCGTCCTCCCGTCAGGAGCCCGCGCTGTGGGTGAGCCCGCACACCTTCATCGAGGCGATCCTGTCGCCGTGGGATACCAGGGTCCTCGATCCGGCGACCGCGGATCGGATTCCGCCGATCCTGCGCTTCAATGAGAGACTCCGTGACCTCTTCCTGCGGGAGCTGTATCCGGCGGACGTCTACAACAACCGGCTGCGAACGGCGATGGGCGTCTTCAGCCGCTCCGGCTGGCTGCGTTACTCCGAGGTGCGTGATGCCATGGGAGGCGATGTGGTCGCCGCCCGCGCCGTCGATACGGGCCGCTTCAGTGCGGCCTACTCCGGTAATCCGCCCATCAACGACCAGGACCAGATTCGGATTCCGAACTTCTTCTCGAAGGATGGCGTCATCATCCCCGCCGACCTCTTCGATGCGGTGAGGCGCCACTACCGCGAGTCGCTCCTGGGGATCTTCGACCTCGCGCGGAGCGAGCGCGTCCCCGCGGCGGTGCCGCTCAGTTCACTGCCCGTTCCTCCGGGCGAAGCCGCCCAAGAGGCCCGCAGGAACCTGCTCTGGAGCCTTGATGTGATCGAGGAGCAGGCGCGCGCGCGGTGACGACAACTACATCGCCGCGCTTGCTGCGATGCCATCTCTGACAGCGCTGAAGTTCCGGATCGAGTCCGGGCCTTACGAGGCGGGATGCGGATGAGGCTGCCGATTTTCCCAAGTGCCGGGGAGCGGTGGTCCGGTGGGATTGAAAAATCGGCCGTTAGTCGGCTGCGGGGAGCACGGAGGTACCTCGGGGCAGACAAAGTCGGCCAGGCAACTTCGTGCAGCTGTGGGATGCTGGTTCGCAATTTGCCCTCAAATGTTTACGCGAGGCTGCCCACGACATCCGTATCTGGAGACCAGGTCCACTCATGCGTTCTCCCGCAGCAAGTCGCAGGATCCTCCTCGTCGAGGACGACGACAACAGCCGTTCCGCGCTTCAGGCGCTCCTCGAAGAGGAGGGGTTCCGGGTGGCCGCGGCACGCGATGGCGGCGAGGGAATGGAATTGGTGCCGACATTCCGCCCTGACGCCATCATCCTCGATCTGGCCCTGCCGGGGTTGAACGGCTTCGACACCGCCCAGCTGTTGAAGGCTGACGCCGACACGTCGGGCATTCCCCTGATCGCCGTGACGGCGTCCTGGTTGGGCGCCGAAGGCGAGCGCTTGCGGCGGA
>CAZJEH010000053.1:9929-20180 GCA_964544905.1 uncultured Gemmatimonas sp.
GGGTACGGGCCCATCCGCCTCGCTGAGGGAATCGACATAGAGCACGCCGCCATAGCGGGCGCCGGTTTCACGCGCCACCTGTTTTGCCGGCTTGTCCGACACGGTGCTTTCGCTGAAAATGGCGGGACTCCTGATCGCCGTGACAGCGTCCTGGTTGGGCGCCGAAGGCGAGCGATTGCGGCGGATTGGCTTCGCGAGCGCGTTCCGGAAGCCCCTCCGTCCGTCGGACCTGTTGGCGGAACTCGATCGCGTGATTCAGATCTCCGACGCCTGAGCCTTCGCCGGGTTCCAGACCCTACCGCTCGCGGCCCTACCTATCCAGCCACTCCCCCATCCTACCATTCCAGCCGCGAAATCTCGTCCGGCGGCAGCTTGATCTTCTGGCGCTTCGCGTAGGTGAGCGCGGGCTTCCGGAAGACCCAGATCAGCGCCAGCCCCGCGACGAATCCGCCGATGTGTGCCCAGACCGCCACCCCACCGACGTCCGGATCCATCCCCAGCGACCCCACGCCCATCATCAGCTGCAAAAGGAACCAGTAGCCGAGCAGCAGGAAGGCACGCAGGGGAACCACGAAAAACGGCGGGATCCAGGTGTGCACGTGCACGCCGGGATATAGCGCGATGTACGCGCCCATGATCCCGCTGATGGCTCCGCTGGCTCCCACCGCCGGAATGGTGCTCGTGGGCGACAGGAAGATGTGCGCGAAGGCGGCGGCCGCTCCGCAGAGGAGATAGAACACGAGAAACCGAAAGTGTCCCATCGAGTCCTCGATGTTGTTCCCGAAGACCCAGAGGAACAGCATGTTGCTGATGAGATGGCCCCAGCTCCCGTGCATGAACATGGACGTGAACGCACTCGCGATCCCGGCGCCCTCCGCCGGGCACGCCCCCGTGACGCGGCACGGTATGACGCCGTACTCCAGCACTGACGCTTCCAGCACGTTCGGGTTTCCGGCGCCCTGCAGGAGGATCCACGCGGCGATGTTCACCGCGATGAGGATTCCTGTGAAGTAGGGCGTGATCTCGGTTGGGTTTTCGTCCTTTAGCGGAATCACGGTCGTCGGAATGCCGGTTTGGGCGGGTGAAGTACACGCCAGCGTCGCCCGTACTGCGATATGCAGGCCGCTCGGCGGTGGGGGGTGTCATCGCAGTGGCGGCCGTCACAGGATGGCGGCCGCAACCGAATACGTGCGCAGGCTTTGCGGGATGGAATCGCCGCGCGTACGTTTGGTCGCTCCGACCGCAATGGAGTCGTTGCGGTTCATCCCGAGCGCCGTCGAATGGTCAGACGTCTATCAGCCGTGCTGCTCGTCCTGCTGATCTGGCAGGACGTCCCGACGCTGTCGGGGCAGGTTCCGCCTCCTCCGCCACCGGCGCAAGCCGACACCGTGGAGGATGAGGGTCTGCCGTACTCGCCCAGAGGAGCGTTCTTCCGGTCGCTGGTCCTCCCGGGCTGGGGACAGGCATACGTGAACGCACCGACCCGCGGTGCGGTCTACTTCTCGCTCGCAAGCGGGAGCGTCTGGATGGCCTGGGTGGCGCGCAGGCAGCTTTCGGACGCTCGGCGCGAGCAATACTGGCTGCGACAGACCGGTGAGCTCGGACCAACTCAGGAAACCGATATCGCCGTCGCCCGCGAACAGCAGTTCGAGGACTGGGCGGCGCTCTCGGTGTTCCTGTTCTTCTTTGCCGGCGCCGATGCTTATGTTTCGGCCTACCTTTCGGACTTCGGCGAGCGCATCGGAGTACAGCCGGGTCCCGGTGGTGAGCTCCGTATCCAGACTACGATACCAGTCGGTCCGCGCAGATGACGGCCAGGGAACCGATGGGCGTTTTCGATTCAGGCCTCGGGGGACTGAGCGTCGCCCGTGAGATCCGGCGGCGTCTCCCCTCGGAGAACATACTCTACATCGCGGACTCGGCGTACTGTCCGTACGGGGGGCGATCGCTCGAGGAGATCTCGGAGCGTGCCGTTGCGGTCACCGAGATGCTCCTGCAGCGTGGCGCGAAATTGATCGTGGTGGCGTGCAACACGGCTTCCGGGGCGGCGATCGACCTGCTTCGGTCGAAATACTCGGTCCCCATCGTCGGGCTCGAGCCAGCCGTCAAGCCGGCCGCCGCGACCTCGGTGCTGCGCAGGATCGCCGTGCTGGCGACCCCCGCGACCCTGAAGACGGAGCGCTTCAACCGGCTGGTCGATCGGCACGCCGCCGGAGTGGAGCTGGTCAAGGTCGCCTGTCCGGGATTCGTCGAGCTGGTCGAGGCCGGCCGGATCTCCGGTCCGGAGACACAGCGCGTCGTTCGTCGCGTGCTGAAGCCGGTACTGGAGGCGAACGTCGACCGGGTCGTCCTGGGCTGCACGCACTATCCGTTTCTACGGGATGTCATCGCGGAAGTGCTGGGTCCGGGGATCGAGATCCTGGATAGCGGCGCCGCGGTCGCCCGGCAGGTGGAGCGGGTCCTTACCGAGCACCGGCTGCTGGCCCCCCAAGGGCCCCCGGGCTGGTTCCAGCTCCACACCACTGGCGATCCGGGGGTGGTGCAGGCCGTTGCCGAACGTCTGTGGAACGAGGAAGTGGCCGTGGCGCCGGCGGCCGCCTGAGTCGGGACGTAGTCACCAAGCGCCATCCGCAGATCGGTCAACGGACGTCCCGATCGGGAGCGGAGCTCTGAGTTTCACGTCGTGGGCCAGGTCCGCAGCTCCGGCGGTCCTCCCGGCGGGAGCACCAGATAGGTGAAGTGGTTGAGCCAGTCGCCAGTGTTGATGTAGTAGCGACCGGGGCTAACCTCGTCGAGTTCGGGCAGGTGCGTATGCCCGGCGAGGATGAGGTCGAGCTGGGGCGAAGCCTGCAGCTGATCCCTCGCCCAGGCGCGCAGCTCGGCGGCCCGTTGGGGGTTGGCCATCTCGGGGGTGCCCTGCTTCGCTTCCGTCGTTGAGACGGCCGCCGCGATCCGCGACCCGAGGTCGGGGTGAAGCAGCCGGAACGCGACGATGCTCGGGCGACTCCGGATGACTTTCTTCAGCGCGCGGTACTTCAGGTCTCCGCGCCCCAAGCCGTCTCCATGAACGACCAGGGCCTGCCGGCGACCGAGCTCGATCGTGGCTCCCTCGGGCAGGAGTTCCATCCCCACTCGATCCGCCAGGAACGGCCCGCCCCACGCGTCGTGGTTGCCGCCGACGAATCGCAGCTTCACTCCCGCCTCCCGGACGTCCGTTAGTGCGGCGAGCACGCGATAGTGTTCGGCGTGGATCACCGAGCGGTACTCGAACCAGAAGTCGAAAAGATCCCCGTTGATGAGCAGTTCGGAGGCCCGGCCCGGGAGGTGGGCCAGGAATTGCCGGAAAGCTTGTTCCGTACTCGGCGGAACGGAGCCCAGGTGGATGTCGGAGACGACGTAGACTGGCTTATCTTCCATGGACGCGCCAAACTACCCGGGCTACCAGTAACCGACAATAGCCGGTGCATTCAGCCTCACTCGCCGATCTCACCGCCAGTGAACGCTCCAGAACCGAACCGGGTCCGCCGAAACCCTGATCCCCCCGAGCTTCAGGCCACGATCCAGCTGAGGGTTCGCTACTCCGAAACCGATCAGATGGGCGTGGTCTACCATGCCAACTACTTCGTCTGGTGTGAGATCGCCCGAACCGAGCTGATCCGGCGCCGGTTCGCGTCCTACGCCGAGTTGGAGCGGCAGGGCGTATTCCTGGCCGTGTCGGAGGCTTCGATCCGGTATCACGCCGCGGCTCGCTACGACGAAGTGATCCGAGTGGACGCGTGGGTGGAGGAAGTGCGGTCGAGAACCGTCCGCTTCGGATACTGGATCGGCCGCCCCGTCGATGGCGAGCGCGGGGAACGCCTGGCGACTGCCTGGACCACACTCGTCGCCCTCAACGCCGATGCCCGCCCGCGCAAGCTACCGACCGAGCTGATTCGAGCGCTCTCGAATGGCTGAGCGGTTCCCGGTGGTACGCCGGATCGTTCTCGGTATTGTCGGGGCGGGGGTCGTCGGTTGCGGGGGCGCACCGCCGCCACCGCCCGTTCTCGCGCCGGTCCCGCAACCGCTTTCCGCCGCCGAGATCGAAACCTTCGCTCGCCTCCTCGAGCTGGAGGACAGGCGGGAGTACGACGTGTGGACCATCGGTCCGGCTGCGTCCGCCCGCGAGCCAAGAGTCCGGGCTCGCGCCGCTCTGACCGTGGCGAGATTGCGGGATCCCGCGGGCCGTACCCTCGCGCGCATCCTGCTCGAAGACGAGGATTCGACCGTGGCGGCGACCGCGGCCTTCGCGCTCGGGCAACTCACCGACACCGCCGCGGTCGAGCATCTTGGAACCATCCTCAGCGATACCCACGGTCGGCAACCCCGTTCGACGGTTGCCGCGGAGGCGGCGCGCGCGCTTGGCCGCATCGCCACGGACGAGGCCCGCACCGTGCTCGTGGTGTTTCTCGCCTCCGCGGACACGCGCGATCCCTTCGTGGCCCCGGTCGTGGCGGAAGCGCTGCTGGCCCTTTCTCCGGCGCCGGAATCCGCAATTCCGGCGATCCTTCGCTGGATCGACCACGACGATCCGGAGGTTCGCTGGCGGGCGGCGTACGCGCTGACGCGTCCTCCGCGGCCATCGGCGATCGTCGCCGCCATGACCCTGGTCGAGGATCCGGACCCGCTGGTCCGGGCAATGGCGCTCAGGGGCCTCGGAAGGACCGTGGTCGACGCGGCGAGGGTGCCGAGATCCGAAGTTCTCGCGGGGATCCTTCGCCTGGTGGAGGACAGCGCGTACGTGGTAAGGATCGAGGCGATCCGCGCACTCGGTACGTACGCCGAGTCCGTATCCGTGAGCCGGTTGACCGCGCTGCTGGCATCCGATCGTCCCCATGACGTGGCCGCCGGGCTCGAGTCCCTGGGTCGGCTGGGTGCTTCCGCGACAGCGTCCGTCTCCGCCGTAAGTGGCGTGGCGACGGATACCTCGAGACCGCCTTATCTGCGCGGTTTGGCTCTCTCTACGCTCGCCGCGATCGACACGGCCAGGGGCGGCGAACTGGTGTCCGGCTTCGCGGCGGCCTCGGACTGGCGGCTGCGGGCCGCTGCGGCGGATGCACTTGCCCGTGGCGGCGTGAACTCGCTGCCGATGCTCCGCACCCTCGCCCGCGATCCCGACCCGCGGGTAGCAGCGGCCGTCGCTCGGGCCGCGGTTGAGGCGGTCGATTCCACGTCAATGGATCTGGTCCGGCCCCTCCTGGTGGAACTTCTCTCCTCTCCGGACGTGTATGTCCGCGCGGCGGCGCTGGAAGGGATGGCCGTCCTGGCGGATCCCTCGACGTACCCGGCCCTCCTCGACGCATACGATCGGGCGACCCGCGACGCGGAGCCGGACGCGGCGCTCGCCGCCATCGACGCCATCGCGAGCATCGCGCGGACGGGCTCTCTCCAGCCGCAGCGCTCCTTCTTCGCCCGCTTTTCTCGCCCTTCCAGTTACCACGTACGGTCGAAGGCGGTGGAAGCCTTCGGACCGGAAGCCCGATCTGCGTGGGGCGACCCGCGCCCGATCGAGATCGCCTCCGCCCCCGACTACCTGGCTCTGGTCGAGAGATGGCAGGCCGAGCCCAACCCGGCCGATTCGAGGGTCCGCGCTCGGATCGAGACCGATGCGGGCGCGATCGATGTGGAGCTGCTCGGCGATGTCGCACCTCTCACCGTCGCGAACTTCCTCGGGCTCGCCGAACGAGGCTATTTCGACGGGCAGGAATGGCCGCGGGTCGTACCGAACTTCGTGGTCCAGGGCGGCGACCCGAGAGGCGACACCTCGGGCGGTCCGGGGTACACTATCCGCGATGAGCTGAACCGTGCTCGATTTTCGACCGGCACGGTGGGAATGGCGCTCGCGGGACCGGACACGGGCGGCAGCCAGTTCTTCATCGCGCATTCCCCCCAGCCGCACCTGGATGGGACCTACACCATCTTCGGCCGAGTGGTGGCAGGGCAGGCAGTGCTGGAGAGGCTGCTCCCCGGGGATCGGATCATCTCGATCCGAGCACTCGACAATGGGGCGTAGGAACCGTCGGAGACGAATGCGATCACTGCAATTGGCGCTGACCGCGGGACTGTTCGGGTCGCTGCTGGGCTGCGGGCCGGGCCGGCTCGCCCCGCCGTCGGGAGCACCGGCTCCAGACCCTGTGGCCCTCGAGGAGCGGCTGAGGGCCGCCACGGTCCCCGACTCCCCGCAGCAGGTCAACTTCGCGTGGACCCTCGACGAGCGTGGCTCCCGCATCCGCGGCGACGGGGTCGCGCGCTTGGAAGCGCCCGAGCGGATCCGTCTCGATCTGTTCGGGACCCGTGGCGAGACCTATCTCATCGCGGCGCTGGTAGGATCGGAGTACCGCTTGCCACCCCAGGTGGCCGGTTCCGTCACGCTTCCTTCGCCGTCGCTGCTGTGGAGCGCGATCGGCGTTCTGCAACCGCCCGCGGGCGCGCGGCTGTCGAGCGCTACGACAACGGAGACCGGCGCGGAACTCCGCTACAACTCCCAGGATGGGCAACAGTTCGTCTTCACGTTCGATTCCGCCTCCGGGCAGCCTCGGCTGGTTCAGGTCCAGCGGGCGTCACCCCGGGGCGTGGTCGAATCGGTGGGGATCGAACGCGGAACAGACGGATCGATCACCCGTACCCGATACAGAGACTATCCGGCGTTCCGAGAGCTCACTCTCGAGGTCCGGTCGATCCGGACCGACCAGTCGTTCCCGGCTTCCATCTGGACACCCGATGCGGCTTCGCAGTAGCATCCTGTTCTTCTGTCTGTTCCTCGGCGGCTGCCTCTACTCGCTGACGGGGGGCGGGTTGCCGAGTCACATCCGCACGGTGGCGGTGGTCCGTTTCGAGAACGCCACCTCACAGCCACTCATCGAGAGCGAGTTGGAAACCCGTCTGCAGCAGGAAGTGCCGCGAAACCTGGGCGTTCAGCTCGCCGCCGAGAATGTCGCCGATGCCGTGGTTCGTGGGCGGATCACAGGATACGAGGAAACCGCGGCGAGTGTCCGCCCATCCGACAGCGCCGACCGGATTCCTGTAGTGCAGCGGCAGATCCGTATCACCTACGAGGCCGAGATCTACGACTTGCGGGAAGACCGCCCGTTGTGGCAGGCGAGGGCACAGTCTGTCGTCGCCAACTTCCAACCCGATTCGGAATCTCCGGACGTGGGCCGTACGCGGGCGATCCAGGAAGTGGTCCGTCGCTTGATCGAGGGTGCGCAGTCCCAGTGGTGAGCCCATCCTCCTCAGTACGCATCGCCTCTCGCGGCAGCCGTCTCGCGCTGTGGCAGGCGGAATCGGTCCGACAGGCCATCCTGGCGAGCCGACCCGATCTCTCCGTGCACATCGAGGTGATCCGCACCGTCGGCGATCGTATCCTCGACGTGCCGTTGGCGAAAATCGGTGACCGCGGGCTCTTCACCAAAGAGATCGACGATGCCGTTCTATCCGGGCAGGCTGACCTGGCGGTCCACTCACTGAAGGACATCCCCACACGGCTCCCTGGCGGACTGCGATTGAGCGCGGTATCTCGCCGTGAGGACCCTCGCGACGTCCTTGTTCCGGGGACCGGGGTTTCCGCGGCGCTCGACGAGCTTCCTCGCGGCGCGAGGGTGGGCACCAGCTCGCTACGCCGCCGGGCCCAACTGCGCCGCCTTCGACCCGACATCATCGTCAGCGACCTTCGCGGGAACCTGGACACGCGCCTTCGACGGCTCGACGAGGGCGAGTACGAGGCGATCATCCTCGCCGCCGCGGGAATCGTTCGGCTCGACCTCGGCGAACGTATCGGCGAGTCGCTCAGCTTCGACAGGTGGCTTCCGGCCGTGGGGCAGGGCGCCCTCGGCATCGTTTCCCGGGAGGATGACGAGGAAACGGCATCGCTCCTCTCCACCGTGCACGACGCGCCCACCGCGGCGGCTGTCTCCGCGGAGCGGGCCTTCCTCCGATCGCTCGAAGGGGGATGTCAGGTACCGATCGGAGCCATCGCCTCCGCAACCGGCGACCAGCTCACTATCGACGGTTTCGTGTCGGATCTCGAGGGGGAGAAGTTCCTGCGCGCCTCGCGGAGTGGGGCGACCTCGGAAGCCGAGATCGTCGGATCTGAGCTTGCCGCCGACCTGGTTTCGCGCGGTGCGACCGAGATCCTCGAGGAGGTGCGTAGGCAGTCCGGCTTTCCAACGCTTTCTCCGCCGTGATCGCCTCACTTCGTCGAAAGCTTCTGTCCCGCGATGAGGTCCTGGAGCGCCTCGGGCGGCCCCGAGAGCGCGTGCTCGTCTTCACCAATGGATGCTTCGACATCCTGCATCGCGGACACGTGGAGTACCTCGCCCATGCCCGCTCCCTGGGCGACGAGCTCCTCGTCGCACTGAACTCGGATGCCTCAGTGCGACGCCTGAAGGGCGAGGGTCGTCCCTTGAACGGGGAGGAGGACCGGGCGATCGTCCTCGCGGCGCTCGAATCGGTGAACTGGGTCACCGTCTTCGACGACGACACACCGAGGGCGCTGATCGCGTCCCTTCTGCCGGATATCCTCGTCAAAGGTGGGGATTACACACCCGAGACAGTGGTGGGCGCCCGAGAGGTCGAGGCCGCGGGCGGGCGAGTCGTCATTGCGCCGCTCGTCCCCGGCCGGTCCACGACGAACATACTACGCAGAGCGGAGGCGGCGGATCATGGAGGATAGCCAGCGGTCCGGCGGCAGGGGCTCGCGAGAACTCCGTCCGGTCAGGATCGAGGCGGGGGCAGCACCGTACGCCGAGGGATCGTGCCTGATCAGCATGGGGTCTACGCGAGTGTTGTGCGCTGCATCGGTCGAGGACAGCGCACCACCCTGGCGGAAGGATTCGGGCCTGGGATGGGTCACGGCCGAGTACGCGATGCTCCCCCGGGCGACGCACACGCGTACCGCGCGAGAACGCGGACATATCGGCGGCCGGACCCAGGAGATCCAGCGACTCATCGGGCGAAGCCTCCGCGCCTGCGTCGATCTCGAACGGCTGGGCGAGCGGACGATCCGCATCGACTGCGACGTGCTCCAGGCCGACGGCGGAACGCGCACGGCGTCCATTACGGGCGCTTCCGTGGCCCTCTTCCATGCGTGCGACTGGCTCGTTGAACGTGGGTTCCTGCCATCATCCCCCTTCGTCACGCATGTCGCGGCGATCAGTGTCGGGATCGTGCGGGGTGAGGTGGTGCTCGACCTCGACTACGCGGAGGACTCGACGGCCGAAGTCGATTTCAACGTCGTTGGCGTCATGGGCGGCGGGCTCGTCGAGGTCCAGGGCACGGCGGAACGGGCGCCGTTCTCCCCCGGGCAGCTCGCGGAGATGACCGACCTGGCCGCCCAGGGCCTGGAGCAACTCTTCGCGATCCAGACCGCCGCGACCAGATGACGACGGTGGTCGTTGCCACTCGCAGCCCGGACAAGCTCCGCGAAATCACGCAGATCCTCCCGCCGATCGACGGGCTGCGCCTGATGGACCTCGCGGCGGCCGGCATCGAGAAGGCGCCTGAAGAGGATGGCGTCGAAGTTCACTCGACCTTCGAGGACAACGCCCTGGCGAAGGTGCGCTACTTCGCTGGGCGGACCGAACACGTCGTCCTGGCGGACGATTCGGGCATCTGTGTCGACGCCCTGGACGGCGCCCCGGGGGTCCTGTCCCGGCGGTTCTCGGGCAGGACCGATCTTTCAGGGCTCGATCTCGACCGCGCGAACAACGAGGCCCTCCTGCGTGCTCTCGCCGGAGTCCCGGACGACCGGCGAACCGGCCGGTTCCGCTGTGCGATTGCGATCGTGCGGCCGGATGGCGAGTCCCGCGTTTTCAAGGGGGATATCGAAGGAGTGATTCTGACGGAGCCACGCGGCGGCGGAGGCTTCGGCTACGATCCTCTGTTCTACGTGCCCGAACTGGGATGCACCCTCGCCGAGGTTCCTGCCGCTCTGAAGAACACGATCAGCCACCGGGCGCGAGCGGTCCTCGCAGCAGTTCCGTACCTCCGGGAGCTGGCCTCTCAAGCCCTTTCATGACACCGCCCTAGCCCGACCTTTCGTTGACACGGGGCGGGGATTCCGGTAGCTTTTGATCCCGTTTCGGGACGTGGCTCAGCCCGGTAGAGCACTCGCTTTGGGAGCGAGGGGTCGCCAGTTCGAATCTGGCCGTCCCGACTGAAACGGTTTGGCGCCAGTAGCTCAGTTGGATAGAGCAACGGCCTTCTAAGCCGTAGGTC
>CAZJEH010000054.1:0-19844 GCA_964544905.1 uncultured Gemmatimonas sp.
CTAACGGATGATGGATGAGTCGCGTACCGCTGGCGTGAGACCCGACTTGATCCGTTCACCCGACGAACGCCGCTGTTCGCGCGGCGACAAGGTCCGACTACCTTAGGAATGGTATCCGTTCGTCGATTCCTGTCCGGTTGCTCGGTCGTCACGCTGGCCCTCATCGGGCCGAGTTGCGGCGCGGCCCAGCCATCGGGTTGGCTGGAGCAGCCCGGCACGGCGCCAGTCGCGCAGCTCACCAGCATCGGCTCGATCCCCCACGATAGCACCGCCTATACCCAGGGGCTGTTCTTCCGCGACGGCCAGCTCATCGAGAGCACCGGGGGATACGGAACGTCGACGGTCCGCGTGATCTCCGCGGAGACGGGCAGAACCGAGATCCGCCTCCACCTCCCGGCGCGGTACTTCGGCGAGGGGATAGCGCAGCTTCGTGATCGAATCTACCTGCTGACGTGGCGCGAGCAGACCGGCTTCGTCTTCGACGCCGCGACCCTGGAGCAGGTCGGAACGTTCCGATACCCCGGGGAGGGCTGGGGACTCACAACGGACGGCGAGTCCCTCATCCTCAGCGACGGATCGGACGTCCTGCGCTTCCTCGATCCAGTGACCTTCGAGCCAACGCGTATGCTCACGGTCGTGGACGGCAGTCGGGCCGTGCGACAGCTTAACGAGCTGGAGTGGGTCGAGGGCGAGGTATGGGCGAACATCCTGCTCGAGGACCGGATCGCCGTGATCGACCCGATCACCGGCGCCGTGAACCGATGGATCGATCTGCGGCCGCTGATACCGGCCCGCCGTCGGTACGATCCCGCCACCGTGAGCAACGGCATCGCCTATGACGCCGCAACCCGGCGGGTATACCTGACCGGCAAGCTGTGGCCCTACATCCAGATCGTCGAGCTGCCGCTCGCGGTAGGACGCTGATGGCGGCCTGATCGGCGACGGCGGTGCCCAGCAGGGCTTGAGCCGGCCCATCGCGATGGGCTGTGGCAGGATTGGACCGGACCAAGCGACGTACCCGTGATGAACGAATCGACATCGTCCAAGGGGATCCTGAACCGCATCAGCGTCGTCGAGGGTGACATCACCCGCCTGAACGTGGACGCGATCGTGAACGCCGCTAACACCACTTTGCTCGGCGGCGGCGGTGTCGACGGCGCGATCCATCGGGCGGCGGGTCCGGAACTCCTGGAAGAATGCAGACGGATTGGGGGCTGTCCCACCGGGGAGGCGCGGATCACCGGCGGCTACCGACTTCCGGCCCGCCACGTCATCCATACGGTCGGGCCGGTGTATCGGGGCGGAAAAAGAGGAGAGGCGGAGTTGCTGCGGTCTTGCTACCGAGAGTCGCTCCGCCTCGCGGAAGAGGCCGGTGCGCACTCGATTGCTTTTCCCGCCATCTCGACCGGCGCCTACGGCTACCCGAAGGAGGAGGCGTGCGAGATCGCCGTCTCCACGGTCACCGAGTGGCTGGGAAGCCACGAGTTGCCGAGGTCGGTCATCTTCTGCTGCTTCGACTCCGCCAGCGCTAACCTCTACAGGCGCCGGCTCGGACAGCTCGAACGCGGGGGACTCGAGGTCGAGTAACGCGATGGGCGGTCGCCGGCCCGCACCCAACGCGGGCAGCACGGCCGCTCCGAACCGGGCCGCGACCCCTGCCTAAGCCCGTCCCCCCTTCAACGAAGACCCTACACGAGGTCGATCCGGAAGATGTAGCCGGTCATCGGGCTGTGGTTCCCCGGCCAACCCGGGTGGATGCCGGCGTCACAGCTGTAGAATGCCCCGTTGTAGAAAGTCAGGCCGTGCGGGTCGGGCACCCCTTCCGGGAATTCGGCATACTCCAGCAGCCGGCCGCTCTCGACGTCGTACTTGGCCAGCCCGCCGCGGTCGTCGTCGATCGCCTCGGTATACTGCGCCCCGGTGACGACCCAGAGGTAACCTTCGTCGTCGAACGTGACGTCGTGGAGCCGGTCCCAGTTGTACAGTGGCAGCAGGTACTCCGGCACCCAGGATTCCGGATCCACGCGAACGACCGCTCTCAGTCGTGTCGAGACGAGCCAGAGCTTCCCGTCCTTGTAGGTGGCCCCGTGGTTCCCTCCTCCACCCAGGGGCATCTGCCGGTGACTGACGGTCCGCGAGTTCATGTCCGTCTGGAAGATGCCCCACGGCGCCGCGTTCGCCGCCATCCAGACGTACCCTCCTCCCACCGCCATCCCGCTGGTGTTGCGGGATTCCGTCATCACCGTCTTCAGCAGGTTCCCGTTCCAGTCGATGAGCCAGGCGGCCTCGGCCGGATCGTCGGCGACGGGCAGACCGTATTCCGCAGCCGTCTGCTCGGTCAACTTCTGCTCGGCTACCCAAACGCCCCTGCCGTCCGGATCCACCTCGAGTCCGTTCGGATGGTCGGAGGGCGCCTTGAAGACGGCGGTCGTGCGAACTTCCCGGCGGCGGACGTTGCGACCAACACCCTGCGGCCCACTGCTCGACGGAGCTGCCTGGGCGACGACGTCATCCGGCGCCTCGCGTAACAGGAAACTCCCACCGAGGCCCAGCCCGGTACCCAGACCTGCCGCCAGGAACTCTCTCTTCGTCCAAAGTTTCTTCATGGGGGGCGCTCCGTCCGAGGTGCAATCGTCAGAGACGAATGAGGCTATGGGACGATGGCCCGGCGCGGTCGCCCCGCACTGGTGGGCGGGTTAGGGCGCCGGGGGGTGGTCGATGGGCGAGACGAAGTTCAATTGTAGTGGTCGGTGAAGGCACGAGGAAGGGTCGGAACGTGTGCCAACGACGGCACCGCACGGAGCGGGCAGGCGCGACCTTTCGGATCAGGCTTTCTGCAGTGTTGTGTGGCAAGACCGACGTGGCCGATGGTATCCGGCCGCGGCCTCTGAGCAACTACATCGGCGAGAACGAGTACGAGCAACGATAGAAGGTCTCGATCGGCCGATCACCCGTCAGCGAGCGCGATCACGGGCCTGTACGAGCGACACGCCCGGCGGTTCGATCGAGAGAGGGACAGGTCCCTTCGGGAGAGGAACTGGCTGGAACGGTTTCTCGCCTACGTTCCGGCGCGCGGCCGCGTCCTGGACATCGGCTGTGGGATGGGTGAGCCGATCGCCCGGTTCCTTCTGGAGCGCGGCTACGAGGTGGTCGGCGTCGATTCGTCCCCTACCATGATCGAAATGTGTCGAGCGCGCTTTCCCGGAGGCCGCTGGCTGGTGGCGGACATGCGGGATTTCGCACTGGGAGTGCAATTCCACGGCATCATCGCCTGGGACAGCTTTTTCCACCTGCGACAGGACGAGCAGCGCGACATGTTCTCGCGCTTCACCGCGCACGCCCTTCCCGGTGCCCCACTCCTCTTCACCACCGGGCCGGAGGACGGCGAGGCGATCGGCACGTTCGGCGGAGAGGCGCTCTACCATTCGAGCCTGGCGCCTGAAGAATACCGCGAACTCCTCGTCCGACACGGCTTCGTTCTCCGCGACAGCATCGTCAACGATCCGGACTGTGGGGATCACACGGTGTGGCTCGCCATCTACCAGAGGGCTGACCAGGGGTAGCTCAGGGCTGTTGCGGCCCTGCGGTACGGCGAGTGCCGATCAGCGGCTTGGCCCCTACGCTCTGTCTACGGCACATTGAACGGCGTTGCTCCCAGCGGCGACCGCAGACGCCAGATCATTGACCTGACAGGACGCAGGTACCACCATTGTGTGCCTGCGGGGGCAAGGAACACCGATCCTCGCTGCCTCATTCCAGACCTATCGCAGGGAGGTGTTGTGAGGATTGCCCAGAACCGCGCAGTAGCCATACTGTGGCAACGGGTTAGCCGGAAGGCGCGGACGGCGGTTGTCGTCGGCGCGACATGCACACTGGCGACTGCCTGCACTGACACCCCGACAGATACTCCGAAGGAGACCGGCCTGGATTGGCAGACGGCTCCCCGCATCGCCCTCTACGACGCGGTCGCCGCTGCTCACGGGTCTCCGGATATCGCGGGTTTCTGCCTGAGCGAGGGCGACGGCAGATGGACTGCCCAGCACGATCCGTCTCTGGACGTTCTGGAAGCCCTCGCCGGATCCGATCCCCGGTTCGTCGCCGCTTCGACGTGTGCTGTCGGCCTGAACAGCACCCTGACGGGGACGGGGGACCCGGCGGTTCTGCTCCACATCGAGGCGATGGAGCGGGTCGGCAACCAGGCACAGGCACTGCTGCTTTTGCGGCGATCGAGCCTGGACGCTAGCACTTACTACTGTGCTGTTCGATCGACAGGAGAGTCCTGGATTTCGGAGGACTGCACGTTGGACGCCGAATCCTCCGAGATCGGACTGCGGGTGGCTGCCTACCTGCAGCTGCGCGAATTGTCGGTGTCTTACCCGAGTACCCCGAACAGCTATGCGTTCTGTCTCGGCGAGGGGGGAGCTTCGGAAGGAGCAGATCCGGCCGCCGCGGTTCTGTTCCGCCTGCGAGGCGCTCCACGGCCGATCGTGGGCGGAAGCACGTGCACATGGAACGGCATTGAGTTCCTTTCGCCCGAAGGGAGATCCGCCCGGGCGCTTAGCATCGAGTCGGTAGCGCGCGTCGGAAGCGGGTTCGTCGCATCGGGATACATACAAGACGGAACCTGGGTGCCCCGCTACTTCGACTGCACATTCCAGAGCGACGGCCGGTTGTGGGCCGTTCAGAAGTGCGAGCCGAACACCGACCCCGGTGGCTCGCCAGACGACGATGTCGATATCCGCATCGCGCTCTATGAGGTCCTGATCGGGCTCGAGGGCTGGGCAGGCGCGTCGACGGCTTGCCTGGGTGAGGGTCCCTGGACCGACCTTCAAGATGCGCCGGCCGCCGTCGTCGGCAGCCTGCGGGATCCCGCCGGATCGTTCGCACCAGTCTCAACCTGCGCGATCTCTTTCGAAAGGACTTCTGCAACAGACGGGGACCCGGCGCAGCTGCTCGTCGTCCAGGATCTCGAACGGCATCGCGACTATGCCCGGGGCGCGGTAGCCTACCAGCGAAACGGCCTGGACGCCGGCGCCTTTAACTGCCAGCTGAACAAGCAGGGGGGGAACTGGAACGTTGCCCATTGCCGGCAGGACCTACGGTTCGATACAGACACGCGAAGCATCGCTGTTTACCAGGCATTGAGCTCGGCCAGCACATTCGAACCGCCGGCGGCTTACTGCATGAGTAATGTGCTCACGGGAGGCAGTGTACCGGACGACCCACGAGACGCGGTGATGTTCCGCCTGGCGGGAGCCGACCCGGCATTCATCGCCGCCTCCGGTTGCCAATCGAGTGGTGGCGCCAGGTATACCGCGGATGGCGAACGTGCCCACACGCTCCACATCGGCTCGCTCTCGATGGCGTCCGCAGTTGGCGTCTACGCAGTTGACGGGAATGTGAGCACTGTCTTCGATTGTACCCTCAGCGATGAGGGTAGGACGTGGACGGCCACCTGCACGCCGAGAGTGGAGTCGTCTTTGACGGAGGACGATATTGAGATCCTCGTCGCCGCCTACCGGACCCTCGCGGAATGGGTAGAGCCGTGGTATCCGGATCGATCCAAGGACGCGTTCTGCGTGGGTGAACAGATCGGTTCGACTGGGTACCTGCGAGATGCGCCTGCAGCGGTCATGGAGCGGCTCTCGTCCATTGATCCCCGGTTCGTAAGAGGCTCGGAATGCAGGCTTGCTGTGGACATCCGCATGCACCGAGGGTTACCCCCTCTGGTCTACTACGTTACCGGCGAAGCCGACTGGGGCTGGCCGTTGCTCGTGGGCAACGTCATCTGGAAGGATGGCGTCCCCACGACGACGGTGGCGATATCGTCCTCGATTGTTCATACCTTCGGATACACCTGCACCTGGGAACGGGCAGACGGAGGATGGAGGATGGGCTCGTGTACCAACGGCTGGATTACATGAGTGACGGCCTCGAGCAATCAATATGGGATAGCCCTGGAGTATAAGCGGATCGGGTCCCGCGGTGGGCACAGGAACCGGGCGGTTGCGATCGACCGCGTGCCCGGTGACAGGCTCTTACGCCGGAAGTAGACCTTCGAAAATCAATCGGAGAGGCAATGAACTTCGAGCACTTCGCCCTGAACGTCCCCGAGCCCGTCGCACAGGCGCGATGGTACGTCGAAAACCTGGGCTTCCGCATCGTGCGCGGAAGCGAGGAGCCGCCGTTCATTCACTTCCTCGCGGACGGCACCGGGCGCGTCATCGTCGAGCTGTACCACAATCCCGCCGGGCCGGTGCCGGACTACAACGCGATGCATCCGCTCAGCTTCCACTTCGCCATGGTTGCGACCGATGCCCTCGCCGAACGCGGGCGACTCGAGCGCGCGGGTGCCACCCTCGTGAAGGAGGACACGCTCGCTGATGGCACGGTCATCGTTATGCTTCGTGACCCGTGGGGACTGCCGCTGCAGCTGTGCCAGCGGACCGAGCCGTTCCCGATGCCGCGCTGAACGCCGACCTACAGGGTCAACCCGAAGTCGCGGACGACCAAATTCAGCACACGACGGGTCGGGCGGCCGGTGTATTCACCCCGTAGCCACTGTCGACCCGTCCAGTGGAACCGCGGCTACGGGAAACGGGCGATGGGTCCCTACTCCTCCCCAGAACCCGCCCACCTTGCGAACGCCTTCTTTTCGCTCGACCGCAGCCTGTACAGCCTGCGCGTTTCGGGGGGTCCTCGCGACGCCCATCCGTCCCGTCCAGCTTTGCAGAGGTAGCGAATCATTGCCGACCAGACATCGCCCACCGTCCCCCTTCTTGTGCCGCTCCTGTCATTGTCGAGGGACATATCGCGTGGATCGCTTCCCTGCGAAAAACTCCGAACATATTCCGCGGCAACAGCTTGCTGGGTTAGGCCCCACCGGTCCGGCTTTTTCACACACCGGACGCCAGGAGAACGCCCCTTCCCTGATCGTCGCTCATCGGGCGTGACCCCACCGCCGAAACTCATCGGAGCTACGACGGTTGGTGTATGGCGACGAGGCGGACAGTTCGTCCGGTCACGATCCAGGTCCGTGAGGTTCCCCATGATCATTCGAAGCTTGGTCGTTCGCGCACCGCGACCCCTGCTGCCAGTGGTGCTTGCCGCCGTGGTCGCCAGCGGATGCTCCAACAAGCAGCGCCTGCCGCAGTACGACTTCCGCAACCGCACCCTGTCCGTGGTAACCGTCGCTCCGCCGCAGCCCGACATCTTCGGCGGTGGATACGCAGGTGTTCGGGGTGACGATGCCGTCGAGCGGATCCTCAACATCGGCAGTGCACTCGCGGTGGAGGTCAGCGCGAGCCAGGCGATGCCCCGACTGCGGAACGCCGCTGCGAGCGTGAATGTGCGCGACCGCATGGCGGCGCGCGTGCTCGACAGCGCCGCCAGACACCTGCGCGCGGTTCCCGTCCAGACGCCGGGATCCAGCGATTACGAGATCGAGATTCGTATCTACCGCTACGGGATCACCTCCTCGGCCTGGAACAGCGCCGCCAGCTTCCTGATCGACGCGGAGCTGTTCCTGCTCGATGGCAGGAGCGGACGGCGGATCTGGAAGGAGAACGTCCGCGCCACCACGCCGGTGCGGCCGCTACTCGCCAGCGGCGAACCCGCGGTTGATGGGGTCGTCAGTGCCATCGCGCTCGCGAACATGTCCACCGAGGAGATCCGCGCGCACCTCGAGGTCCTCGCCGACTTCTCCGCGGACCGGATGATCGCTGAGCTGATCGACGCGCTGGACGATGCGAGGGGATGATCGGAACGTTCGATCCGATGGGGATGCGGCGACTCGGGTCCAGACGTAACCGACCGCTCACGCTGCTGATGGCGGTCGCGCTCGCGGCCTGCGCCGAGTCCCCGTCAGGCCCCGCGGCCCGGATCGGCCCGGGACTCGGCCCTGGGGCCTCCCTCAACGGCCTTCGCCCCTTCCCGTCCGACAATCCATGGAACACGGAGATCGCTGACGCCCCGGTCGATCCGAACTCGGACGTGCTGATCGCCAGCTGCGGCATCCGCAACCTCCACCCGGACTTCGGGACCACCTGGAACGGCGCCCCGAACGGCATCCCGCACATCGTCGTGGACGGCGATCAGCCCCGCGTACCCGTCTCGTTCGACTACGCCGACGAAAGTGATCCGGGCCCCTACCCGATCCCGGCAGACGCGCCGATCGAGGGCGGACCGGGCGGCACCGGTGACCGCCACGTCATCGTCGTCGATCGCGATAACTGGATCCTGTACGAGCTGTTCGACGCACATCCGCTCGATGGAGGGGCCAGGTGGCGGGCGGGATCGGGCGCCATCTTCGACCTGAATTCGAACCAGCTCCGCCCGGCGGGATGGACCTCGGCTGACGCGGCGGGCCTACCCATCTTCCCGGGCCTGGTCCGCTACGACGAGGTCGTGGAGCAAGGGGAGATCCGTCACGCGCTGCGCTTCACCTGCCCGCGGACGCGCCGCGCGTACGTCCATCCCGCGCGCCACTGGGCGAGCAGCAGCGCCGACCCCGACCTTCCGCCGATGGGTATGCGTGTGAGACTTCGCGCTGACTACGACACGTCGGGCCACTCTGCCGAGGCGAGGGTGATTCTCGAGGCACTGAAGCGCTACGGGATGTTCCTCGCCGACAACGGGAGCGGCTGGTACATCAGCGGAGCGCCGGACCCACGCTGGAGCGACTCGGCGCTCGGCTCCCTGAAGAGCGTTCCCAGCACTGCGTTCGAGGTGATCAGGATCGACGGCCTCGTCACGCCGTGAGTATTGGATCGAGGCCACGGGATTGGGACCCGCGCCCCGGGTACTCCTTCCTCGATGACGACACACGAACTAGATTCGATCGTCACCTCGTCCAGCCACCCAGATCCTGGCCGCTTTCGCCTGGCGGCAGGATAGCCAATACGAGCGCTGCGAGGCGGGCGGTGCGGACGCCGAGTGAGGTCCGACCGGGCACCCTCGTGCGTTCATCCGAAGTGTTCAAAAGCGGGATCTCGGGCACACGTGCGTCGCCCGTCCCGGTTCACGCCACGCATACCGGAGTGGTTCGCCCTCGCCGGGGGCGTTCGCGCTCGGTGCGGTCAGCCGGCTACGACGTCGGTAAGCCCGCCGGGTCCGCTCGGACCTCTTCAGGGCGAAGCGGTTCTGTCAAAGATGATCCCGCGCGGATGGCTCGCGCGTATAGGCCCATGATTCGTCCGGTTCACTCGAACGTGGTCGAACATGGGCATCCATTCGCGACCGAACACCGGCAATCCGCACGTGAAAATCTCAACTCCTCCTCGTTTCTACGCCCCGATCCTCCTCGCACTGGTGCTGGCCGCATGTGGGGGCGACGATCCGGCGGGCCCGCGGCAGCCGGATCCGGTTGCCACTTCGCTGGTGGTCACGCCTGATCCGGTAGATCTGGCGATGGCAGCCACGCGGCAGCTCTCACTGACCGTTGTGGACCGGCTCGGCGAGGCGATGAACCAACTGCCGGCTGGTTTCACTCCCCAGTGGTCGAGCGACGACACGACCGTTGTGACCATCGACGCTTCCGGGCTCGTACGGGGAGTCCGGATCGGCCAGACTTCGATCCGGGTTGCCGCGGGCTCACTCCAGAAGTCGGTCACCGCGCGGGTTCTGGATGTAACCCCTCAGCTCGAGTCGCAGCGGGCGGTGAGCCTGGAGGTCGGCCCCGAGGGCGGAGTGCTGGAGACCCAGAGCAACGCCGGAATCGGCTATCGGCTTGAGATCCCTCCTTTGGCGCTCGCCGAGCCGACGACGGTCACCCTGACGCCGATCTCCGAACTGGCCAATGCTCCCTTCCTGACGTTACGGGGCGGGGCGCGTTTCGCGCCCGACGGGCTGGTGCTGCGGGAGCCGGCAAGGCTCATCATCGACCTGCCCGACCCGCCGCCTCTCTCCAAACTGATCGGGGTCGGCTTTCCGAACGATGGTTCCAGTCTATCGCTCCACCCGATCAACCGCTCAGGGACGCAGGCGACCCTGCTCGTTCCTCACTTCAGCGGGGCGGGAGTAGCGAACCTCGAGGACGGGAGTGCAGTGGCGCCTCCGGCCGAGGAAGATCCCAGCGTCACGGCGGTATTCGACATGGCGGCGACGGCCAGCAATGGAGCTCCAGACGCGAACACTGTCGCAACGATACTGCGTCGCTGGTACCAGGACGGCGTGCGCCCGACGCTCCAGGCCGCGGCGAGCTCCTTCTCGAGCCTGGACGGTGCGGTTTCCGAGTGGCGGTTGTGGTTCGGTATGATGACCACTTTCCCGGAGCTGGCGGCTGAGGTGCTGGACGCACTGGCCGGTGAGATCGAGGAAGCCCGGGATCTGGCCACGACGGCGCTCCGGAGTCGCATCGACTACCTGAACGTTGAGTGCGTGACGGAGAGAGACTGGTTGTTGGCACTGCTCGCGTTGGATGTGCAGCGCATGGCGGAGGAGTTCGGGCTCGCGAACGAGGCGAACGGATTGGACCGGGCGAGCTTCCTGGAGTCGCTCTGTTTCGAGATCGGCTATGCGGCCGTCGAACTGCCGACGGAAGTCGTGCAGGGCCTTCCGGTGGAACTCGAGTTCCGGGCCGGTCTCAGCTATGTAGGCGGTGCGCCAGACGACTTCACGGCGCCGCTCCGGACGACCATCTCCGTCTCCGGCGGGATGGCTTCGCCCGACTCGCTGACGTTGTCTGATGGCATCGGGACGGTGATGGTCACCCCCGATGGGCCGTCGGTCAACGTAACGCTGCACACCTGCTTCGACTATGACGCTCCGCCACCGACCGCGCTGCAGCTCTCGGCCGTCTGCGCGGATACGACCATCGCAGGTCATGCGGGTGTCGTGCTACTGGTATCTACCCGGCATCACGTGACGGCTCACGCCTGAGTCGGCTACGCGGAGGAGCCGATCATCGAGGAGGATCTGGTCGACGACGTCTCCGGCCAGCTCGTCTACGAGAATGAACTCTCGGCGAGCGTGAATCACGAAGTCGCCGGCTCGAGCTCGGCCACGGGGGGCGCTACCGGCACCATAACATTCGGCGCGGGCAACGAGCTGACCTCGATCGTCTCGACCGGGCACGCGAGCCTGATGAAGCAGGGACTCGCGGGCTCGCCCACCGCCGAGTCCTTCGGGATCGTCAGCGTTCACTTCGACGTCGTTGGAGCGGCTCGGGCCGTGCACATCGCGGGCACTATCTTCGCGCGTCCGCAGGACGGGGCGAGCGCCGTGAGGACGGAACAGGCGCGGGCGGAGATCGGACTGCGGAGGGTGAATCCGTCCAACAACGCGACGCTCGAGGTGATGCTGTCCGCGCAGTCGTGGAACGGCGACCCGCCACCGGATGTGACGATCGTGCTTCAGCCGGGACGCTATCAGTTCTCCACCAATGCGAGAGTGAACACCGGAGCCGGGTGCAGCCAGTGCAGCTTCACGGCCGAGTCGGCGGTGCAGGCGACCTTGACGTTCGAGTAGGAGCGAAAGGACGCCCGGGTCGCGCCCGCGGTGTCACGGACCCTGCCGCGTAGCTTCTGCCTCTTCGTGGGATCCCGCTGCCCGGAACAGAGACTCCACCTGTTCGAGCAGCATCCGGTGCGCGGCCGGGTCAGCGCTCGAGTCGGCCTCGGCCGCGCGTATGGTGGGGAGGAGGACCGCCTCGGCCTCCCCGGTTCGACCGAGCGCGAGGAGGCAGGCACCGAGGTTCGACCGGACGAGTAGTCGTCGTCGCTCCGAGAGAGGGACGCTGTTGGTCTCGAAGATGGCGTCGGCTTCCGTCAGGGTAACGGCGGCCTTTCCGCAGTCACCGGCCTCCCTCTGGATCTCCCCCAGTTGCCGAAGGTCCAGCCCAACTTCCAGATGGCTCTCGCCATAGGTGGCGCGATCGATCCGAAGTGTCTCCGCCAGCAGGGACTCGGCCTCTGCCAGCCGGCCGGAGAGACGATGCACGCGCGCGAGGTTGTACGCTGAAAGCCCGACCCGGTGGTGATCCGGCCCGAGCACGCGAACGAAGATGTCCATTGCCTCCTGGTGAACCGCTTCCGCCTCGTCCAATCGCCCGAGATTGGTGAGCACGGTCCCGAGGTTGTTCATCGTCAGCGCCAAGCTGGGATGGTCGGGCGGTAACGCGAGCCGGCGGAGGCGAAGCGCTTCCCGGAAGGCGCGCTCGCTGCCCTCCAGGTCACCCATCCGGTCACGAAGGTCACCGAGATTGTTGTAGTGACATGTACCGGTTCGCTCGTATCGGCGAAGAGACCCACGCGTCGCCGCAGGACGTCCTCGTAGAGTCGCGGTCCCGTTCCCGCAGCCTCATCCTACCGCGCCCGGCCCACCGGGTGGACCAGCATGGGCGGCTGCATTCTGAGCCGCGTGGATGACCACCATCGGGTCACAGCCAGCCCACCGTCACTGAACTCATTCGCCCGGGGTGACGATACTTCGTGGAACGATGTGCGGGTCCGGCAGGTTGCCCCCGCCGCACGGATATTCACTGCTCCATCCCACGCCTGGCCATGCCAAGACTCACCTCACGGTCCGTCCCGGCGCCGCTCCGGCGCCAGGTTCAGCTCCTCGACGCGCTCGCGCGAGAGCGATTGATGGACGTCCACTTCCGCGCCGCGATGGAGCTGGTCGATCGAGCGCGAGGGGAAGTGGAACCCGCGCGGGCACTCAGCATCTATGCGCGCCTTCACCGACTCGACGGGCCGGACGCGGACCATCTCTTCCAGCGGGTCATGGTATCGCTCGGGCGGCGGAACACCCATCGGTCCTACGTGGGGGACACGCCGCGCGAAGATGGAGTGAATACCCCGCAGTCGGTGCTCGCACAGATCCGTAAGCGTCTACGCGGACGAGTGAATCTCGAGCTGCGGGAATGGGTTGAGTACCACACCGGTCGCACGGAGACGGATCTGCTCTGGGCGCACGTGGAGAACGCCGTCCAGTTCGTTGAGCTCCTTCAGCCGGTGATGGCGGTGGGGGAAGCGGTGGAAGCGTACACGGAGAGCCTCGGTATTCCGGGAGGCCGTGCCGAGATCATCTACTACCTGGTGCTGGCTCATCGCAGCGCCGGCATGGGGCCGACCACGACGACGGAAACGCGCGCGGCGCGGCTGTCGGTCGTGCGGAACGATTCCTCGATCCGCTCGATCCGGGGCGCGGCACGTCGCCGGGAAGCTCACAGTCACGGGGGCGCCTGACCGGCGCAGGCCAAAGGAACGGTTGCGGCCGCCGATTCCGGGGGGAGCGCCCCGCGCGATGTCGCAGGAACCCGCGTGACGGACGCCCCCCGATAGCTCGCTGTCGATCGGTCAGCGCCGGTTCCCGATGACGGCCGCGAGCGGTTCGCCCAGGAGCTGAACCGCCCTGCGCTCGACCGCCATCCCGAGCACGGCCGTCGACCTCGATGCCGCGAACTGCTGGCCGACGGGCGCCGCGGACGGTTCCTGAGCTGAAGCCCTCGCCGATCTCGGCTCCGGTTGCCCTATCTCCTCGAGGTACGGATCGGTCCAATCGGGTCGAGGAGCACGGACGCGTCGCGGCGCCGAGGCCTTGGCCGAAGGCTCTTCAGCAGTGGAAGCCGCGGGCGTCGTAGGCTGAGGCACTGGCACCTCGTACGCCGGCGCGGACTCCGCGACGCGTTCTTCCTTCATCGCCACGGGATCCCCGCCACCGCGTACGGTGCTCACCGTCACCACGCCGGCAACAGCCACCACAGCGGTAACGCCGAACCTCGCGAACGCCCCCGTGCGGGGTCGAGCCGAAAGGCCGGCCGACACGATCCGGATCCCCTCGCCGAGAATCCCCTCCGCCGCCGACGGCCTCACAGGCTCGGGCACCTCCACCGCTCCGGACGGATCGAGCACAGCCATGAACTCCGCGACACTTCGCCACCTTCGACGCGGGTTCGTCGCCAGGCAACCTTCGACCGCTTCCCGGAGGCTAACCGGCACGTCAGGGCGAAGCTCGACGATCGGCGTGAGCTCGTTCTGACGACGTGCTTCCAGGAGATCCTCCAGCGTCCGCCCCTGCCACGGATCGCGGCCGGCCAGCATCGCGTACCCCACCAGGCCGAGACTGTAGAGGTCGGTCCTGGGCCCCAACCGGCGGCCATCGACAACATTCCGCCCGGCGATCTGCTCGGGCGCGAGGTAGCTGAACATCCGCAAGAGAGCTCGAACCTCGTTCCCGAGCTCGTCGGCCGTTTCGTTCCGATCGACGCCGAAATGGGCGAGCCTCGCGTGGCCGAGGTCCTGGTCGAGGAAGATGCTCGCGGGACGCACCCCGCGATGCACGACTCCGCGCGAGTGCAGGTACGCCAGCGCTTCAGCCGCATCGCGGAGTACGTGCTCGACGCGTCGTGTCGACAGCGGGCCCACCTCGTCGAGAAGTTCGGCGAGCGTGCGCCCTCTACGTCGATCCATCGCCAGCGCGACCGCGCCGCCCTGTAGATAGTGGACGGCATGCAGGGTCATGAGCTTCGGGTGCTCGAGCGCGCGGACCGTGTGCGCCTGCCAAAGGTGAAGCGCGTCCGGCTTCGTCCGCGCCTCGCCACTATCTTCCATCACCTTCACGAGGTAGTGCCGATGCGAATCCCGACTCCGAACGGCGTATACATGGGACGAACCGTCACGACCCAACCGGCGAAGAACCTCGTAGCGGGACCGGAGCTGATCGAGGTCCGTGAGAACGTCCTCTTCGTAGATCATGGGGAGGGCACCTCGGAACTGCTGTGTCGGCATGCTCGTGGCGGACACGGCCACCGGCGGCCCGACGAGGAACAGGGCCTTTGGCGGCGTTCGTGCTGAAGGGGTCGTACACGTCCGTTCCCGGCGTTGTTTCATGGGCGCCCGGCCTCACCATTGCCTCGCGCGGGTACGCCGACCTAGCATGTGCGACACGCCGGTTCCAGCCTCCGCCCAGTAGGGAGTCGGCACACAAGCGATTCCGAAACCTGTACGGGACCACCGATGAGTCACCCCGTCGGCCGCGAAGGGCCGAAGCTCTACTCCGACCTCGCCGGCTGGTGGCCGCTCTTGTCGCCACCGGAGGACTACACCGAGGAAGCAGCCTTCTACGCGCTGGTGATCCAGGCGTACAGCCGCGACCCAGTCCAGACGCTCCTCGAGCTCGGCAGTGGCGGAGGAAGCAACGCCTCCCATCTCAAGGAGAAGTTCACTCTCACCCTCGTCGATTCGTCCCCCCAGATGCTCGCCGTGAGTAAGGAGCTGAACCCCGAGTGCGAGCACATCGAGGGGGATATGCGGACCCTTCGGCTGAACCGCGAGTTCGACGCGGTGTTCATCCACGACGCGATCTGCTACATGACCTCCGAGGAGGAACTCCGGGAGGCTATTCGTACCGCCTACGTGCACTGCAAGCCGGGCGGGGTCGCGGTGCTCGCGCCCGATCACGTACGGGAGACGTTCCGCGAATCGACCAGCCACGGTGGGGTCGACGGGAAGGACCGCGCGCTGCGCTACCTGGAGTGGACTTGGGACCCCGACCCGTCCGATTGCACGTATACCGTGGACTACGCTTACCTTCTCCGTGAGAAGGACGGAGAAATGCGCGTCGAGCACGACCGGCACGTGGAGGGACTGTTCTCCAGAGAGGTGTGGTTGCGACTGCTGGAGGAAGCCGGATTCGAGGCCCAGGGAATCCCGTTCCCGTACTCGGAGTTCGGCACGCCGCTCGTGGTGTTCGTGGGGAGGAAGCCGCTCGGCTGATGTCCCCGCATCGGCCCACCGTATCGCGCAATTGCGAGGCAGCCCGACCAATCGAGCGTGGCGCGGGCGGCAGCGGGCAGGACGGTCGCGGACAGCGAGGCAGGGGATATGGTGGGCACCGCGGAGCAGCGAACCGGATGGGAGTAACGATGGCCGCGACATGGACGATCGGGTCGCGGCCGCTCGGACGGCCTCCTCGCAACGAACCTGACCCTGTCCCCACGGGGACCATGAGTGTCAGACCCGTAGAGAGATAGCTTTGCAACGATTTTCCGTCGGCTGGACGCTGGTCGTCCTGGGAGTCATTCTGATCCTGATCGGCGTGCTGGCGCTGTCTGGCGCGCTGGGCTGGTTTGGGCGCCTCCCCGGCGACTTTCGAGTAGAGAGGCCGAACGTGAGGGTCTATTTCCCTCTCGCGTCGATGCTGGTGATTTCCATCATCCTCTCCCTGCTGCTCGCCATACTCCGCCGATTCTTCTAATTCGAGGACCAACACGCTCTGATCCGATCCCCGGCTGAGGCCGTACCGCGCATCCCAACCGCACGTTCAGCCGTCTCGCCGACGGATGCGGCCGCCAATCCTGGTGTGCTCCGACTCCCTGACAACCTCGCGGCGTGTCCCGATAGACGTTCCGCACCTCCCAGGTGATGACAGAGTTGGATGGGTCGTCTAGAAGAAGGCGGTCCACGTCGCACTCATGGACGTGACGGGAGGGCGAGGGAAGCATTCCTCCCTCTCCACGGCAGCGACCCGAACGCTGATTGCCGCTTGCTGTCCCAAGCGTCGCTTCGCAGCCGTCGACCGTCCGATAATTCAATCGCGCAGCGTACGCGAGCACCCGAGCTTCCCCGTTTCGGCTCATCCTCGCGCGCCGCCCGCCTCATCCATTCCACTCAGGTGTTTCCGCTGTTCCGGCGAAGGAGAAGAGAATGGTAGACACTCGAAAGCTACTGATGAGCTTCGCGCTGGCCGCGGTTGCCGCTGGCTGCTCCGATAGTGGAACCGAGCCCACGAGTTCGGACCTGACCGCCGACGATGCAGAGGTTTTGGCTTCTTTCCTCGTGGATGACGACGTCGCGGCCAGATGGTCGGCCGAGAGCGCCGAAGAGCTGAGGACAGGCTCACACGAGTTCTCCAGGGTGGTCGATTGCCCCGCCGGGGGTAGCCGGGGCGTGACCGGCGAAGGCAACTCCACCTTCGATCCATCCACCCGTATCCTCGAGACGAACTGGACCACCACGCACTTCCACGACGAGTGCGCCTTCGTTCACCCGCGGCGGCGGGTGGATGTGCTGGTGGTCATCGACGGCTCCATCACCGCGACCGGAAACGCCTCGTATCAGCTCCCGGAGCAGCGCGGCACGGGCAAGGAGGTCCTGTCGTACGACGTCACCCGGGTCGGATCCACGACGACCACCATCGGCGACCGGACGCGAACGTGTGAGGTCGATGTGACGGAACACTTTGATCCGGAGACGAAGGCCTTCCACGTCACCGGGACGATTTGCGGGCGCGTCGTCGACATCGTGCGGGGTGGAGGGAGGGACACCTAGGCGCATGGGGGTCGCCGCAAGCGATCGAGGCGCTGAGTAACGATGAGTGGCCTCGTCGCTTGGACGGGCGATAAAGAACGATCAGCGGGCGGGAGTCGGAGGTTCTTCTCGTTCCAGAACCTCGGCTCCCGCTCGCGTTGCTTGGTGTTCGAGGGATAGGGACGCGGAGGGTTGCGTGCCGGGTGTTCGGGCGCCCCAACCGTCTGCGTTCCCCCAAGCTCGGGATGGGATCCTGGTTCCCGTCGGCAGACCCCTCATTCCAGGGCGTTCTCGGGTGCGATGCTCACAGGCGCGGCATCCGCGCAGGCCAACGGCCCACTCGGCAGGCCTGGGAACCGTGCCGTGCCCCGCCAGTTCACCCAACCATAGCGAAGAACCCTCGGAACAAATCTTCGTTCGCCGGGTTGCTCAGTGCGTGTCACCGCCAGCCACCCGAACCCGGCACTCCAATGCCATCTCGGCTGCCCGTTGATCTCCCACTCATCTCGCCGACGTACCGTCTCGATCCCAAGAGAGCGCCTATGGGAGCGACCGAACGGTCGGATGCGCTGGCGATGATCACGTTGATGGCGATTGTGTCGCTGCTGTCACCTGCGGCCTCCCCCGGACAGTCGGCCGCGGCGATCTCTCCCGGTGATATCGTGGCTCGTTGGACTCCCGAGTCGCCGATGGAAGGAACGCTCTTCGCGATCGTTGTCGAAGGGGGACCGGCAGAGGGCGTGGAAGGGAATTTCGCGGGCCAGCCGCTCCACTTCGAGCAGCGCGATTCCGGATCGCTGGTCGCCATGGCCGCCGCCCCCCTGGACTCGGTCGGCGAACGCAGGCTCCGGCTTCGCTTTGCCAGCGGCGGCGAGACGACGCGAGAATACCTGATCCCCATCGCCGCCGGGACGTACGCGATGCAGCGCCTGACGGTGGCCCCCGAGTATGGCTCGCCCCAGCCGCCCGAGATTCAGAGACGGATCGAAGCCGAGGCAGCCCGTGCCCTCGAGGTTTCCCGGCGCTCGCACGATACTCCTCGTATGTGGGAGCCCCCCTTCGTCGCCCCGCGCACCAGCCGGATCACCAGCGGCTTCGGCCACGGCCGCACATTCAACGGCCGGGTCCAGAGCCGCCATACGGGGACGGACTACGCGGGCGCCGTCGGCACGCCGGTTCTCGCGCCGGCCCGGGGCCGTGTCGCGATCGTCGACGAGTTCTACCTCGGTGGAAAGGTCGTCTACATCGACCACGGCGCGGGCTTGGTGACGGCGTATCTCCACCTCAGCGAGCAGCTGGTGTCACCGGGCGCGATGGTCGAGCCGGGCGACACCATCGCGAGGATCGGGGCCACCGGGCGGGTGACGGGACCGCATCTGCACTGGATCGTGCGCTACGGGCCGCACAGCGTGGACGGGGAGTCGCTGCTGCGCTTCTCCACGCCGTCGCGGCCCTGACCCTGTCGGCGGCCGTAGGCGAGGCCGGCGGCGCAACACCTCGGATCGCTTCGCTTGCGCCGCAGTATGTCGCGTCGATGCAACACCCTCGACACCAACCGACGGTCGCCGGATTCGAGGCGCGGGGGTGGAACTCCCGTTTCTGCGCGGAGGAATTGCGACATATCGCGGCTCCAAAACGCTTCGGCTGCCCTTCCCCGCCACTTGCAGTGGGTGGCGCAGCGTCAACCACAGCATGGATGCAAGCTATCGGGACGATCGGCCCCGGGGCGGGTGACCATTCCGTTCCGCTGGCGACGCCGGGCGGGTACGAACCCATGAACCAGACACAACCGTAGGATGCCCGATATGCAGCTCCCGCTGCCCTCGGAGCGGGAAGCCCCGGAAGCGTTCGATCGCGAACGCCGGATCGTTCTGATCTGCGCTCGGACGGTTCTTGACGACCAGGCGAAGACAGCGCTCAGGTCGCTCCTGCACTCCCCGATCGAGTGGGAGGAGGTGCGTCTGTTCGCCGCTCGTCATCATATATCGGCGCTCCTGTTTCACCATCTCTCCGGTGCCGCGGCGGACCTCGTGCCGCCGAAGGTCCTGGCCGATCTCCGGCACTATTACTTCCATCTCGCCGCCCGCAACCTGCGCCTCGTGGGTGAAGCGGCCATCCTGCTGAAGGCGCTCGAGGAGCAGGGCGCTCCCGCGGTGCTGTGGAAGGGGCCGGCGCTCGCTTACTCCGTCTACCCGAGCCCGGAGCTCAGGACGTTCACCGACCTCGACATCATCGTTCGGCGCCGCGACCTGCCGACCGTTCGTCGGGTGATGGAGGAGCGAGGCTACCAGCCGCGGCGACGAATCGGGATGACGCCGGACCATCTGTTCAGCCGCCGTGGCGGCGTCGCGACGATGTGGCATGAAGAGCGTCAGATGGGTGTGGACGTCCACTGGGGCTCCACGGGACGCTACATGTCCCCCGTGATGGACTGCGAGAAGCTGTGGCGGCACACGCGGTCTCAGAGTGTCGGCGCGGCAGAACTGCGGGTCCTCGACCCATCGTGGATGCTGCTGGCGCTATGCGCCCACGGGGCCAAGCACGGGCCTTTCCCGTGGCCAGCGCTCAAGCGGGTCAGCGACTTCGACGCGATCG
>CAZJEH010000055.1:0-17152 GCA_964544905.1 uncultured Gemmatimonas sp.
CCACCGGTTCCGGAGCGCGAACGCCACGTCCAACTTCGCGTCGTCCTGTCCGACGATGTACTTGTCCAGCTCCGCGACGATCTGCCGGGCCGTCAGTTCATCCAGCCACGGAAGTTCCTCCTCCTGCCCTTCTCCCGCGGGGACGACTCCGGTGCCCTCCTTGCTCACCAGTGCAATATCCTCAATCCAGCTCGAGCACGGTGATGTTGCGGTTCGTGTAGATGCAGATGTCGGCGGCGATCTCCAGCGCCCGCCGCACCACATCCGCGGCCTGCAGATCACTGTGCTCCTTCAAGCCACGAGCCGCGGCGAGCGCATACGCGCCGCCCGAGCCGATCCCGATGATCTCGTCATCCGGCTGGATCACGTCGCCGTTGCCGGAGAGGACGTACATGTTGTCGCGGTCGGCGACCGCCAGGAGCGCTTCCAACCGGCGAAGGACCCGATCCGAACGCCACTCCTTCGCGAGCTCCACCGCCGCGCGCGACAAATTGCCCGGATACCGCTCGAGCTTCTCCTCGAACTTCTCGAACAGCGTGAAGGCGTCGGCGACGGAGCCCGCGAAGCCGGCGAGCACCTTTCCGTCGCGGATCTTGCGCACTTTCTGCGCAGAAGCCTTCATCACCGTCTCGCCCATCGTCACCTGCCCATCCCCCCCGAGCGCTACCTTTCCATCCTTGCGCACGGCCAGGATCGTCGTAGCGTGAATTTCGATCATCGATGCGGTTCCGCGCGTTCTCCTCGTGAACGGGCGCCCCGGCCCCTGACCGAGGCGATATCCCCCCATTTTCTCAGGCATCCCGAATACCCATCACCCGGACACTGGGTCCGCAACCTTCCCTTCCCTGCCTCGCTCGACCGCGCTTCAGGCGCGCGGGTGTGCGTCGCGATAGACCTTCCGCAACCGCTCCGTCGACGTGTGCGTGTAGATACGGGTGGTGGACAGGCTCGCGTGCCCCAGCAGCTCCTTGACCGCGACCAGGTCGGCCCCGCCATCCACCAGGTGCGTCGCGAAGCTGTGCCGCAGCGAGTGCGTCGACAGGCCGCTGTCCTCCGAAATCCGATCCAGGTACTCGCTGACGATTTTCTGGATCTGCCGCGCCGAAAGGCGCTTGCCGCTCTGGCCGAGAAAAAGTGCGCGGCGGTCGCTTCCCGGCGTGTTCGCGATCAGCTCGTCCCGCCGCGCTTCGTAACGCCGAAGGGTCCGGATCGCAGGTCGCCCGAGCGGAACGATTCGCTCCTTGCGACCCTTCCCGAGCACCCGCACGCGTTCCCCGACCAGGTCCAGGTCCGACGTGTTGATCCCCTGCAGTTCGGAGAGCCGCAATCCGCTGGAATAGAGCAGCTCGAGGATCGCGTGGTTGCGGACGGCGTGGAACCCGCCATCGAGCGCGCGACCTTCCGCCGCCTCGAACAGACGGTCGATCTGCTCACGCGTGAGATGCGCGGGCAGCGTACGCTCCCGTTTCGGCGCGCGCACGGTTCGGGCGACGTTCGCCTCGATGCGCTCCTCGATGTGCAGGAAACGGAAGAACGAACGCAGGGAAGAGAGCTTCCGGCCGACCGAGCGACGGGAGAGCCCACGGCGACTCATGCAGTCGCCCATGAAGGAGCGGATCGCGAGCCGGTCTACCCCGCTCCATGTCCAGCTGTCCGCGCCGTAGTAGCGGTTGAAGAACTCGACGACTTCTTCGAGATCGCGAGCGTAGGCCGAGACGGTACGCGGCGACAGCTGGCGCTCATCCGCGATGTGGACGAGGAAGTCGGAGAGGTCGGCTTCCACCGAGCCCGACCGGGAGCCGTCCTGGCCGGCGTCGCGCCTCACGCCGCGGCGGCGGCTTCGGCCGACGTGATGTCGTGGGCCTCCATCCATCGGCGGAAGTCCTCGCGCGCGCGGTCCGCGATCATCTGCCGCTTCCGCAGCTTGTCCCTCACACGCTCCGGCAGCGGATCGATGAGGCCGAGGTTGGAGTTCATCGGTTGGAAGTGGCGCGGATCGGTTTCCCTCAGGTAGCGCATCAGGCCGCCCAGCATCGTCGTGGTCGGCGGTAGCACGGGCTCTTTTCCGCGGACGATCCGGTCCAGGTTGACCGCCGCGAGGATGCCCACCGCCGTCGACTCGGTGTAGCCTTCCACACCCGTCAGCTGCCCGGCGAAGATAAGGTCCGGTCGTTCCTCGAGCGAACCGTGGGGCGTCAGCCGCGCCGGGAAGTTGAGGTAGGTGTTCCGGTGGATCGAGCCCCAGCGCAGGAACTCGGCTTCTTGGAGTCCCGGAATCATGCGGAACACGCGCGCCTGCTCGCCGATCTTGAGGCGGGTCTGGAAGCCCACGAGGTTCCACATCTGGCCCGCGCGGTCCTCGCGCCGAAGCTGCACGACCGCGTGGGCCCGCCGCCCGCCCCAGTGTGGAACGGGAAGTCCCACCGGTTTCATCGGCCCGAAGCGCAGCGTTTCCTCCCCACGGGCAGCCATCACCTCGATCGGCAGGCAGCCCTCGAAGTACGGGACCTGATCCCAATCGTGCCCCTCGTGGGACTGCGCTCCCTTCAACGCTTCGATGAAGGCGTCGTACTGCTCGCGGGTGAACGGCGCGTTCAGGTAGTCGTCGCCGCCCCCTTTGCCCCAACGGGAGGCGGGGAAGACGATGTCGTAGTCCAGGGAATCGCCGGAGACGATCGGAGCGATCGCGTCGAAGAAGGAAAGGCCGTCGGTGCCGAGCGCGTCCCGGATGCGCTCGGACAGGGCGTCGGAGGTGAGCGGGCCCGTCGCGATGATGGCCGGGCCCTCCGGGAGCTCCGTCACCTCCTCGCGGACCACGCGGATTCGCGGATGCGATTGGACTACCTCGGTCATCCTGCGGGCGAACTCGGCCCGGTCCACAACGAGCGCTGTCCCGCCCGGAACGCTCGTTTCGGACGCCACCCGCAGCAGGATCGAGCCCAGCGCCCTCATCTCCGTCTTCAGGAGCCCGTGGGCGTTGGTCGGATCCGTAGACTTGAAGGAATTGGTGCAGACGACCTCACCGAGGAGGTCGGTCTGGTGCGCGGGCGTACCGCGGTGGGGGCGCATCTCGTAGAGCGTGACCCAATGACCGCGCTCCGCGAGTTGAAAAGCGGCCTCACTACCTGAAAGGCCGCCTCCAACGACGATGACTTCCGACATCTTCTCGATCCCGCACGGGTGTCTCCGCAGTGCGCGGACTATCGCGATTTGCTCTTCCTCGGCTTCGCCTTGGAAGAACCCTTGCTCCGGGTGGTCGAGCCGGGGGAGGCTCGCTTGGCCGAGGCCGAGGCGGCGCGCTTGGCCGTTGCGCCGGAGCTTCGTTTTCCGCCCGCTGCGCGCTTCTTCCCGCCGGCACGACTCGCCAGTAGCTCCACCGCGGCCTCGATCGTTACATCCTCTGGGGCGGTACCCTTCGGCAGGCTTGCGTTGGTCGTCCCGTGCTTGAGGTACGGACCGTAGCGCCCGGCGAGGATCACGATCGGCTTCCCGTCCTCCGGATGCGGTCCCACCTCACGGATCGGCTCCGCGGAGGTCTTGCGACCCCGCTTCGGCTCCGCCAACAGTTCCAGCGCCCGCCCGAGGTCGACGGTGAAAACATCGTCCTCGGGACCGAGCGACCGGAAATCACCGTCGTGCACCACGAAGGGACCGAACCTGCCGATACCGGCCTCGATGTCCTTCCCTGTTTTCGGGTGCTTGCCGAGCTTGCGTGGCAGCGACAGAAGCTGCAAGGCGCGCTCGAGCGTCACCGATTCCGGCGTCATCCCCCTCGGGAGGGAGGCACGTTTCGGCTTCTCGCCGTCCCGGGGCTCCCCGAGCTGGACATACGGACCGAAGCGGCCGCTGAGCAGGAGTACCGGCTCACCCGTCTCCGGATCGCGGCCGAGGACGTCCGGACCTTCCTTCTTCGCCCGTACCAGCCGCTGGATATCCTCTTCCGACAGATCAGCGGGCGCGACGTTCGGCGGCAGGGATGCGGTGATGCTCTCATCGCCGTTCCGTACCTCCACGAACGGCCCGAACCTGCCGATTCGGACAGCGGCGGGCAAGCCCTCCAGTCGCACCGTCGACGCTTCCCGCGGGTCGATCCGCTTCTCTACCTCGATGACCTGCCGCTCCAAGCCCTGGTCGCCCAGGTAGAAGTTCTTCAGGTACGGCAGCCAGTCCGCGCTCCCCTCGGCTATTTCGTCGAGCTCCTCCTCCATCCGGGCGGTGAACCGCGTATCCACGAGAGATGGGAAGTAGCGCTCGAGCAGCTCGGTCACGGCGAACGCGGTGAAGGTCGGGACGAGCTGCGATCCGTGCCGTTCGACGTACCCCCGATCGATGATCGTTCCGATGATCGTCGCGTAGGTGCTGGGCCGGCCGATCCCTTCAGCCTCGAGGGTTTTCACCAGAGAGGCTTCGGTGAACCGCGCCGGCGGCTGGGTTTCGTGGCCGATAGCCTCCAGGTCACGAAGGTCGAGGATGTCTCCTCGACGCAGCGGGGGGAGTGGCTCGTCGCGGTCCTCGAGCGCAGCCTCCGGATCATCCGACCCTTCGACGTACGCCCGGAAGAAGCCCGGAAAATCGATGCGCTTACCCGAAGCCCGGAAGATGGCGTCCCCGGCGCCGATCCTGGCGGATATCTGGGTGACGCGCGCTTCGGCCATCTGGCTGGCGACGGTTCGCTTCCAGATCATGTCGTAGAGCGCCGCCTCACGGCCGCTCAGGCCGGTCTCGTCAACGGGCCGCATCTCGGTCCCCGCCGGACGGATCGCCTCGTGCGCCTCCTGCGCCCCCTTCGACTTCGTGGTGAACTGGCGTGGGCTGCCGCTGAGGTACTCGTCGCCGTACAGCGCCTGAATCCGCTTTCGCGCGGCTTCGATCGCCTGCTGCGAGAGGTGGACGGAGTCCGTGCGCATGTACGTGATCAACCCCTCTTCGTACAGGCGCTGCGCGACCTTCATTGTGTCGCGCGCGGACATCCGCAACTTCCGGTTCGCCTCCTGTTGCAGCGTGGATGTGGTAAACGGAGGGGCCGGACGCCGGACCGTGGGCTTCTCCTCCGTATCCAGCACGGTCCACGTCTCGGACTCGAGCCGTTCGCGAAGTTCGCGGGCGCTCTGCTCATCGAGGAGGAGGACCTCCCGACCCGGAATGAGCGATCCGGTGGCCTCGTCGAAATCCCGCCCAGTCGCCACCCTTACGGAACCGACGGAAACCAGCTGTGCGCTGAACTCTTCCCCGCCCCGCGCAAGTAGCGCCTCGAGGTCCCAGTAGGTGCCGGAGCGGAAAGCCCGGCGTTGCCGCTCGCGCTCCACCAGCAGGTAGACGGCGACGGATTGGACCCGGCCGGCCGACAGCCCCGTGGCGATCTTCTTCCAGAGCAGCGGCGACACGGTGTAGCCGACCAGGCGATCGAGTATCCTTCGGGTTTCCTGGGCGCGTACCAGGTTCTCGTCGACGTCGCGCGGGGCTCTGAGCGCCTCGCGGATGGCTTCCGGGGTGATCTCGTGGAAGACGATCCGTGATACCGGCACCTTCGGCTTCAGAACCTGCAGGAGGTGCCAGCCGATGCTCTCGCCTTCCCGGTCCTCGTCGGTCGCGAGGATGAGACGATCGGCCTCCTTCAGCCGGGAACGGAGCTCGCTGACGACCTTCCGCTTCGGTCCCGGAATCACGTAGAGGGGTTGGAAGTCCGCATGGACGTTGACGCCGAGGCGGGCCCACTCCTCGGCGCGAACGTTCTCGGGGATCTCGCTGGCCGACTCCGGCAGGTCGCGGATGTGACCCATGGAGGCCGCGATATCGTACCCGGGGGGCAGAAACCCACGAAGGGTCTTCGCCTTCGTGGGCGACTCCACCACGACCAGGGTTTTCGACTTGCTCGAGATCATCTGGCGGCCTCAGGGAGACTGCTCGGGAATCGGGCGTCCGGTCCGGACGTAGCCCTCAAGGATATCGACGATCTCCTCGATCGTCAGTTCATCTGTATTTATCGACACACCGGCACGCCGATACAACGGCTCGCGCGCCTGCATCAGTTCCAGCGCCCTACGTTTCGGATCGGGGGCCCGTAGCAGGGGGCGAACCGGCTGGTCCGGATCAGCGGCCACTCGGGCCAGCACCGCTTCCGGCGATACCCGAAGCCACACCGTGAGAGTATCGGCGGGAAGACCTTCCAGGACCCCGGGGTTGGTGATCCAGCCGCCTCCGGGGGATACTACCACCTGCTCCTCGCTGAGAACGCGGGCCCCGTGCAGCACTTCCAGCTGGCGGAAGGCCGCCTCGCCGTCCGTTGCGAAAATCTGCTCGACGGTACGCCCCGTTTCTCGCTCGATCAGCGTATCGAGATCGTGGTGGCGCCAGCCAAGGCGGGTCGCGAGCCTCCGCCCGACCTCCGTCTTGCCGGAAGCCATGAAGCCGAGGAGGACGACCCGGCGGAACGGCACGGCCACCTCAGCGGGCCGGGTGATGACGCTGGCGTACCTGCTCCTTATACGTCTCTACGTTCCGGCGAAGTTCACGCATCGAGTCACCGCCGAACTTCTCCAGAACGGCGCCAGCCAGCACGATCGCCACCATCGCCTCGCCGACGACGCCTGCAGCCGGAAGGGCGCAAACATCGGACCGCTCACGCACCGCCTCGCCGGGTTCTCCGGTGCGGATGTCGATCGTTTTCAATGGCCGCATGAGCGTTGAGATTGGCTTCATCGCGCCCCGAACGACGAGGGGCAGACCAGTCGTGATGCCGCCTTCAAGGCCGCCTGCGGCGTTACCCTCCCGCACATAGGTGTCGCCGTCCGATACGATGGCGTCGTGCACGCGCGATCCGGGGCGGGCGGCGGCCTCGAACCCCATCCCGATCTCGACCCCCTTGATGGCCTGGATCGACATGATCGCCCCCGCCAGCCGGCCGTCGAGCTTCCGATCCCACGACACGTGCGAGCCGAGCCCGACCGGAAGGCCGCGAACGACGACCTCGAACACCCCGCCGAGGGTATCGCCGTTCCGTTTGGCCTCGTCGATGGCGTCGATCATCCGTGCCTCGGCCTCGGGGTCCAGGCACCGCACCGGCGACGGATCGGCAGCGGCGTTGAGGTCTTCGGGCAACTGCTCGGGAACCCTGGCCTCGATCCCGCCGAGCATGAGGATGTGACTCCCCACCCGGACCCCGAGCTCGGCGAGGAGCCTCTTCGCCACGGCACCCACCGCCACGCGCGCGGCCGTCTCGCGGGCGCTCGCCCGCTCGAGGATGTCCCGCGCATCATGGCGGTCGTACTTCAGAACTCCGACCAGATCCGCGTGGCCAGGACGCGGCAGAAATACCCGCCGTAGCGTTTCGTCGTCGGCCGGTTCGTCCAGCGGCCCCGGCGACATCGCGACGGTCCAGTTCTCCCAATCGCGGTTGCGGATCTGCAGGGCGATCGGCGACCCGAGCGTCTCACCGTGACGAAGCCCGGAGAGGATCTCGGCTCGGTCCGACTCGATTCGCATTCTGCCGCCGCGCCCGTACCCGCCCTGGCGGCGTTGGAGTTCGGCATCGATCTGTTCGGCCCGTATCTCCAGGCCGGCAGGAACGCCTTCGACGATCGCGAGCAGGGCCTTCCCGTGCGACTCGCCGGCTGTCGTGAAGCGGAACATCGCTTGTGTCCTTGTACCCCGGGCGGCCGAACCTCCCACCCGGGCGGCGATCCGCGATCCTGCAACGACGCCGGGATCGCGATCTGAAACGAGAACGAGGGCCGGGCTGAGTGCCGGGCCCTCGAACGAGGCCACGAATGCTCCGGCCGATTCGACCGGGCGGTACACCCGGGTCACGGCACGTGCGGCGGTGATCGAACCGACCTCTCCGATCGAGTACCTTACGACCAACCGCCCTGTTCGCGACCCGCGGAAGATATGTGCGACTTACCCGAAACGGAAGCAGCCCGTTCCCCCGCTCTATACGTTGTCCTCCACGATACGCGGCGTGACCATGATCAGCAGATCCCGCTTCTGCTCCCGGTTCCGGGTCGTTCGGAACAGCGACCCGATGATCGGGATGTCCATGAGAACCGGGATTCCGGCAGTGGTCGTGATCAACTCGGTCACCGTGAGGCCACCGATGACCGCGGTTTGCCCATCCTCCACCATCAGCCGCGTCGTTCCCTGCTGCTGCTGGAAGACCACGCCGATGTCCGTCGCCGCAAGCTGAGCGCTCGACCGTTCGGCATGCAGCTGCATCAGGATTCGACGGTCGGCGGTGATGTGCGGCGTAACCCGCAACCGAATGCCCGTCTCCACCAGCTCCGCGGTCGCGCGCGGCGCGCTGACTCCCGCTCCCGTCGCACCGGCCGTCCCGATGTCCACCACGCGAATCGGGGTTCGCTCACCGACCCAGATTTCAGCTTCCTGGTTGTCGAGCGTGGTGATCAGGGGCGCGGCCTGTACGTCCGACAGCTCCTGCGACTGTAACGCGTCGATGAAGGAGATCAGCGTGAACCTGCCCATCACCAGCGAGAGCACTGCCTCCAGCTGGGGCTGCTGGACCCGGATGTTCGCGTTTCCGAGCGCTGCGATCGATGAACCGGTCAGACTGATTACGCCGTCGTCGGTCAGCACGCTGCCCGGGGTGGGATCGACGATCGGAACCAGGCGGTTCAGCGAACTGCCCTCCGTGTCCTTCAGATCGTACGAAACGCCCAGTTCCTCGACATCCGTGCGATTGACGAAGATGATCTTGGCCTGGATCGATACCTGGGGCGTTCGCACATCGAGCTGCGCGAGCATCGACCTGACATCGTCGAGCACCCTGGTGACATCGGTGATGATCAGGGTGTTCGTCGACGGATTCGTCGCGATTCGCCCCCTTTCCGTGAGGAGCGACTCCAGGCTTCCCGCCAGTTCAGCCGCGGGGACGTAATTGATACGGAACGTCTCGGTAACCAGAGGCTCCAGCGTCTGCCGTTCCTGCAGGCGCTCCACCGAGTCCACCTGAATGATCCCGCTCGGCAGTTCCTGGGCTGCCAGACCGTACGCCCTCAGGATCGTCTGGAGCGCGACATCCCAGGGCTGATCCCGGATGGTCGCGGTGACGGTTCCGTCCACTCCCGCGCCCGGTACGATCGACCGTCCCGTGAACTCGGCGAAAGTCGCCAACACGTCCCGGATATCCGCCTCCTGGAAGGTGACGGTGATCCGCGGCTGTTCCTGGGCCTGCGCGGGGACGGAAACAGTCGGCGATGGCGTGACCGGGAGCACCCCCACCACGCTCTGTGTCGGAGCAGGGATGGTTTCAGCGCGAGCGGCGGCGGCGGCTTCGATGCTGTTCCAGGGCTGGAACACCACCATCCCCGTGGTCATGCGCAGGGTGATCCCGTCAGCCGACGTTGCGATCTCGTAATCGACCGAACGTTCCAGCTCCACCACGACACGGACGATGTCGTCCGCATACTGGCTGGCCCGGACCACGTTGACTCCCCCGCGGCGCACATCGAAGCCGCTGAGGGGAAGGATCTCCCGGGCTCCGCGGATGTCCACGACGATGCGCGCGGGATCTACCAGGGAGAAGTCCGAGAAGTCGACGGCCCCGGTGACTTCGATCGTCAGCTCGGGGCCGACGGGGCCAGGCTCGAGTCGAATCCCCGTAACGCTGGCGTTCTGCGCAGCCCTCAGTCCGGCCGGATCGATCAGGAGAACGACCACAGCCACCAGAAAGGTTCGTAGCGTCATCAGCTCTCCCCGGACCTCGGAGGGCTTTCGATTCTCAGGGTCTCCCGTCTGGCGACCCCCAGCTCTTCGACCACCACTTCGACGCGGTCCGGATAGATCGCGAGCAGCCGCAGCGTGCCCACGGTTTCACCGACCTTCGCCTGGATTCGGCGATTGCTGCCCTCCACCAGGAGGAAAGCCACCGACTGCGACGGATCAGCGTGATGCACGACCCCGCGGAGACTCAGATCCTCCAACCGGATTCCGAGATCACCCTCGGCCATCGCCGATCGGAAGGGATCCGGCCTCGACGCGCCCGGATACTCGAACACCTCCCGCTCGTACACGATGGTCTCGTCGACCACCTGCTGCGCCTCCGCCGTTCCCGCGCCGGAAGCGAGCACAACGAGCGGAACGAGGAGCAAGGTCCGCATGGGTTTACTGATCCGATTCGCCATCTGTCACCCCGTAGGTAGGGGGTAGTACGTACGTTTCGATCGTGAAGCGAGCCTCCAGTTCCGGCTCGCCCGTTCGGGTCTCGCCCAGGACGGCTAGATTCACGTTCAGCGGAGTCACGATTCGCGGCAGCGACCCGATCCGGGTGAGGAATGCGCCGATCTCGTGATAGGACCCCGTGACCCCGAGGTCGTAAGTCCGCCTCGTATAATAAGTCTCGGCCACGGCGGAGACCGGCTGAATCAGCGTCAGATCGACTCCGGTTCGCTGCGCTTCGGTGGCGATCGCATCCAGCAGATCCGGCACCTCCTCTGAGGAGGGGATGAGCCGCTCCACCATCACCAATTGCTGTCGATAGGTCGCGAGCTGCCGCTCGACAGCCTCCTGCCCGTTCTGCTCGGTGAGAACCCGTGCGGTGCGGTTCTCCAGCTCCAGGTTCTCGAGTCGGGTCTCTAGCTCCGCGATCTCGAGCGCCTTCGGCTTGTACAGGTACTCATACCCAGCATAGCCGCCCCCACCGACCAGCAGGACGACGAGCAACGCAATCGAGCGCGGGGATGCCGATTCCATACTCAGTTCCCCATCGCTACCAGCGGGACGGTCACCGTCTCGGACGGCGCGGGAACTCGCTGACGGGCTTCCAGGCTGAACCGCTGCACCGTGCGCCCGTCTATCTCTGTCTGCTGGCTGGTGATGAGGGTCACTTCACGCACGTACGGCGAGCTTTCCAGGTTCTTCATGAACCGCGTTAGCGACTGCGTCGAGCCTGCGTTTCCCTGGATGGTGATGGACCCGGCCGTTCCGGTCGCATCCGGCGCTTCCGCAGACCCGATCGCCGTGAGCCAGACGTATGCAGGTACCGACTTGCTGATCTCGTCGAGCAGGTGGCCCCAGAGATACCGCTTCGAATCGACGCTACGGATGATCTCTATCTTCTGCTTCACGGTGTCCTGGCGCGCCTGCAGCGTCCTGACGAGCTCTATCGTCGACGCGTAGCGGATGGAGTCGGTGACCTCCTGTTCGATCCGCAGCCGGAGGGCCTCCTGATGGGCACCCATCCTCCAGTAGCCGAATCCGGCCAGCCCGACCACGAGCAGGCCGGCAGCGACTCCGCCGAGAATGCGGACATCGCCGCCCAGCGAAGGCATCGCCGGCAGTTTGAGGCTAGCGAGTGCCTTGCGCTTGCCGCGGGCCGCCGCCGCCCCTGGCGCGAGGTTGATCTCGATGAGCACCGCCGCCCCCTACGCCGCCGGACGGAGGGCGAGCCCGACCGGAAGCATCCACATGGCCGCCGAATCCTCCTCCGGCATCTCGGCAGTGGCGTCCGGGGCGACATCGAGCCGCTGGAACGGGTTGACCACCTCGATCCGCACTCTCATGCGCGCCGCGAGGGCGTCCTGCAGCTTCGGTATCCGCGCCGCCCCACCGGACAGATACACGGCTCCGATGCCGTTTCCCATCCCCTGATCAGCGCTCAAAAACGCGGTCGCGCGCTCGATCGCCAGGGCGAGGTCCGTCCCACGCTCGATCAGCAACTTCTCCACCTCGTCGATCCGCTTGGAGCGACCCTGTATAACCGCCTCCGCCTCCTCCGACGAGAAACCGTGCAACCGTCGGAGATCCTCGCGGAGATGCTTCGACCCGAACGGGATGTCACGCGTGACGATGGGTACCCCATCCTCGTGGACGATGACCGTGGCTACTTCGTGCCCCACGTTGACCAATGCAGCCATTCCCCGCGAAGCCGTCGGATAGCTGTGCTCGAAGCCATTGAAGAGCGCAAAGGCATCGACGTCCACGATCGCGGCGGTCAGGCCGGCATCGGCGAGCAGGCTCACCCGCTGTTCGACCAGTTCCTTCTTGGCGGCCACGAGCAGCACGTTCATCTGCAGTCCATCGGCCCCCGGGTCCAGGATCTGGAAGTCCAGCTGAACGTTCTCCATGTCGAAGGGCACGTACTGCTCCGCCTCCCAGGTTATTACCTCACGGGCATCGGCCGCGGGCATCCGCTCCATCTTGATCTTCTTGACGATCACATCCCGCCCACCGACGGCGGTGACAACGCTCCTGGTCTTGACCCCGAGCGCCTGAATGACCGCCTGTATCGTATCGACCACCATGGGGGGATCCATGATCTCACCCTCGACGATCGCGTCGGGCACCAGCGGAAGTGATGCAAGGCGAACAAGGCGTGGCTCGTCCGCCGAATGGTCCACAATAGCGGCTTTGACGAACCCGCTGCCGATGTCCAGTCCCACCGTCTGCTTGTTGCGCTGGAAGAGCGCCATCCTCCGACCTTTCTCGCTGTGCTGGCGATTTGCCTGATTATTTCGCGCCGAGATTGCAGCGCCTCTGCACCGCCTTCCCAGACATGACCGACTCCGTCAGCCGCACCGGACTCCTCTCGTTAGCGGACGACCTCGAACCATGCGAACGTCGGCGTATCGATCGTCTGCTCACTGAGCTGCAGCGACGAATAGGTGAGGGACCACTGCGCGCTCACGATCTCGCACTTGTTGTAGCGGATCAGCGAGTTGCCGCTGGTCAGCCCATCGTCACCGGGATCGATCACCGCCTCGTCTCCCATGGCGATCACCGCTCCCTCAAGCCGGGGAGTGCCGGTAACCCGGAGCGCCCCCTCGACCAGGATGATCCCCTGGTACTTGAAGTTGCCACGAATGTTGATGTGACCGTTCTTGACGATCAGCATTCCCTGGCCGTGGTCGCCGGTGATATCGACCGTGCTCCCGGCCGCGTCGATCGCGACGACCGGGTAGTACTCCGCCTGAGCGGCAGTGCAACCCGTGACCAGCTTGGCAGGACAACCCCACCGATAGTTGACGTTGGCCGCGGTATGATTGGGGGAGCCACTGAACGCGGGCTGACCATAGAGCGGCCCGAACTTGATCGTCGCCAGATCGATCAGGTCGTCGATGGTGAAGCCGTCGAGCACGTAGTTCATCAATTCGGCGCCCTCGCGGGTATCCTGAACGACGGCCCCGATTATGTCGCTCCCGTTGCCCTGCTTCGTCACATTGGTATCGGCGCTGTGACGGATGGCAGCGGTCGCCGCGGCACTGTCGCAGGGAGCGCCTTCGCTCGATCCATCGCTGATGGTAGCACTCCCGCTGACGGTCGTATTGACGCCGAGCGTCAACCCGGAGTCGACGTTGAGCGTCACCGGCAACGCCGTTCTGACGGTCTCGATCAGTGCGCCTACTCCCCGCCCCCGGTTGCTCGCGGGTTGCGCGACCAGAGAATAGGTCTCGCGCTGCTGGTATGCCCCTCCCGAAAGCTCGACAACCGGCCCTTGGTAGAGCTGCCCGACATCGACCAGAAAGGACGTCCCATCGGCACTGGTGGAGTACGTTCCGGTCGCGATTCGCTGGTGCACGCCGCTCGTCATCGCCGCCCGCTCAGCCACGAAACCCTCCAGCGCTCGGTCCGCGGCGTACAGCCCGCGGGTAGCGTCCTGGTGCGCTCCGCTGATGGCGAGCTCTGTCGATGACGTCAGCAAGGCGGACGTAACCAACAGCGAGGCGATCACGAGACCGAACAAGGCGAGCGGAAGTGCCACGCCCCATTCGGACCGCCGCCCCTGTCTCGGCATCGATCCATCACCGCGTGCTCGTGGCATCATCGAACTGTCTCTCAAACCCGGTTGCGCAGCGGAATGACGACTGTGTCAGTCTTCACTTCCTCGATGGCGTCGGTCGTGTGCCGGCTCACCGACTGAATGGTCACCAGGATCTTCGCAACGGAAGCACGCACCGCTGCATCATTTATCGGCGTAGGGACCGGTGTGCTGGAGCCGGTGGTGAAGTACTGGAACCGGAGCCCGGCGTCGCTGGTGCTGATGGGTCCGGCCAATGGCTGATTCGGACCGGAGCCGATCTGTCGAAGAATCCATCGGCCAGGCACTCCTGAGGACGTCCCTGCCCGGTACGAGATCTCGTCGTAGAGGTACAGGACGTTGCCGATGGAGGGCCCCAAGGCGCCGTTCAGTGGCGTCGTGCTCAGCGTGAGGGTGCGGCTCTCGACTCCCGACGGCAGCGCGCTTCCGTTGCACGTGCTCGACGGGCTACCGATACCGCCAGTAGAGACGGCGGCGGCACTGCTCCAGATCGGCGCGGCCGCCGTCCCGAGGTTCACGATCACCCCCGTCCCGCTGTTCACGGCGTAGTTGGCGCCGGCGATCGCGGGAAACGCGACGCTCAGCGTCGAGCCACTACCCCCGCAGATCACCCCCCACAGCCGGGCTGAACGGAAGGTGATCTCGTCACTCGAGGCCGAGACGAGCGCATCCCCCTGCGGTAGCGTCCTCAGCTCGCTGCCGATCAACTCGAGCGCCGCTCGCGCATTCTGCTGTACCTCTTCCCGAGCGCTCTGCCGTTCGACGAAAAGGCCCTGGCTCGTGAGAAACCGGAACAGCGATGTGACGATGATCGCGCCAAGGAAAAGGGCGACCAGCAGTTCGACCAGCGTGAAGCCGGCCCGTTCACTCACAAGGCGATCCCTGGACGATCCCGGCGGGTGCGGCCTGCAGGTACAGCGAAGAAGAAATCTCGAAGTTCGACGGAGGCGCATTGTACGATTCGGGATTCGGGATGACCGTGACGGTAACCTGCGCAAGCTGTGGATTCGTCAGGTCTACCTCCCGCGACAGCTTGTCACCGAACGGCAGATCGGTACGACAGAACTGAGAGGGGATGCTCCCCTGGCGCAGCTGGAACAAGGCCGACTCGAGAGAGTCGCTGGCGATCGTCGCGTAGTTGCTCTGACGGTCGGCCAGGGCGATCGAACGGGCCGCCCCGATTCCGAGTGCCTCCAGTCCGAGCAGACCCAGAGCAAGGATCACCATCGCTACGAGCACTTCGATCAGGGTGAATCCTCCGCTCGTCTGAACCGCTTCAGCCTCCCGTGCCGCCGCCGTCCGTGCCTCGCATGGGCAGGGGCATGAACGGTCCGACTGCGCCCTTTCTCGGACGAACCGAGATACTCCGAACCGTCGGGATACGGACCAGCTAGTACGCACGGTAAACCCGGCCCGCAGGCGATACGAATACGGAGTCGCGCACGGAAGCCCGTGAGACTTTGACGAAACCGTCGCTCGACGACGTTCCGTTCAGCATCCCGCGCGAGGTGAATTCAAGGTTCATCAGCCCTCCACCCACCGTCACGCCGGGGTATTCCGCGCGAAGATCGACTGTCTTCACGGTCACCCAACTCCCGGATTCATCGAGCGCCCGGATTGAATAGGTCCCGTCGTCCTGGATGACGACAGCGGTACGGCGCCCCTGCTGCACCGCCATCAGTCGCGAATAGGCGATGTCCGCGACAAGCTGATCCAGAGCTCGCCGGGTCTTCGTTCGATCGACGTAGCCGCTCATCGACGGAGCGGCGAAGGACGTGATCAGGGTGATCAGCACCAGCACGACGAGAATCTCGATCAGGGAGAAACCGTCCCGGGCGCGAACCCTCTGTCTCGTTCCATTGTTCATGAGCGCCCGGCATGGGAAAGAACCATACCGAGCGAATCATCAAGCATTCATGCGGGTTTTCGGCGTCTCCACCCGCCTCCGCGGAGGAAGAGTTTGCCGTAGGCGGCAAAATCTTCCTAGTCCTTCGGCGCCGGTAGCTGCGACGGACGCGGCCTGCGATCGAGACGATCAGGCTGTCCTGGTTCGACCCGTGGCTCGCGAAGAACGAGCGGGCCGGGGGACGGAGCATGCCCCTGCTGTTGAACCACATGATCGAGTCTCCCGAGTGCCGCACGCAGATACCCTCGACCTCCAGGCTACCCGTCGCGGCGGTAGCATCCCCGGTAAGGACCCTAAGCGATGAGACGCAGCCGCCGCTGTTCGCGTGTACGATCAGCCGCGCATCACGCCCGTCACGGACCGCCAGCAGTCGCGCTCGATAGATTTCCGCCCCGATCCGGTTCAGCGCGGAGCGCGTCCGCATCGCCTTCACCCAGGTATGCATCGGAGCGAGTGCCGTGGACGTGACGATCGCCAGAAGGACCAGCACAACCGTCACTTCAATCAGCGTGAAGCCACCTTTCGGCCGGCATTGACCCGGGATGAGCATCGATCTCCTCGCCACCCTTGCGCCGATATTCCGGCGCGGGAAAGGCCCTCGGACGCCGGGAAGCCCGATCCCCGTCGGGCCCAGTCGGCTTTCTGCGTGGGAAAGATCAGCTTCGATCAGCCGTCGCGCTTGCCCAGGACGCTCGGTTTCTGGCGCTGAAAGGAGTTGCTACGTACAGCGGCGGGGAGGTAGGGACGAACCGGCACCGAATCTCCGGTTCACTGGGCTGCTCCGTCAGTCCAGTTCGTATTCCTGGATCTTGTAGGCCAAGGCGCGTGTGGATAGCTCGAGAAGCTCGGCGGCGCGGGTCCGGTTACCCTCCGTCCGCTCGAGCGCCCGCGCGATCAGTTCTCGCTCCAGCGCGGGCAACCTGCGTTTGACGGAGAGGTCGTCGTCCGAGGTCTGCAGGCGGAACGGCGGGTTGGACGAGCGCACATGATCGGCCAGGTGCTCCACACGAATGGCGCCGCCCGACAGCACCAGCGCGCGTTCGAGAACGTTCTCCAGTTCCCGGACGTTGCCCGGCCACACGTATCGGACCAGCACCGCCATCACTTCAGGGTCGAGCGGTTCCGCCTTCAGCCCCAGCCGTTCGGAATGCCGCTTGAGGAAATGCTGCGCCAGCAGCGGAATATCCTCGCGTCGCGCCCGCAGCGGAGGTATGTGGAGGTGGACCACGTTGATGCGGTAGTAGAGATCTTCGCGGAAGCGGTGGGCTGTCACGTCCTCGATCAGATCCCTCCCGGTAGCCGCGATCACGCGAACGTCGACCTCCCGTTCGCGCGGACCCCCCACCGGACGGATGCGGCGCTCCTGCAACGCGCGGAGAAGCTTGACCTGCAAGGAAGGTGGGAGCTCACCGATCTCGTCGAGGAAGAGCGTCCCCTCGTGCGCTTCGGCGAACAGCCCTTCGCGGGCGCGCTCCGCA
>CAZJEH010000055.1:17162-19725 GCA_964544905.1 uncultured Gemmatimonas sp.
GAGGTTTTCGGGAATGGCGCCGCAGTTGATGCCGACGAACGGTCCGTCCGCGCGCGGGGACGAGCGATGGATCGCGCGCGCCACCGCCTCCTTCCCGGTGCCGCTCTCGCCCGTCAACAGAACCGTGGTCGGGTATGCCGCAACTCGCGAAGCGATCGACAACACCTCGCGGAAAGCCGGCGACTGGCCGATCACCTCCTCGAAACCGCGGTCATTTCCAAGGTGCGCCCTCAGACGACGAACCTCCCGGCGCAGCGACTCACGCTCGAATGCTTTGCGCAGACACAGGATCACTTCGTCGGCGTTGAAGGGCTTGGAGATGTAGTCGTACGCGCCTCGTCGCATCGCCTCGACGGCAGTTTCCATCGTGCCGTAGGCGCTCATCATCACGATCAACCCTGCCCCGCCACTTTCGACGTACCGGTCCACGAAGCCGAGCCCGTCCAGCCTGGGCATCCGAATGTCGCAGAGGATCAGGTCGGGGCGTTCCGCCATCGCGATGCGAAGGCCCTCTTCTCCGTCGGAGGCCGTGAGCACCTCACAACCCTCGTCGCGGAGGATGAGTTCGAGCGTGTGCCGAAGACCCGCCTCGTCGTCGATGATGAGGACGCGCGACCCTTGCATCACTTCTGAGACTCCGTCGGTATCCACAGGTTGAACACTGCTCCGCCTCCCTCGGGTGACGAAGCTTCCACGCGGCCCCCGAGTTCGGCCACGGTTCCGGCGACGATCGCCAGGCCGAGCCCGGTACCCTCCCCTGGATCCTTCGTGGTGAAGAAAGGATCGAAGATGGAGTGCAGGATGTCGGCGGGAATGCCCGGGCCGGAGTCGGCGACTGTGACACGCACGACCTCGGTCTGCGGCTTGAGCTCGCGCATCGATCGAGCGGAGCGCGCCCGGGCGCGGCGGAGGTGCGAGTAGTTCACTCCGGGCGGATCGTCGGAACGTCGAACGGCCACGGTCTGCTCGGGCTGATATCGCTCGTGCCGGGTCGTGATCGAGATCGTGCCCTTCCCGCCCATCGCGCTCTCGGCATTGCGAAGAAGGTTGATGAACACCTGGTCGATTCGATGGGGATCCGCGGTGATGTGAGGCAGATCGTTCTCGAGATCGAGATGGACCTCCACACCGACCAGCCAGCCCTGCTCGCGCAGCAGCTCCACGACCCGCCGAACGGACGCGTTGACGTTTACGCTTTCCATCGCCGTTCCCGCCGGCCGCGCATAGTCCAGCAATCCGCGAACGATCCGATCGATGCGACGGACTTCCCGCTCCATCCCTTCCATGAGCTCCGGGTCTCCGCCACGCCGCTTCTGGAGGCCGAGGTAGCCTAGAACGGCCCCCAGGGGGTTCCCTATCTCGTGCGCAACGCCGGCGGCGAGATGACCGAGCGAAGCCATCTTCTCCGCCTGCACCAGGTCGCTGTACGCCTGGGAGAGTCTCTGGTTCGTCTCGTCCAGCGACCGGATATTCTCGGCGAGTCGATCCTGGTTCTGCAGGAGCTGGTCGGTGAGCTGGTTCAGGGCGCGCGCCAGGGCCGCGATCTCCTCGGGTCCTTCCTCGGGGACCCGGCGTTCCACGTCTCCGGCAGCGATCGATTTCGCGCTGGTGACCATCTCGGCGAGCGGCCGGAGCACCCATCCTTCGATCAGGTAGTTCCCCAGCACCACGAAGAGGACCACGGCCGCGAGCAGCAGCAGGATGACGAACGCGAGAGACAGGCCCCACTGCTGCAGGATATGCGACACCCAGAAGGCGAGTATCAGGGCCGCCGCGGCGAGAAAGGTGAGGTTGAAGAGCAGTTCCGTCCGCAGTGAGCTGCGACGGGAACGTCGCTCGCGCACGGATTGCTCCCCTGCCAGGGGTGCTGTCTGCTGGACGAGTTCCTCGACGGTTTCGCGCATTCAGGTGAGTTCGCCGGCCAGGCTCCCCGCGGAGCTACGGCGACTCGTGTCGACAGGTGGGAATCGGCCGAACCTGCACCAGCGGCGCCGCCCGGGATGGCAGCGCCGCCACGCGAACTGGATCTGCCTCGGATACCTAACGGACGAATGACGACCCACGGTCGCCACGCCCGCTTCGTGGAAGTTCGATCAGACGACGGTGTCCAGGTCGACGGCCGTTCTCAACGACTCCCTCGTGACCGGCTTTTTCTTGCCGGCGTTGTAGTTCCTCTTCCCGATCTCGTGCCAGATCTTATCTACCACGGTACCGACCGGCGCATTGAACTCGAGGTGGCCTTCCGCCTGGACGCGCTCGATCGCCCGCCTCAATCCGTGCTTGCTGATCGGCTTCCTCAATGTACCCTCCCTGATACGGTCCCGCTTGACTCGAGCGCCGGGCCAGACCGGCTGCCTGGCCCGATAGCGCTCCTTCCCAAAGTGTAACCCGGGCCTGCGGACTTTACCAGCCCCGAGGTTGGCGCCTGCGTCCAGCAACCGTCCGCGACGCACTCAGACCGACGGCAAGTTTCCGACCGCAAGTCATCCGTCGATCGGTGCGCACCGATCAGCATCGGAAGGAGGGACGGCCTCGTCCAGCGCCAGCACTCGATGGGTAAGGG
>CAZJEH010000056.1:0-19695 GCA_964544905.1 uncultured Gemmatimonas sp.
TGAAGACGATGAACTTGCCCTCGGACTCCGTGATCTCCTTGAGCACCGCCTTCAGCCGCTCCTCGAACTCGCCGCGATATTTGGCACCCGCGAGCATCGCCCCGATGTCCAGCGCGATCACCGACTTGTCGCGCAGGCTCTCCGGTACGTCGCCGCTCACCACACGCTGGGCGAGCCCCTCGACGATGGCCGTCTTGCCCACGCCGGGCTCCCCGATCAGCACCGGGTTGTTCTTAGTCCTCCGCGACAGCACCTGCACCAGCCGACGGATCTCCTCGTCCCGGCCGATCACCGGATCGAGCTTGCCGCGGCGTGCCTGCTCGGTGAGGTCCGTCGAGAACCGCTGCAGCGCCTGGTACTGAGTCTCGGGGTTCTGGTCGGTGACCCGGTGCGGCCCCCGGACCTGGGTCAGCGCCTGGAGCAGCGCGTCGCGCGATGCTCCCTGCGCGCTCAACAGGTCACGGGTTGAGGAACCCTTCACGGTGGTCAGCGCGAGCATGAGGTGCTCGGTGGAGACGTACTCGTCCTTGAGGTCCCGCGCCTCCTTCTCCGCGGCATCCAGGATGTCAGTCAGCTCGCGCGAGAGGCTCGGCTGCGAGCCACCGTACTGCTTGGGGAGCCGGTCGAGCGCCTGCCGCAGCTCGTCCCGCAGCCGGCTTACGTTCACTCCCACCTTCTGGAGGACCGGTACGACGATCCCCTCCTCCTGCGCGAGCAGCGCGCTCAGGAGGTGGAGGTCCTCGATGGCCGGGTTGCCGGCCTGCCGCGCTTCGCTCGCGGCCTGCTGTATGACTTCTGCCGATTTGACAGTGAATCGTTCGAAATTGGGCATGTTCGTCTCGTTCGTCCGGGGAGGACTCACCGCGGATACCAGTAACCGGCCTCCGCACCGAATGCGGAAGCGGGGGCTGGATCGGAGTTCCTCCTGCTCGGGCGGTGGAAAAAGGGAAGAAACATGCCCGGCATTATTGACAGGCAGGGTGGTGCGGGAACGGGTGAACTGAGCTGTGGGGGCGTTTCCCAGTCGCCGCCTGTTCGGCTGTCAAGCGCGTATACCGGTTGCGATTTCCCAGGGGGATGTTTCCGCGAGTCGAACGGTGAACCTCTCTCCTTGATGCGCCAATCCACCTTGCGTAAAGCTTTTCCCTAACACAGGGTCGTAATTCGAGTCATCGCGGTCGGCGAGAGCGAGACACCAGGGCCCCGGTGTGACCAGCCTTGGAGATCGTCCCGCCCCCAGCTCCTCCGGGGTTGGCCGCAACGGCGCTCGGCGGGCGGCATCGACATGCTCGCGTAGCTTTTCCTGTCCGTTCTCCGGTCACTACGGTAGGCAGTCCGGCCCAGTAACATCCCTACAGTTCGTCGGCGACGAAGATGGCAAGGTTCGAGGATGCAGAAATCCGCGCGGCAGCGCTCGCGAAGGTTCGCCAACTGCTGGAGATCTACGATTATCGCATTCCGCGGGACATGCTCATGGAGGGCATCTCCCTTGGCGGGGTACGCATCCCGATCTGGAACTACCAGAAGGGCATCTTCAAGCCGCGCGTGCTCGGGACAGACGGGGCGGCGTTGACCATTCACACGTCTTTCAGGTCGCCGTACGAGGACGAGCACGACATCGACGCCGGGACGATCGTCTACAAGTACAGAGGCACGGATCCTCTTCATCCGGACAATGTCGCCCTGCGTCGAGCTAAGGAACGCCAACTGCCGCTGATCTACTTCATTGCCGTTGATCCCGGCATGTACGACGCGATCATGCCGGTGTACGTGATAGATGAGGAGCCCACGCGGCACCAGTTCACGCTTGTCGCCGACAGCGTGGTGGTCCATGCGCTTGAGGAGGACGACTCCGGCGCTGCCATGCGGCGTGAGTACACCACCCGCTCCGTGCTCCACCGCCTGCATCAGCGTGAGTTCCGGCGTATGGTCTTGCAGGCGTACCGGAGGCAGTGCGCTATCTGCCGTCTTAGGCACATCGCTCTGCTCGATGCAGCGCACATCTTGCCCGACCGGCACCCCAGGGGAGAGGCAGCCGTGCCGAACGGGCTGGGACTGTGCAAGATCCACCACTCCGCATACGACGCGAACATCATCGGGATCGATCCAGATGCGCGCGTTCACGTCAGGCGCGATGTCCTGCTGGAGAAGGACGGTCCGATGCTGAAGCACGGCCTCCAGGAAGTGGAGGGGCGGCGGCTCATCCTGCCGAGCCGGCCGTCCTGGAAACCGAACCCGGATTACCTTGCGGAGCGGTTTGAGCGGTTCCGGGCCGCCTGAGACACAGCTCGCCTGTGAACCCGTGCCCCGGCCGTCGCGAGGCAGAGGGCAGGCGTTTCTCCAACGCATCGGCGGAGCACGCAGCACCAAGGATGTTGCTCGCCACACCGACCGTAGGAGCACCACCCCGGATACACCGACCGGACGTCGAGCTGCTGCACTACACGACTACCAACTGGTAACCATAGGCCGGAGCAGGTGTCGCGCGCGACGGACGGAATTGCGCCTGCCGTGCGGAGTCCCATCAACAGACCGCTGCCTGAAACAGGCTGCGTCGAAGCTGGGGAGCCGGTGCCGATACTCCGCGACGAAACCGGTGACCGGTTGCACGGCACAAACCGACTCGTCGTTCCCGCGACAGGGGCTGCGGCAAAACTGTTCGATGTGGTCGCCATCGCGCGACACCACGGGGGTGGATGCCGAAATCGACCGCGTCGCGGATGCGCGTCAGGATGACGGATCAGGATGGCGCGTCGAATTGCACCAGGGTTTCGCGCCGTTTCTCCCATCCGTCCCTCAGAGCTTCACGACCGCCGACATGTCCCGCTCGCCCAACCCCTCTTCCACCGCGCGCTTGTACACCTCCCGCGCCGCCTCCGCGGTCCGGAGCGTCACTCCCGCCCTCGCGCCCTCCTCGACCGCGTAGCCGAGGTCCTTCAGCATCAGCGCCAGGCGGAAATGCGTGGGGTCGTCCGGCGTCTTCACACGCTCGATCATCGTCTTGACGATAGGGCTACCTGGCGCGCCGGTGGTGAGGACGTGGATCACCTTCTCCAGGTCGAGCCCCGCTGCCTTCGCGAAGGCCATCGCCTCGCCTAACGAGGCCGCCTGTACCGCCGCCATGAAGTTGTTGATCAGCTTGATCGTCGCCCCGGAGCCGGTCGGGCCCATGTGGACGATCTCGCGGCTCATCACGGTGAGGGCGGGTCTCGCGCGCTCCAGGGCCTCAGCGCTGCCACCCACCAGGAAGAGTAGCTGTCCGGCGGCGGATTGCACCCGGCTCCCGGTGACCGGGGCATCCAGGAAATCCAGACCCCGATCGGCGGCCAGCCGGGCGAGCTCCCGGACCCACGTGACCGTCAGCGTGCTCGACTCGATGACCAGAGCGCCGGGCTTCGCCGCTTGAAGCGCGCCATCCGGGCCTGTGAAGAGCGCGCGGGATGCCGCGTCGTCGGCCACCGCGCTGATGATGATGTCCGCTCCGGCTGCGGCTTCGGCCGGAGAGCCGGCCACGGATGCCCCTTCGGCCTCGAACGGCTCGACACGCGCTCGGTTCCTGTTGTAGACCGTCAGCGGGTATCCCGCTTTCAGGAGGTTCCGGGCCATGCCCGACCCGATGATCCCGAGGCCCATCACCGCGATGCGATCCGTTGGCATTGCTTTCTCTCGAGGAGTTGGAGGTCCTTCAGTTCGTGAGACGGCGGCCCGGCGTGGTCCGGTGAACGCCAGGAGTGCGTCATTTACTCCACGATGGGCGTCGGAGCAAGGGGCGCGGGGTGTGCCGACGACCACGACCGTCCTCAGCGCCGAGGGCAGTCACCGGCACGCCTTGACCGTCTCGGACGGGTTCCTGATTGGTCGGTGGGCCCGATAAACGCGACGCTGCCCTGCCTACGAGTCGGCCGCCCGCCTGGTGGGGGTCCAGGCGGCGGCCGATCAACCCGCTGCGGTTGCCCGGCGGAGAACACTCCATGCGGACTCGGTATCACCGCCCCGGCCAGCCTCAGAGCCCGCGAACGATCACGAGTGTCTCGTTGAGATCCTCGGAATAGATGGTAATCCGGTCAGGGGCATCAGCGAACGTCCCCTCGAACTGGGCCCCGTTCCGCGTGCCCTCCACGGTGAACTCGATCCTTCCGTCCGACCAGGTACCCTGCAGAGGGTTCTGGATGAACTCGTCGGGCGTGTCCAGTTGCTCGAAGCCCTCGAACGTGCCGCTCGTCTGGCCGTCATCCTCGGAGTTGAAGGAGAACTTGCGTTCCGGATCACCTTCCACCCCCCATGTGTTGGTGATGATGAGGATGGGCACGGCCGCCGTCGTTGGATCGCACGCCGACCCGGCGAGAAGCGCGGCTACCGCGGCTGTAGCGAAGCACGAGCGGGTTCTCCACATGTGTCCTCCTCGGGGTGTAATTCGTCCGAATGGTCGCCGTCACGGATCCGATCGTCGGAGCATGTCGAGGAGGGGCGGTGCAGCCTCCTCGAGTCGGGCCAGGGCGGGGCGGAGCCGTGGCAGCGCGGACGCGAGCGCCTGCCTTGCCTCCGCCAACTCGCTCCGGGATGGTCTCCGCGAGCCGGTGAACTCCCGCTGGATGACCGTCAGAGGACCCCGGAGCGCGAGCATCTCCGAGTGGACTTCGGAATTGACGATCGCCAGAACCTCGCGCATGCGGTCCGCGAGCTGGCGGCCGCTTTCACCGAGCCATGCCCGCTCGATGGCCGTCGGGACCTCGGTCAGTTCGCGGTCCAGGTCGGCGAAGCCGTCGCTGTACTTGTCGATCGCGTCGTAGAGGGCGAGGAACTCGGACATGCTTATCTGCCCGGTCGCGTCGATGAGGTCGAAGGCGTCCACCAGGTCGCGGCTGACGCGGATGTAACTGCCGAGGTAGCGGTTGACCCGCTCGCGGATCTCCGTCTGTTCGGCGCCGGCGACCGCCGTCACCACGGCATCGCGAGCGATGGTCTCGAGCCGGGTGGCGAGGGCGTCCATCTCCGTCCGGATGACAGCGTCGATCTCGGCAGACGAAACCCCGCGCACCTCCAGCGTCTCCCGGATCGCGCGGAGGTCCTGCTGGATGCGGTCCTCCACTGCGGCGCCGATCGGCTCCCCGACGACGATCGACACGACCGCATTCGGGTCACGCGGGATCACGACACGCCCTCCCTGAGGGTAGAGCACTTCCGTCGTGCCGGACCCGACCACGCGTACAGTCACCTCGGACGGTGCGCCGGAGAGCGTATGGGTGAAGAGCCCGCCGTCCTGGAGGGTGACTTCGGGAGGATGTCCAACGATGACGAGCCTGACGCCGGCCGCCGGCTGGCCGTCCCGGAGGAGGAGCTCGCCGCGCAGCGTGGTCGTCTGGGCCGCGGCGGGTCTGCACGCCAGCAGACCGACGGCCACACATGAAGCCGCGATGCCTCGGAAGCGGGCGATCCCAACGCGAAGCCCACCTGTGGCCAGCGGATGGGACACGAGTTCAGTTGCCATAGCGGAGGGTGATCGGCGTCCCCTCCGTGACGACGAACTCCGTGTTCATTCCGGCGACCCCATCGCGTGTTCCGATCACCCCGACGCGCGCCCCGGGAGCCCGGGGGAGCGTGACCGAGAAATTGCCGGCGGCATCGGTGGTGTCGCTGGCGAGCCCGCTGTCGAAGGAGAGGTAGACCCCCGAAAGGGGCGAGCCGGTTCGGTCGAGGACGGTGCCGCGAATCTCACTGCTGATCGGCGCCGGCTCGAGAGCCAGGCGAACGACCGGATCGCTAGGCGCCTCCGGGAATGTTTCGCTCGTCGGCAAGTACCCTGCGGCCTCCACGCTCACCCTCACGTCGCTGGCGCCGCGCGGAAGGCCGAGGAACGACGCCTGACCATTCTCGTCGGTGACCTGGGTCAGGCGCTGTGCACCCCAGTCGAGCGTCACGCGCGCACCCGCCACTGCGGATCCGCCCGAGGCGCTGTCGACCCGCACGGCCAGCGTGTGGAGTCCGCCGTCCGGGACGAGGAAGAAGCCGCCGACCACGACCAGCGCCGCGAACATCGCGGGTCCAGCCAGCCCGACCCGTTTCGTCCCTTCCGCCGTGAACGTGCCCGACGAGTTCATCGCGCCGAAAGCGAACGCGGCAGCGGACAGACCCAGGGGGACCAGGAGGACGTAGAACACCCGGTGGTCGAGCCCCGCCGCCAGAATCCGCTGCGCACCGAACACGAGGAACAGCAGCAGTCCGATGGAGAGCACGAGGCCCACCGCGCTGACGATGAGGTAGGTTCTCGCGGGGAGCGGCTGCGCGAGGGGAGTACCGGCGGATTCCTGTGAGGAGCTACGGCTCTCGGGAACAGTGCTCATGGGTGTGGCGGCCTCCTGGCCCGCTTCAGGAAATAAATACTGGCGCGAAAAGGCCTGCAAGGGTAGCGTCGCGCGGGGAAGCCCGGGCCGCGCGGCTTCCTCTCCCCGCTACATCCCGCCATAGAGCAGCGCGTTCCTGTACAGCGGCATCGTGCTGCGCCAGAAGAGGCGGAACACGGGGTCGTCCGCGAAGAGCGTCAACTGGCCGCGGCCGATCCGGGCGGTGAGAAGCCAGGCGCTACGCTCGAGACGCTGGAGGATCTCCGGAGCGATCACGCCGGATACCGCCTGTAGCTCAGGTCCGAACGACGCGACTGCTTCCGCACCCTCCATCGGCTCGAAGGAGCGACCGCCAAGTTGGAGGACGAAGAGCCGGTCGTCCAAGCCGTCGTGGCTCGCTCCCCACGCGAAGGGATGACCGGTATCCACTCGAACCGGGAGGATCGCGCCGGGCACCTCCTCACGCCACGCCCGCCGCTCGCGCTGCTCACGCGTCTCGAGCAGACGGTCGAGGGCTTCCGTTTCGTCTTCCGCGTCCTCGGATTCCATACTCCGCGCGGCGGCACCCCCGATTGAGGCGACGGCGATGGCGCCGCTCCCGACGGCGATGAGATGACCGCCCCCCTCGACCCACGCCTGCAGGGGATCCGTGAGGTCGTTGGGCAGGTCATCCCCATCGATCTCGGGGAGAACGATGACGTCGTAGGGTGTCAGATCGAGTTCCGGCAGGTCGGGAAGTTCGAGAACCTCAGCGTCCAGGCCGAGCTGCACCTCGAGATGATACCAGTGGGCGCCGAAGGACCAGGGGACCACTCCGTCGCCGGCGAGGAGGGCGACGCGTGGAAGCCGCACGTCGTGGACGTTGCCGCTTCCGAAGTCCACCCCGGCGTCGGTGAACCCTCCGGCGACGGCAGTCGCGCGGGGACCGAGCCCGGCGGCGGCCAGTTCGGCGGCCATATCCGCGTCGGGACGGTTGGGGATGAGCCACGTCCCTGCCGGCCAGGAGGTCCTCGCCATCGTGACCGGCCTGGCAAGGACGCGGGCGGTATTGCCGCGGGCGAGGAAGTTGATGATTCCGCGGGCGCCGGCGTCGGTGGGAGGAACCAGGTAGGCATATGCCCCGGACACCGGAGAACCGGGCGCCCCGTCGCTCGGGGGAACCGAGGTGACCGGCGTTCCTCCCGGCGCACCCCGCGCCCGATGGGCTTCCACGCCGTACGCGTACAGGAGCGACCAGGCGCTGATGTCGTAGGAGTAGTCCGCGTTCAGCTCCGTCTGCTGCTGCAGCAGGGTCGTCGCCAGTCTGCCGCGCGGCTGCCGCGCCCGCACGATGATCGTACCGGCGGGAAACTGGTTCCGGGCGGAGTATCCGGCGTAGGGTGTAGCGCTCGTGCGGAAGTCAGCGGGCGCCCGCTCCATTTCGATCCCCTGCACGAGGAGATGTGCCACCAGGGAATCCAGCCGCTCCGTGGTCGCGCCGGGGACGAGGAGGAAATCGGCCTCGCCCTCGCCCGCGCTTCGGTTGGCGGTGACGAAATCCTGGAGCAGGCGCGCCCGGTTCGCCGCCGCGGTCCGCAGGGTCGCGGCCGCGCTTTCGCGGTGCCGCTCGATCCGCATCGCAAGAGTAAGCGTGTCTCCGTTCCTCGCGTAGGCGAGCCCCGCCGACCCGCCTCCGCCCTGCTCGTACGTCATGCCGATCGCGCCCTGCAGCGTCGGCCAGGTATCGCCGTAGCCGGGGTAGAGCATGTCGAAGCTCTCCGCCGTGAAGTAGGGCCATCCGCGGGCATCGAAGGCGCTCGCGTTCGCCCGCCCGAACCGCTGCCACCACTCGCGGACCGGCTCGGGATAGATCGGGTTGATGGGGTCTGCGGCCGGGAAGAAGAAGTACGACGACTCCGGCTCCATCTCGTGGAAATCGACGTGGACCTGCGGGTTCAGCCGCGACCACGCGGCCAGCCTGGCGCGGGTCTCCGGCTGCGTCGCCCACGCCCAATCGCGGTTCAGGTCGATCGTGTAGTGATTGTATCGCCCCCCCGGCCAGGGCTGTCGATGCTCCCGCGTCTGCGGATCGGCGTCCGGGGTCGCTCCCACGACCGAACGGTACCACTGCACGTAGCGCTCGCGACCGTCCGGATTGACCACGGGGTCGATCACGACGACGAGGGAGTCGAGGACGCCGGCGACGGCGCGAGAATCCGAGAGCAGGTCATGGGCGAGCCACAGGGCAGCCTCCGTCGACGAGGCCTCGTCGCCATGGATTCCGAAGCTGAAGTACACGATCGCCGGATTGGTCGACTCGATGTCGCGGAGCGTGGGGGCCGACGTGCCGGGACGGGTCAGCTGCGCATTTCGCTCGAGGATGTCGTCCAACCGGGCGAGGTTGGCCGCGCTGGCGATGGTGACGTGGACCAGAGGCCTGCCCTCCGGCGTCTCGCCATAGGTGGAGTAGAGGATCCGATCGGACCGCCCGGCCAGCTCGCGCAGGTACTCGAGAGCATCCTGGTGATGGGTGAAACGGGTACCCAGGTCGTATCCCAGGTACTCCGCGGGTGAAGGCAGGGCTGCCGTCGGCTGAGCCGGGGCGGGCGCGGCTAACGACAGCGCGGCGAACCCGGCGAACACGCTCAGGCCGGAGCGCGGAGAGGGGAGCAGTCGGGGTCGCTCCGGGAGCGGTGCGAATTCTGGGGATCGGCATCCTGACGTTCACGTCAACGGATGATCCGCGGGGTCTTGGTACCCGCACCGTTCGCCATCGGTAAGAGGGCGGACCGCACGCATGATAACAGCACGTCCGGGGGAGCAAACAGAGTTGCTTGAAAGTTTCCGCGGATGGCGAGCGCGATTCGGGCCGGTTCCGGCGTGCGGAGAAGTGCAGACCCTCGGCCGCGCTCGGGATGGACGAGGCTGGCTTTCGGGATTGCGAGGCCTATTCGGGATGGACGAGGCTGGCTCTCCGGGGATGGTCGGACCACGCGTCCGGCCTGTCCGACGGGGTGGAGACGCAACGCTTGACACCGCTCTGTCTCGCCGGGTAGCCTGATTCGCCTCGGGTCCCGCCCGTGGGGCGAGAGACCGAGCGATCGTCGACGCACCGCCTACGCCGAGCGGGCGGAATTCATCCCGACAATCACCAACCCCACCGATGGGAACCGTCCCCGATTCCGTCGGCCCCACGCCGGGCACTGTCGGCGGCCTTCCGCGAGAGGCTTACGAGGCGATCCCCGGCGAGGAGTACCTTCCCTACGTCTCAGCCCAGCGGGAGATCCCGGAGCTCACGGCCCGGGCGATACTGATCGGCATCGTACTGGGAGTGCTGTTCGGCGCGGCCAACGCGTACCTCGGACTGCGCGTCGGACTGACGGTCAGCGCGTCGATTCCAGCGGCGGTCATGGCGATCGCGATCTTTCGCACCCTCGGTCGTGGTACGGTCCTGGAGACCAATATCGTGCAGACGATCGGGTCGGCGGGCGAGTCGCTGGCGGCCGGTGTGATCTTCACCCTCCCCGCGCTGTACCTCTGGGGTGTCGACCTGGAGTGGTACGTGCTGGCGACCGTCGCCTTCCTGGGCGGAATGCTCGGCATTCTGTTCATGATCCCGCTCCGGCGGTTCCTGATGGTCACCGAGCACGGTGTCCTTCCCTTCCCCGAGGGCACCGCCACAGCGGAGGTGCAGGTGGCGGGCGAGGCCGGCGGCTCGCGCGGCCGGCTCGTCTTCGCCGGACTCGGTGTCGGCGCTCTGTACCAGCTCTTCGCCAATGCGTCCGCCATCTCGCTGTGGCCCTCGGCGCCCGAGGCGAACCTGTTCGGCCGGACGGAAGCGCCGGGACTTCGCAAGGCGGTCATCGTCGGCGACCTGACACCGGAGCTCCTCGGCGTAGGGTTCATCGTCGGTCCGAGGATCGCCGGGACGATGTTCGCCGGCGGGGTGACCGCCTGGCTGGGCCTCATCCCTCTCATCGACCTGTTCGGCGCCGCGGCGGACGTCCCCGTCTTCCCCGAGACCGTGCTCGCCATCGGCGCGATGGACGCGGGCACGATCTGGTCGCGCTACGTCCGCTACATCGGCGCAGGGGCGGTCGCGGTCGGCGGCATCCTCACCCTCATCCGCGCGCTTCCGCTCATCTGGCGGAGTGCTACGGCCGGCCTGCGCGGAGCCGCGCTCCGCGGGGAGCCGGCCAGCCGGACGGACCACGACCTTCCCTACTCCATGGTGGTCGGCGGCGCCATCCTCAGCGTGCTCCTCCTGGCCGTACTGCCGTTCATCGAGGTCACGCTGCTCGGCGCCGCGTTGATGGTGCTCTTCTCGTTCGTCTTCGTCACCGTTTCCGCGCGGATCGTCGGCCTCATCGGCAGCTCCTCGAACCCGGTATCGGGCATGACGATCGCGGCCCTCCTGATCACGGCGCTCGCCTTCGTGTGGTTGGGGCGGACCGACCCGAGCGCACCGGTCGCAGTGCTGATGGTCGGCGCGGTGGTCTGCATCTCCGCGGCGATCGCCGGAGACGCCTCGCAGGACCTCAAGTGCGGCTTCCTGCTCGGAGCGACGCCGTGGCGGCAACAGGTGGCGGAGGTCATCGGGTTGCCGCTCGCCGCGGTGTCGATGGCCTTCGTCCTGAAGCTTCTCGACGCGTCGTACGGGATCGGATCGCCGGAGCTGGCCGCGCCGCAGGCCACACTGATGGCGACGGTCATCGACGGGGTGATGTCGCAGTCGGTCCCGTGGGCCCTGGTCTTCGTGGGAGGTGCGATTGCGTTGGTGGTGGAGCTGCTGGGGGTCTCGTCGCTGCCCTATGCCGTCGGGCTCTACCTGCCGCTCGGGCTCACAACGCCCATCTTCCTTGGTGGGTGCGTTCGCTGGCTGATCGATAGGCGGGCGGGTGAGAGCGCCTCAGCGAGGCGAGAAGCGGGCGTTCTCTACTCCTCCGGCTTGATCGCCGGCGCCGCGCTGCTCGGCGTGGCCGTCGCGGTTCCCGTGGCGTTCGCGCCTGAGTTGATCGAGCGGGTCAGGGTAGGGCCGGAATGGGCGGGAGCGGCGGGGCCGCTGATCTCGGTCCTCGCGTTTCTCGCCCTCGCCGCCAGTATCTACGGCGTGGCGACGAGGCCGATTAGCGGCGACATCCGCGGCGGTTAAACCAGGGATTGTAGAACCGGGGGTATCACGCGAAGCCGGGAAGAGGTTGTGGAAGCCTCATTCCCTGCACCCCGCCGGATCAGCGATCGCGGTCCCCCAGGTCGCCCCAGCCCAGCTTCCGCCGCAGGGTCGAGAAGAACGTCTGACCAGGGAAGCGGACGAGCCGAAGTGGCAGCTTCGCGCGAGAGACCACCAGCTGATCCCCGGGCATCAACAACATGGCCTGCTGCCCGTCGATCGTCAGGATGAGCTCCTCGGTCGGGTAGAGCACTTCCACGGAGATCGTCTCGGCCGCCGAGAGAACCAGTGGCCGCACCGCCATCGTGTGGGGGCAGATGGGGGTCGCGATGATGCAATCGAGCGCCGGCGGAACGATGGGCCCGCCCGCCGACAGCGAGTACGCCGTCGAACCGGTTGGCGTCGCCAGGATGATCCCGTCGGCGCTGTAGGTCCCCACCTCCTCGCCGTGCGCGTGAACCCGCATACGGATCATCCGCGCGACGCCACCGCGGTGGAGGACGACGTCGTTGACGGCGAGGTCCCCACCCTGTAGCTCGCCGCGCGAGGTTTCCGCCTTCACCTGCAGCATCATCCGCTCGTCGAGAACGGCATCACCCGCCATCAGACTGGAGAAGGCGAAGTCCAGTTCGTCCGGACCAACGGAGGTGAGGAATCCGAGTCGACCGAGGTTGACACCCAGCACGGGGATGCCGTGCGGAGCCACGAGCCGGGCGCCGCGCAGTAGTGTGCCGTCCCCGCCGAGCGTGATGAGAAGGTCGAGCGAACTGGTGAGGTCCGCGGTCAGCTCGTGCGCGCCGACGGAAGTGGAGAGCAGGGTCTGCTCCAGCAACAGGTCGAGCCCCGCGGAGCGCGCGAACTCCACGACCCGTCCGACCGTGGCGTCGAGCGCCTCATACCGCGAGTACCCGACAACACCGATCCGTTGAGGGGGTGAGCTCAGGGGCATGCCGTCAGGCGGTTTCCCTGAGCGTACGGCCGATACCAGTGAAGGTTGCTCGAACATGCCGTGCGATCCCGTCCGCGGTGAGACCGATGTCCGCCAGCAGCTCGCCGCGCTCTCCATGCTCGACGAAGGTATCCGGCAGCCCCATCGACGTCACCTGAACCGATGGCCATTTCTCGCCGATCCGGGCACGCACGAAGGCACCGAACCCGTTCACCAGGGTGCCTTCCTCGATGGTCACGGCGGCCGTGTGGGCCGGGAAGAGCTGCGCCAGGCAATCCTCGTCCAGCGGCTTGATGAAGCGGCAATTCACGACGCAGGCATCCACGCCGTTGCGCGCGAGTATCTCCGCCGCCTCCAGTGCGGGCATGACCATCGTCCCGGTGGCGAGCAGGGCTACATCCTTGCCCTTGCGAAGGACCTCCCAGGTGCCGTACTCGACCGGCGGGATGTCAGCAGCCGCGGCGACGGCGGCCGGCACGTTGTCACGCGGCCAGCGGATCGAGAACGGCCCGCCCTCCCATTCGATCCCCGTCTTCAGCAGGGCGACCATCTCGGCACCGTCCTTGGGGGCCGTGATCGTCATGTTCGGGACTGCGAGCATGTAGGCGATGTCGATGCCGCCGTGGTGCGTGGGACCGTCGTCGCCGGCGATGCCCGCCCGGTCCATGCAGAAGAGCACCGGTAGATCCTGCAGCGCCACATCGTGGACGATCGAATCGTATGCGCGCTGCAGGAAGGTCGAGTAGATCGCGACAACCGGCTTGATCCCCTGCGTGGCCATGCCGGCCGCGAACGTCACGGCGTGGCCCTCGGCCATCCCGACGTCGAAGAAGCGGTCGGGGTAGGCCTCGCAGAAGAGGTTGGTGCTCGTGCCCTCGGCCATCGCGGCGGTGATCGCGACGATGTGGGGATACTGCGCACCGAGCTCCACCAGTGCCTTTCCGAAGACGGACTGGTACCGGGGCAGCGATCCGCTCGACACCCGGATCGGCGCGCCGGTCAGCTTGTCGAAGCCGCCGCCGGCGTGCCACTTGACCTGGTCTTCCTCGGCCGGCGCGAAGCCCTTCCCCTTGATCGTGTACACGTGCACGATCCGCGGCCCCGTCATGGCCCGGACGGCGGTGAAGGTCTCCACGAGCTGGTCGAGGTTGTGACCGTCAACGGGGCCGACGTAGCGGAAGCCCAGCTCCTCGAAGATCATGCCGGGGACGAACATGCCCTTCACGGCGTCGTCCACCCGGACGGCGAAGTGCTCCACCAGCTCGCCAATCGAGCCCATCCGCGGCGCTGAGTGGATCAACCGCTTGACCTCTTCCCGAACCCGGTTGTAGAGCGGGTGGGTGCGGACGTTGGTGAGGTAGGTGTGCATCGCCCCGACGTTCGGGGAGATGGCCATCTGATTGTCGTTCAGGACGACGATCAGGTCGCGGTCGGTGTGCCCAGCGTTGTTGAGGGCCTCGAAGGCCAGCCCCGAGGTCATCGACCCGTCCCCGATGACCGCGATCACCTCGTAATCCTCGCCCTTGATGTCGCGAGCCGCGGCCATGCCGCAGGCAGCCGAGATCGACGTCGCCCCGTGGCCTGCGCCGAAAGTGTCGTAGATCGATTCGTCGCGGCGAAGGAAACCGGAGAGCCCGCCCTTCCTGCGGATGGTCGGAAATGCCTCGTTCCTGCCGGTCAGGATCTTGTGCGGATAGGCCTGATGACCGACGTCCCAGATCAGCCGATCCTCCGGCGTCTGGAAGACACGGTGCAGCGCGATCGTCAGCTCGACGCTGCCGAGATTCGAACCGAAGTGCGCTCCCTTGTGGGCGGACACCACGTCGATGATTCGCTCCCGCACCTCCTGCGCGAGCTCCGGGAGGCGTTCCGCCGGGAGCTTCCGCAGGTCCGCCGGGTCTCTGATCGTGTCGAGGAGCGACAAGTGACTACTCGATTGTGGTTCCTGAAAGCGCGGGTGCGTTGTCGGTGTCGGGGCGTCGACGCATCGCGGCGACGTCGGTCACCCGGGATGCAGCACGAGCGCGATGAACGCGCCGTATGCCGCCCCGATGAACACCTCCATCGGCGTGTGTCCCAACAACTCCCGCAATCGAACGACTTCCAATTTATGGTAATCCTTCAGTTCGACCAACATCTGGTTGAGGATCTGGGCCTGACGCCCCGCCGCCCGGCGGATGCCGGTAGCGTCGTACATGATCACCAGGGAGAAGAAGGCGGTCGCGCCGAACAGGGGTGACTGGAGGCCCACCTCGAGCCCCACGCCGGTGGTGAGGGCGGTCACGGAGGCCGCGTGGGAGGATGGCATTCCCCCGGTCCCCACCAGACGGCGGAAGTCGAGCTGGCGGGTCAAAGCCCACCCGAAGAAGAACTTGAAGAGCTGAGCCGTCACCATCGCGGCGAGGGCCAGCAGCACCGGCGGATTCAGTGCGATGAGCCGGTCGATCATCGCCGCCGTTCGACCACGTAGACGGTCAGCGCCTCGAGCGCCGACAATCCGAATCCTCGGATCGCTTCCCGCGCCTCCTCCGCCCTCGCCCGCGCCAGTCTTCGGGCCCCTTCCACCCCGTGAACCGCTGGGTACGAAGCCTTGGCCAGCGCGATGTCCCGGCCGGCAGTCTTCCCGATCTCACTCGAATCGCCCTCGATGTCGAGGAGGTCGTCCGTGATCTGGAACGCCAGCCCGAGCGCGCGCCCGTAGCGGGTGAGCGCGTCGAGCAGTTCGGGGCTGCCCCGCGCAGCCAGGACCCCCATCCGCAGGGCGCTCGTCAACAACGCGCCGGTTTTCCGTCGGTGGATGTCCTCCAGGTGCTCCGGTCCGACCGTGCTGCCCTCCGCCTGCAGATCGAGCAGCTGGCCACCGACCATCCCCTCGGCGCCGGCAGCCTCCGCCAGCTCGATGACCAGCCGCCCCCGCTCCTGACTGGAAAGCCCGAGATCACGGCCCTCCAGCTCGATCACTCGCATGGCGATGGGGAGCAGCGCGGCGCCCGCCACGGTGGCCGCCGCGGGGCCGTAGACCACGTGCGTGGTCGGGCGGCCACGACGCAGCGTATCATCGTCCATGCACGGGAGATCGTCGTGGATGAGCGAGTAGGTGTGGACGATTTCGACCGCACAGCTCAGCCGGTACACGGGGTCGGGAACGTCGCCGGTGATCCCCCGCGCGGCCCGATACGCGGCGACGAAGAGGATCGGCCGCAGACGCTTCCCGCTCCCCGCGAGCGCGTATGCGACCGGTTCCCGGACTCGCGGTGCCAGCCCCTCCGCCGCGCGCGAGGCGACCGTGACCAGCGCGGCTTCCACAAGCGCGCGTTCGCCACTCAGGAAGGCCTCGATCGATCCGGCGTTCGGCCCGGACGTGGACGCCGCGAGCGAGCTCACGTTCTGTCGGGCGGGAGATCGATCGGGCTGGTCGAGCCATCCCCGTGAAGGCGCTCGATCCGCAGCTCCGCCGCCCTGATTGTCTCCTCGGCCAGCCGGATCATGCGCACCCCCTCCTCGTAGAGCGAGAGGGACTGCTCGAGCTCGACCTCCCCGGCCTCCAGCGACCTGGTGATCTCTTCGAGCCTGTCGAGCGCCTCTTCGAGCGACTTACGATCCTGCTGCATCGGGTGCCTCCTCGACATGGGGTCGATGGTCCGCGACACGACACGGGACGGTACCGTCCGTCACCCGGAGATCGAACGGAGTACCGGCCTGGAAGTCGGCGTGACGGCGCAGGATGCGCCCGCCGGCCAGAGGGACCGCGTATCCGCGAGAAAACGCCGCCAGTGGCGAAAGCGCCTCCAGATGGCGCGCTGCCGATCGGACGCGCTCCCGGCGCTGCTCGATCAGCAACCCGATCCCGCGGTCGAGACTCGCCGCCGCTGCATTCGCGGCCTGCTGCGCGCGTGCGAGCCGACTGGCGATGCCCTGCCGGAGCCTCCAGGCGTCGCGCTCGAGGGCCCTCACCAGGTCGGCGCGATCCGGAACGGCTGCCTCGGCCGCGGCGGACGGCGTGGGCGCGCGGAAGTCCGCTACCAGGTCCGCGATCGTGACGTCCGTCTCGTGGCCGACGGCGGAGATCACCGGGACGGGCGACTCAGCGATGGCGCGCGCGACCACCTCCTCGTTGAACGCCCACAGGTCCTCGATGGACCCGCCGCCCCGCCCGACGATCAGCACGTCCGCCACGCCCGCACGCGCGAACCTGCGGATGGCCCTCGCCACGTCCGTCGCCGCGCCATCGCCCTGGACCTTGCAGCCGGCCAGCACCACGCGCGTCCACGGAGCCCGACGCCTGATCACGTTCACGATGTCGTGAAGTACCGCACCCGCGGGCGATGTGACAATACCAACAACGGCCGGATGTCGTGGCAAGGGTCGCTTCCGCGCCGGCGACGTGAGCCCTTCCGCCTCGAGCTTCCGCCGGAGCCGCTCGAGCGCCAGCTTCCACAGGCCGTCACCCTCCGCCTCGAGCCGGGTCACGACCATCTGGAAGTCACCCTTGGCAGGGTAGATGGTCAGCCGGCCGACCGCCCGGACCGCCATCCCCTCGACGGGCGCGGTCGGCAGCCTGATCGCGTCGTCTCGCCACATCACGCAGCGAAGCTGTGCCCCGGCATCCCGCAGCGTGAAGTAGCAGTGCCCCGATCGCGCCCGGGTGAAGTTGGCGATCTCGCCAGCCACGCGAATACGCGTGAAGACGCCTTCGATCAGCTCACGAGCCGCGGCGTTGAGGGCCGAAACGGTCCACTCCTCACCCTCCCGCGGATCGGCCCGGGAGAAGCGGTCCCGATCGCCGAAAAGCGCGTCCGGCTCGGCGACGCGGCCCTCCTCGCCCGGGCCGCCGCCCGACTGGAAGAGATCCAGACTCATCCCGCGACCACGGTGCTGCGCCCCGCGAACCTTCGCGCCGCCTCGAGGGTGTTCGCGAGCAGCATGGTGATGGTCATCGGCCCCACTCCGCCCGGAACGGGCGTGATCGCCGACGCGACCTGCGATACTCCGTCGAAATCGACATCTCCCGCGATCCTGTAGCCCTCGGGTGCCTCCGGATCCGGCACCCGGGTGACACCGACGTCGAACACGACTACGCCCGGCTTCACCATGTCCGCCGTGATGAGGCCCGGCTTTCCGACCGCGACGATGAGGATGTCCGCCATCTTCGTATGCGATGCGAGGTCGACGGTGTACTTGTGCGTGAGCGTGACCGTCGCGTTCGGCCCGGGCGCCATCAGCAAGGACGCGAGCGGCTTGCTGACGATCAGGCTGCGCCCGACGATGACCACGTGCTTTCCGTGCGTCGGTATCTCCTCCCGTCTGATGATTTCCATGATCCCGGCCGGAGTCGCCGGAACGAAGCCGCGCGGGCTGCCGACGAACGCCAGTCCCGCATTCAGCGGGTGGAATCCGTCGACGTCCTTGCTCGGGTCCACCCGCTCGAGGACCTCCTTGTACGGCAGGTGCTCCGGGAGCGGCAGCTGGACGAGGATTCCGTGGACGTCCGGGTCAGCGTTCAACCCGTCGATCACCCCGAAAAGCTCAGCGGTCTCAATGTCCTCGGCGAGCTGCAGGGTTCGGCTCATCATCCCCACCTGCTCGCAGGCACGCGCCTTCATCTTTACGTACACCTCGCTGGCGGGGTCAGTCCCGACGAGCACCACCGCGAGTCCGGGCACCACGCCCTCTTCGCGGAGCGCCGCCACCTCCTCGGCGATCTCCGCACGTATGGTCCTGCTGATGTCCGTTCCGCTGATGATGCGCGCTGCCATTGGCCTCTCGACGAACTGTGACCTGACTCCCACCACCCTCGATTTGATAACCTATACGCCCGCTCCGACATCCGCCGGCCATCGCCCGCCCGGTATGGGCGGGAGTCTCACCGGTTCCTTCCGAACACGCCCTGCAAGGCTCGGGCGTAAGGGACGCTGACCCGCTCGATGCCCGTGGCGAGCCCCGTCCTCTCGTCGACGTCCACGATCGCGCCCTGCAGATGGAGTTCAGTGTCGGCAGGCTGCATCCGTTCGCCGCGCGTCTGCAGGAGCTGTCGCTGGAGGGAGATCTCCGGCTTCATCCCGATGATCCCGCCCAGCGAACCGGTAAGGCCGATGTCCGTGATGTACGCCGTGCCGCGTGGAAGGATCTTCTCGTCGGCGGTCTGCACGTGAGTGTGCGTCCCGATCACGGCCGCGACCCGGCCATCGAGGTAGTAGCCCATCGCCTGCTTCTCGGAAGTCGCTTCGGCGTGGAAGTCGACGACGATGACATCGGCCTGGCCATCGAGCTCGGAGAGAAGTCTGTCGGCCGCGCGGAAGGGATCATCGATGGGAGGCATGAAGACGCGGCCCTGAAGATTCAGGACCGCGACCCGCACAGACCCGACCTCGATGACCACGCTGCCCCGGCCCGGGTTGCCGGGCGGGTAGTTGTCAGGCCGCAGAAGGCGAGGTTCCCGACCCAGGAGGGGGAGGATCTCGCGCCTATCCCAGACGTGGTTCCCGGAGGTGATCACGTCGAAGCCGAGCTCGAAGAACTCGGAGACTGCTTCCGGCGTGATCCCGAACCCGCCCGCGCTGTTCTCGCCGTTGACGATGGCGACCTGCGCGCCCGCCTCGCCCCGGACCAGGCGCGCGAGCCCCTTGGCCACCTTGCGGCCAGGGCTTCCGATCACGTCGGCGACGAACAGAAAGCGCATGCGGGAGCCTCAGCGGGTGGACCGGCCTTGGAAGCTGCCAAGGCCCGCGCAGGCTTCTCCCGCGCGACGCGAGCGAGCCTCCCGTCCTTCGACGCGAAAGAGCACGGCTAACGAGCGAAGTCGACCGCCCGGGTCTCGCGGATCACGACGACCTTGATCTGCCCGGGGTACTGCAGCTCCTGCTCGATCCGCCGGGCGGTCTCCTCGCTCAGGCGAGCCATGTCTTCGTCGGACACCTGCTCGGGAGTGACCAGGATGCGCAGCTCGCGACCCGCCTGAATGGCGAAGCAGCGCTCAACGCCCGGGAACGAGGTGGCGATCTCCTCGAGACGCTCGAGCCGCTTCACATACGTCTCGAAGTTCTCGCGTCGGGCGCCCGGCCGACTTCCGGAAATGGCGTCCGCCGCGGTCACCAGGAAGGTCTCCGGGTACCGGTGCGGCTCCTCGTCGTGGTGCGCCTTGATCGCGTTCAGGACCTGGTCCGGCTCCTCGTACTTCTTGCAGAGCTGGTACCCGAGCTCAACGTGCGTGCCCTCGTGCTCGTGCGTCAGGCCCTTGCCGATGTCGTGCAGCAGGC
>CAZJEH010000057.1:0-19694 GCA_964544905.1 uncultured Gemmatimonas sp.
TGCTGGTAGCGACGCTCACCGACCCCACAGGGCGGCTACCCATTGTCCTGGCGGCGGCATGGGCAGTCCCGGCGCTGCTCGCCATCGCCGGGCTGGAGCCCGAGCGGCGGGCCCCGGGATCGCTCCGGGCATGGTTGATCGCGGGATGGCTCGGTTCGACGCTCGCGCTCGGATTCCTCTGGCCGATGCACGTGCGCGCGGAGCTAGCACGCGCCGGACGGGAGCTGGCAGGCCTCGGCACCCAGCCCGACGCCTTCCTCGACTATTTGCTGCGTCAGTTCGCGGAGCAGACACGTCGGCTCGCCGCGGATGGCGAGCGCGGTGTCAACCTGATGTACCACGCGTGGATGAACAGTGGCCTGGCCCGCGAGGGGTACGAGGCCCGGATCTCCACGTGGCTGGGCGGTGACGTCGAGGTCGAGCTGAACCTCAGTGACCTTGGCCCGCTGGCACAACGCGTGATCGACGACGTCATGTCCGCGCCGCCCCAGGGTTCGCTCCTCCATTATCGGGGCGTGGCGGGGTTGCAGTATCTCCTGGCGGTTCCACTCGGCGACGGCCGAGTCGTTTCCGTCGCCGTCCCACCCCGGCGGCATCTGGCCGCCGCGACTCCGCTGGCGCGGTTCCTCTATCCCGAGACAGAGTTCAGGGCGCGGGAACGCAACGAGACGCTGTACCTCGTGCCCGTCGACACTGCGAGGGCGGGGGAGGGGCACGCGCTTCCACCGGTCGCCGGCGATACGGTACACTGGGTGCGCAGCGGGCGGGGGTGGCGAAGTGAGGCGCTCGTCCACTTGCCGGAAGGCCCCGCCCATGCCCATCTCGTCGTGGATCAGCCCGGCGTTCCCATCCTGCTCACGCGGGCCGTCCTCGTTTCGGTCGCTCTCCTCCTGTCGATGGGTGCGCTCTGGCTGATCGGCGGGCTGTCGAGTCGGACATTGCGCCTGCCGCGCGTGCTGGTGCCGCGCTGGTTCGGTTCCTTCCGCGGCAGGTTGACCGTCGCACTGTTCGTCTTCTTCCTGCTGCCGACCCTCGTGCTGGGAGCGGTGACGTATAGTGCGGTAGCGCGCGAGGTGATCCGCTCTGCCGCCGCGCTCGCGCAGCAGGCTCTCGATCAGGCTGCCGCCCGTCCGCGAGGGTCGGCGCTCACGTCCGTACGGGGAGCGGACGAAACCGATCTCCTTATGTACCGGGAAGGGACGATCGTTGCCGCCTCGGCCCCGGAGGTGATCGACCTCGGCCTCTTCCACACCTGGCTGCCGCCGGACGTATTTCTGGCATTCGCCGCCGGTGAAGAGCTGCAGGAGCAGGAGGAGAGGCGACACGGCGAGAGCGAATATCTCGTGGCCTATCGACGGCTCGATGCGAACACTGTCCTGGCCGCGCCGATCCCCTTGGCCTCGAATGAGATCCGGCGCCGGCAGCAGGAGTTCCGGGACATCAGCCTGCTGATGATCCTGGCGGGGCTCGGGCTGAGCGTGGTCCTCGCGTTGATGGTCGGACGCGCGCTCGCGCGTCCCCTCGACGAGCTGAGCCGCGCGGCGGCCACCGTGGGGAGCGGGAACCTGCGCACGCGCCTGCCCGAAACGCGTTCGGACGAGTTCGGGAACGTCTACGCGTCGTTCAACCGTATGGTGAACCGCCTGCGGCGGACGCGGGCGGCCCTGGTGAAGGAGACGCGCCGCACGGAGACGATCGTCGCCGAGGCCGCGACCGGCGTGCTCGCCCTCGATCCGGAAGGCCGCATCGAACTCATCAACCCGCGAGCTGCCGAAATCCTCGGGGACGGCAGCAGCAGGGGCGACCCGCTCATTCCGGCTGACCGCCCGGCCGGTCCGATCGCGACGGCCATCGCCGAGCTGATGAAGGCCGACGAGTTCGAGTCCTCCGTCGAGCTCGAGGTCGATTCCCGGATCGTCCGCATCAGGCTGAGGAGGCTCATCAGCGAGAACGGAGGCGGTGGAGCGGTCGCTTCGCTCGAGGACGTCACATCGGAAGTGCGGACCGCTCGCGTCCTGGCCTGGGGCGAGATGGCCCGGCAGGTTGCACATGAGATCAAGAACCCGCTGACGCCGATCAAGCTCGCCGTCCAGCACCTCCGACGCGCGTACGTCGACAGGCGGCCGGAGTTCGGGTCGATCCTCGAGCGGAACGTGGATTCGATCCTCACCGAGATCGACCGCCTGAGCGAGATCTCGCGGGCGTTCTCCAGGTTCGGGACCCCGGAAGCGGATATTGCGCCGCTCGACCTGGTTGACGTTAGGGCGGTCGTGACCGATGTGCTGGCCCTCTATCAGGGCGCTTCCGGCGAGGTCACCTTCCGCGCGGTGGCGACGGCGGAGAACATTCCGCTCGTTCCGGCACGGGCGGGCGAGCTGAAGGAAGTTCTGCTCAACCTTCTCGAGAATGCGCGGGAAGCGGTCGGGGATGAAGGCGAGGTGGTGGTCTCGACCGAAGTCGAAGAGGTCGATGGCACCCCTACAGTCGTGCTTGCTGTGACCGATAACGGGGTCGGGATTCCGGAGCACGAGCTGCCCCGCATCTTCGAGCCGCGGTTCTCGACGCGGTCCAGCGGGACCGGCCTCGGCCTCGCGATCGTCCGGCGCTTCGTCGAATCGTGGGGCGGGGCGATCCAGGTGCAGTCCGCGGTGGGGGAGGGCACCAGGGTCGAAATCCGTTTGCCCACCGGTGACGGGCACGCTCCGAGCGCATAGTCGAGGGCGTAGTTCGATACACTTCGCGCGTTGGCAGACCCTCCTCCCTCGTTGACCGGCCCCCGTCCTGCCCGTACCTTGCGACCCTACCGTCCTTCCGGGACAAGCGGCAGACGCCGCTGCGTCCGCGATCAACGAGCCGTAACCTCAGCAGGAGACCGAGGATGAAGCGAATCGTACTGCTCGCAGCGCTGTTCGTGTTCGGGTACGTCGAAGCGGCCTCGGCACAACAGACTCCGCGGATGACGTTCTTCATCACAAGCGCTGGGCCGGGCGACGGAGCGAACCTCGGCGGCCTCGAGGGCGCCGATGCGCACTGTCAGCGGCTCGCCGCCGCCGTGGGGTCCGGCGATCTCACCTGGCGCGCCTATCTCAGCGCTACCGCGGCGGGTGGACAACCGGCTGTCAACGCCCGTGACCGGATCGGCAACGGCCCTTGGCACAACCAGAAGGGCGTGCAGGTGGCAGCGAACGTCGCCGACCTCCACAGCGACAACAACCGCCTGAGCAAGGAAAACTCGTTGACGGAGAAGGGCGAGCAGGTGAACGGCCGCGGGGACACACCGAACCAGCACGACATCCTCACCGGCTCCAATCCTGACGGCACGCTCGCGACCGGCGACGGGGACACGACCTGCGGGAACTGGACGTCCAACAGCACTGGTTCGGCGATCGTCGGCCACCACGACCGTCAGGGCGGCGGGACGAACCCGACGTCCTGGAACTCGGCGCACGCGAGTCGGGGCTGCAGCCAGCAGGACCTCATCGGGACGGGCGGTAACGGACTATTCTATTGCTTCGCGGTCACGTCCTGAACTGAGGATTCGGGGCCGATCTCCGGCTGGACCGCCCTGAAGAGATCGAGCGCGCCGGATCCGTCGCGCTCGATTTTTTCCCCCGACCCACGCTTGGACGAGCAATGCCATCCGCCGGCGAGCGGCCACCTCAGCGGATGGAGAGACCTGTCAATGACTGCTACGGTGCATGGCCGACCCGGAACATCGTACGCCAGGATCGATGGAAGCGCGGCAGGAACTCGACGATCTGTTCGATACGGCATACACCGAGCTTCGCGCCCTCGCGGCCCACATCCTCCGCCGCGACGGTGCAACCCTCAATCCGACCGCGCTCGTGAACGAGGCATACATCAAGCTTGCCCGGTCGCTCCGTATCGTCCCCGAATCCAGGCTTCACTTCATGAGAATCGCCGCCCGCGCGATGCGGCAGGTCCTGGTCGAGGCGGCCCGACGCAAGCACGCGATAAAGCGCGGAGGAGAGGTCGCTTTCGTCACCCTCGATGCCGATGCCGTCCCGACGGTCACGGGAGTCGACGACATCATCGAGCTCGATCGGGCGCTCGAGCGCCTCAGCGTGCTCAATTCCCGCCAGGCGACACTCGTGGAATGCCGGTTCTTCGGCGGCCTCGAGTTCGCGGAGGTGGCCAGGGTGCTCGAGGTCTCCGAATCCACGGTACTTCGTGACTGGCGTGCCGCGCGTGCCTGGCTCGCCCGTGAACTGAAGGACAGGGCAGGGGACCACGCTTGATCCGCAGTACCGCCGCGCAGGCGCTTCCCGGACACGATCTCCACTGACCACTACTGACCCCCAGGCCGATGAGCGGTCCGACCCGCTGGAACGAAGCGCAGGAACTCTTCCATCGAGCGCTGGCCGTGCCCCCAGCCGATCGCGAGCGTTTCCTCGAGGAGCAGTGCGCAGACGCCCTCTTGCGCGCGGAGGTGCTCGAGCTGCTCGCCGAAGACGCGGGGCATTCGATCCTCGATGCGGACATCGAGGAGGTGGCGGCTGATCTCCTCGAAAGCCGCCTTCCAACCGGCTCTGTCCTCGGCCCGTATCGCATCGAGCGGGTGCTCGGCGAAGGTGGTATGGGGATCGTCTACCTGGCCAGCCGGATGGACCTGGGTAATCCGGTCGCCGTGAAGGTCCTCCGGGACGGATGGGTGTCGCCGGGTGGACGGGCCCGCTTCCTCAGGGAACAACGGCTGCTGGCCCGGCTGAACCACCCCGCGATCGCGCGGCTGTTGGACGCGGGCGCCATGCCCGACGGAACTCCCTACTTCGTCATCGAGTTCGTCGACGGTGTCCCGCTCACCGAGCACTGCGAGACTACCGGGGCCTCGCTGAGAGAGCGACTGCGCCTCTTCCGCGAGGTCTGCGAAGCAGTGCAGTTCGCGCATGGCCGGGCGATCATCCATCGTGACCTGAAGCCGTCGAACATCCTCGTGGGGGGCGATGGGTCGGTGAAGCTGCTCGACTTCGGCATTGCGCGGCAGCAGGAGGAACTGGCTTCGGGAGACGTGACGCGAACAGGTCAGCGCTTCCTCACCCCGGGCTACGCGGCACCGGAACAGGTTCGCGGGGAAGCCGCGAGCGTCGTCAGCGACGTGTACTCATTGGGAATCGTGCTCCACGAGCTGCTGACGGGTGAGGTGCCGTCTCGGTATCGGCATCCAGACCCAGTCGCCGCGCTGGAACACGACGTCGTCGATGAGTCACTGTCGGCTCTCGCGAAAAGAGTCGGCCGCCATCGGATGCTCGGCGGAGAACGGGTCGCCCGCGGCGCTTGGCGCGACCTCGACATCATCGTCCGAACCGCCGTCGACGCGGAGCCCTCCGCGAGATACGCTTCCGTCGAGGCGCTGGGCCGCGACATCGATCATTTCTTGCGAGGCGAGCCGCTCGATGCCCGCGCCGAGCCGTGGAGTCGGCGCGCCCGGAAGTACGTTCGTCGGAACTGGAGGGCAGTCGTCGGAACCGCTCTGGCCGCGTGTACGCTCATCGGCTCGAGCGTCGTGTACGCGACGCGGATCGCTGAGGAGCGGGACCGTGCCCGGCTGGAAGCGAGCAAGGCACGTCAGGTCAGTGACTACCTCTTCAGCCTCTTCGAAGCAGCAGACCCCTACGGCGATGATGCCGAGCCCGCGGATGTGCGCGACCTGCTCCTCCGCGGCGAGGCACGCGCCGACGAGCTGGACGGCGAGCCGCTCGTCCAGGCGCAGATGCTGGACGTCCTCGGCCGCGTACAGACGTCGCTCGGCGACTACGAGCGAGCGGAGAGCCTGCTGGAACGGGCTCTCGCGATCCGACGAGATCTCGCCCCGGGCTCGCTGGACGTTGCGGAGACGCTCAGTAGCCTCGGCATCCTCTACTTCCACCAGGGAAGGCTGGAGGATGCGGAAACGGTGTTCGCCCAGGCGCTGGCGATCCGCGAGCGCGCCCTTCCGGCCGACCACCCGGATCTCGCGAGCACGCTCGACGACCTCGGTGTCATTGTCGGCACACGTGGAGACTACGCCCGCGCGGGCGACTACTACGAACGGGCGTTGAACGTCCGGAGGACAATCCACACCGCTCCCCATGCGGATCTCGGGGAGAGCCTCAACAACATGGCCGTCAACCTCTACAACCTCGGCGACCTGGAGGGCGCAGAGCGCTACTACCGGGAAGCCGTCGAGGTGGACCGTGCCGTGTTCGGGCCCGAACACCCCACCCTCGCGACCGACCTGGCCAACTTCGGCCGGCTCCATCAGGATCGTGGGGATTACGACGAGGCGGAGTCGCTGCTGGAGGAGGCCCTGCGGATCCGGCAGACCCGGCTGGGAGAGGAACACTACGAGACGGGGCTGAGCCACAGTCAGCTCGCTGGCCTTCTCGCGGCAAAGGGCGACACGGCCGGGGCGCGGATCCACTACCAATCCGCATTGCGGATCCAGGAGGCGCTGCTCGGCCCGGATCACCCCAGTGTAGCGACGACCCTCAACGGACTCGCATTGCTGTCCCAGCGAACCGGTGACTACGACGCGGCGGAGGCCACGCTCGAGCGGGTAGTGGCCACGTACCGAACGGCGCTTGGCCCCGAGCACCGCTTCGTCGGGGTCGCGATAGCCAACCTCGCCGCGCTCCACTATCTAGCCGGAGATCCAGTCTCCTCCGAGCACGAATTCCGCGAGGCGATCCGCATTCTCGAGGCGGTTCATCCACCGGACCACCCGGAGCTGGGCTACAACATCGGTCGTTTCGGAGCCGCACTGCTCGCCTGGGGACGAGCACCGGATGCCGAACCCTACCTCCGCCGCGGTGTGCAGGTGATGGAATCAGCGTACGGGCCGGACGACGAAAGAACGCGGGAGGCACAGAAGCGCGTCGCCGAACTCGAGGAGGTCCTCCGAAACCACTGACCGTCCCGCTCGCTGGCGTTCTCCCGCCCGGGCGGTCGCTCGCCTGCACGCGCCCCGTCGCTCTTACACCGGACTCCACCCGCCCCTACGATTTCCTATCTGGTCCCGCCGGCTCCGCCGGCCGTCCTGGCGCGCTCCGCACATCACATCAATCCGCGACAGGCCTCCATCCGCGGCCTTTTGACGTCTTCAAGCACCGATGACAGCCGCGGGCAGTATCCCGCGCACTCTATGACAGGGGGCGTCCTTGGTAGACGAGCTTCCGCCCCGTTCCGCGGTCGGTACTTTCGAACCTCCAGCAAGGTGCGCCGTCATGCTCTTCCTGGTGATCCTCATAGTCGGCGGGACGATTTTCCTGGTCGTCTCCCGCTACAACGCGCTCCAGACCCTCGCCCACGAGGTGCGAGAAGCCCACTCCAACGTGATGGCGTCGATGAAGAAACGAGTCGACCTGACGAACAAACTGATCGACATCGCGAAGGGATACGCAGATCACGAGAAGCTGACACACATCTCCGTGGCCGGCTCATCGGACGTGGTCGCCGTGGGCGGAGCCGGCGTCGCAGCGGCCACCGCCCTGACGCAGGTACTCAAGCTCGCCACCCAGTACCCGGAGCTGAAGGCCAGCGCAGCATATCAACAGCTCATGGGGCAACTCGACCAGATCGAGAGCGACCTGCAGGGAAAGCGCGAGGGTTACAACAGGAAGGTCAAGGAGTACAACACCGCCCTCGTGAAGCTTCCCGTCAGCCTCTACGCCCGGCAGCTCGGATTTCGGACGGCTCCCTACTTCGACGTAGACAGCGCCGATTCACTCGAGAAGCTGAAGGGCTTCCATAGCGACGACGCGGAGCACCTGAAGCAGATCCTGGCCGACGGAAGCCGCCGCCTCGCCGACGGGAGCCGGAAGATCGCGGGCGAATCGGTTCGGATCGGCAAGATCGCCGTCGATCGCGGAATCGAGATGGGAGCGGAGCTGCAGAAGAAGCACGCGGCACGCGCGCTCGAAGGCGGTGGGGCATCCGAGGAAGGATATGCACCCAGCGCAGGTCCGGAGGGCGATGCGGATGTGGCCTCGCCATGATCCGAGCAACCGGCGGTGAATCGGCCGAGGTGGGTCCGCCTGCAGGTTCGGGCGCGCTGCAGCGACAGCGGCAGGCCATGGACGCGTTGCACGGGGCGCGTGGCGCCGGTCTCATCCTCCGGATGATCCTGATCGTCGCATTGATAGCAGCGGCACTGGTTCTCTTTCGTGGCCTCCTGGCCGCCGCCGTCGCCGATTCCGCAACCGGTTTCTGTCGGTACGTCGGTCTCTGCGCTTGACAACCCGCTATCCTTCCCCCGTTCAAGAACAATGACGAGGACGGTCCGACGTGCGGGCCCCCGAGAATCCCGATTCCCGAAAGGATGTCGATGAGAAGCGTCGTTCGGTTCATTGCTGCCATTTCCCTGTCGGCCGGCGCGGCATGCGGAGGCGATCCCTCGGGGCTGGAGGGTCCCGGTGGCGAGTACTACCTCAGCGCGAAGGTGGATGGGTCCGCCTGGTCCGCCAGCTCTTCCACGATCCTGACGACGGGATCGACCGCGATCCCGGGATACATCACCCTGCAAGGGAGTTCGGGCAGCGGCAACGTCCAGACGATTGGCCTGCAACTGGGTTTCATCCCGGGCCCGGGGACATACCCGCTGGGCGTCAATCAGGCGACGACCGCGGGGGGCACCGGCGTCTACGCGGAAGGCCCACGGAGCTGGACGACACCCTTTTCCGGGGCGGCCGGGATAGTCACCATCACCGAACTGACGAGCACGCGGATCACCGGCACGTTCTCGTTCGACGGGGACGCCGTGGGAACGACTAATCCTCCGCTCTCGCACGAGGTCCGGGAGGGCAAGTTCAGCGTTCCGCTGCCTGCTCAGTTCGCCGTCCCCACGGACGACCGGCGCGGGAGCCGGGTTTCCAGCAGGATCGATGGCCAGCCCTGGAACGCGGCCACGACCGCCGGCACGGGAGGAGGCCAGAACATCGTCATCGTGTCCGCCAGCAACGACGACTACCTGATCACCATCTCCCTCGCGCCCCCGGAGCAGGCGGGGCCACAGCCCCTGAGCAGCGGTTTCCCCGCCCGGCGTGTCAGCGTTCAGCGCCTGGGCCAGAACGGTGCATCCTGGGGCAATAACGCTGGCGACGAGGGGACCATCACAGTCAGCTCTCTCACCCCGACCCGGATCGTAGGGAGCTTCACCGGCACGCTGAAACCCACTATCCCCGGATCCACACTGCCGGATTTGACGGTGACGGAGGGAACGTTCGACGTCAGGATCGCTCAGTAGGACGGCAAGGCGGAAGTCATCCGCGCTGGGGATTCTCGAGTCGCCATCGGCTCTCCCCGGCGCGGGCGAACCACCCGGAGCTCGTCCTCCAGCGATGTGGGCGCTGCATGGCCCGTGACCCGCTTCCGAAGCGATGGATCAGCGGGACGCGCCCTACTCCCCCCACGGGTATCGCCCGTCCCAGCCCGATCTCCCCGCCACGATCAGCCCGACGTCAGCCACTTCCCGTCCCGAATCGGATCCCATGCCGATCCCGATATTGCCCAACATCGACCGACCCTGCACAATAGTGCGTGACAGCTGCTCATCCCCCGGGCGAGAGCCCGTCATGCTGGCGTGCTCCGGCGTTCACGACAACTCGATCACATCAACCGCCACCCGCCCATGTCCAACGACTCGAATGTCTCACGTCGATCGTTCCTGACCAGCGCGGCCGGCGCTGCCGCCGGCGTCGTCTGGAGCCCGCGGCTCGCCGCCGCCGTCCCCTGGCTCCGCGCTGCAACGGCGCTGAAGGATGCCTACAGCGGCGTGTTCAGGATCGGCGCGGCGCTCGACTTCCGCAGACCGGACGAGTTCACCCCGGCCGAGCTCGAGCTCATCAAGACCCATTTCAATGCCCTCACGCCCGAGAACTCGATGAAGCCCGGGCCCGTCCACCCAGAGGAGAACGAGTGGAACTGGACGCGGCCCGACACGCTGGTCGACTTCGCCGAGGAGAACGGGATAGCGGTGTACGGGCACACGCTCGTCTGGCACGCGCAGACGAATCCCTGGTTCTTCGAGAATGCCAACCGCGAGGTGGCGCTGGAGAGATTGCGGAATCACATCCACACCCTGGTGGGGCGATACAGGGGGCGGATCACGGGCTGGGACGTAGTGAACGAAGCGATCAGCGACGGGGGCGACGAGGCCACGGCTGCGACCGAGAACCTGCGTCCGCAGTCCCCCTGGTTCCAGGCTGTTGGACCGGACTATCTGCTCCATGCCTTCCGCTTCGCCCGCGAAGCCGATCCCGACGTCGCGCTGCACTACAACGACTACAACATCGAGAGCGGACCCAAACACCGTAGCTCGCTGGTGCTGCTCCGGCGCCTGATCTCGGAGGGGGCTCCGATCACGCACGTCGGCATCCAGGGCCACTGGAGTATCGACGCGTTGACGGACCGGAAGCTCGAGGAGATCGATCAGGCGATCGCCGACTATCGGGCGCTGAACCTGACGGTCGCCATAACCGAGCTGGACGTCACCATCGGCGGTCAAGCGGGAGGGCAGCTGGGCGGTGGTCAGGGAGGCGACGTACCGCCGCCGACGCCGGAGCAGCTCCAGGCGCAGGCTGATGCATACGCGAAGCTCTTCAGGATCTTCCTGAAGCACCGCGACGGGATCGATCGAGTGACGTTCTGGGGACTGCATGATCGGCGGTCGTGGCGCTCCGCACGGAGTCCGCTGGTGTTCGACCGCGAGGGCCGGCCCAAGCCGGCCTTGGAGGCAATCCTGGGGGTCGCGCCCGCCTGAGGATCGGATCGCTTTCAGCGCGGGGACGGAGGGAGGGTTGGCTCGCAGTGGCGGGCCGCCCCACAAGCGTCAGCCGCCCGTGAGGCTGCACCCATTCGGAGGTAGATGATCTCCATACGCGGTGGATGAGGGGCGCCGAATCGCGTGGACCCGCTTCCCCTCACCCTCCGCCCGCTGCAGGTCCCGGACTGCGCGAGCGCAACCCTGTTCGGGACCTGCCAAGAGCCTTCAGTTCGCCAACGTCTGCTTCGGGGCTAGCAGGAGAACCCACGATAGCCGGTGACCGGTAAGTGATCTGGTCAGGACGCCCGGCCGGTCCAGTGTCGAAACAATCGGCCTGCCGTCCGTCCCCGACCTACTGCCCCCCTCCCGGCGTCGCGAGGCGGAGCCCGATGATCCCCGCCACGATCAGCCCGATGCACACCAGCCGCACCGACGTTGCGGGCTCACGGAAGAGCACGATTCCCAGCAGCGCGGTACCCACCGTTCCGATCCCCGTCCACACCGCGTAGGCGGTCCCCAGCGGCAGCGTGCGCAGCGCCAGGCCCAGTAGCGCCATGCTGGAGATGAGCGCCGCCGCCGTGCCGATTGTCGGCCACAGCCGCGTGAACCCATCCGTGTACTTCAACCCCACCGCCCATGACACTTCCAACAAGCCGGCGATGAACAGGACGACCCACGCCATCTCAGCCTCCGTGGAACGTGTGGGACGTCCCACACACGATCGGGAAACACGCGAGGTCGTCCTCGCGCTCAACGGGAAGCGTAACCGTATCGCGACTCCGCGCCGCCGGGCAACCGGGGGATTGCGCTTCCCGCTCCGGTGACCCGGCGATACCCCTCTCGTCCCCCGGGATCCTGGAGCCCCGACCGACGTGCACCGGTCGGTTCGGACTCGCGGCCGTCGCGGCACTGTCTGAGTCCAACCGCACACTCCCGGCGTGCCATCGCCACCCGGACAGTGATCCCGTCGAGCGACATCTGGCGCGCAGAGCCTGGGCCACTGGAACCACACAGGTGAGACGCTATGCTGGGAAGATGCAAGGCGGGACTTTGACCGCGAGGACTTTTTCGTCCGCTCCCGCAACACCCAGGGCCCCGACCCGTTTCGTCACCCGTGTATGCTGTCCCGAGCACTCTCCGGTGCGGTGCTGGGCATCGACGCCTACCTCGTCCGCGTGGAAGCCGACGTGACCAGCGGCCTCCCGAACTTCTCGACTGTCGGACTCGCTCACGGTGCCGTGAAGGAAGGGAAGGAAAGGGTAGTGGCGGCGGTTAAGAACAGCGGATTCACCGTCCCATCGCGGAGAATAACGATCAATCTTGCCCCGGCGGACGTCCGGAAGGAGGGGAGCGGGTTCGACCTGCCCATCGCAGTCGGGATCCTTGCCAGTACCGGCCAGGTCTCCGAGTCGCGTCTCACCCAGTACGTCCTGCTGGGCGAGCTTGGGCTCGACGGCAGCCTTCGGCCGGTCCGCGGGGTGCTGCCCGTCGCCGTGGCGGTCAGGGAGCAGGGCCTCCGGGGGATGATTCTGCCGGCCGCCAATGTCCGCGAGGCATCGGTGGTCGAGGGGATCGAGGCGCGGGCGGCTCGCAACCTCCGCGATGTGGCAGCCTTCCTCGACGGCAAGAAGGACCTACCCATCGCGCGGTTCGACCCAGCCACCTTCACGGACGAGGCAGTCCACCCGGGCCTCGATTTCGCCGACGTCAAAGGCCAGGACCACGCGAAGCGCGCGCTCGAGGTCGCGGCGGCTGGCGGACACAACATCCTGATGACCGGGAGTCCAGGCTCCGGCAAGACGATGCTCGCGCGCCGCATCCCCGGGATCCTCCCTCCGCTCACCATCGCCGAAGCCCTCGAGACGACGAAGATCCATTCGGTCGCCGGCCTGCTCACCGGCGACGCCGCGCTACTGCGCGAACGCCCGTTCCGTGCGCCGCACCACACCATCTCCGATGCGGGGCTCATCGGCGGCGGATCCAGTCCGCGACCGGGGGAAGTGTCCCTCGCCCACAACGGAGTGCTGTTCCTCGACGAACTCCCTGAATTCAGGCGGCATGTGCTGGAGGCGCTACGACAGCCGCTGGAGGACCATCGCGTCACCGTCTCCCGCGCGAGGTTCAGCCTGACGTACCCGGCTCGTTGCGTGCTCGTCGCAGCGATGAATCCCTGTCCATGCGGGTATCATGGATCTCCCCATCGTGCCTGTACCTGCCCGCCATCAGCGGTGCAGCGCTACATGGCGCGGGTGTCCGGACCCCTGCTCGACCGGATCGACATCCACATCGAGGTGCCCCCGGTCCGCCGCTCAGACCTCACCCGCGACAGCGAAGGCGAGTGCTCGCTGCGGGTACGGGAGAGGGTCGTCGCGGCCCGGGCGATTCAGACGAAGCGCTTCGAGGGTCGGGCGGACATCCACGCGAACGCCTACATGTCGCCGCGCGACCTGCACCAGTACTGCAAGCTGGACAGGGGGAGCGAGAATCTCCTGCGGGCGGCCGTCAGCAGGTTGGGCCTATCAGCGCGGGCGTATCACCGGGTGCTGAAGATCGCGCGCACGATAGCGGACCTGGAGGGCGCGGCCAACATCGGGGCGGCACATGTGGCAGAGGCGATCCAGTACCGGGCGCTGGACCGGCCGTTGCGGGAGGGATGAGCAGGCGTGGGAGCTGAGCCCACCGGCGCTATGCCCGAGTCGGTGCCTACTCAGATAGGCGACATCTGGGGAGCGACACTCATTCCACCTCGGGCCGGACTATACCGGGCGAGCGCTATGCCCCGGGGCACGGCCGTTCGGGGTAGGATCTCCGCGTCGCGAGGCAACCTTCCCCTCACGCATCCACCGGCTTCGGCCGCGAGGGCGCCCGGTACCGCCTCCTGGGTGCCCTCGCCTCCGCCAGCGCGTTGAGGAACGCTGCCGCCGCCGTGTCGAACGCGCCCCTCTGCCGGAGGTCTGTGGGGTTCCAGCCGGTGAACCGGCGTAACGCCAGCCGCAGGCTGCTGTCCGCCGCGTAGCCGCACGCATGGGCCACCGCGGACACGCCGCGACCCGGGTCGTCGAGGAACTCCGCCGCCAGCAGGATTCGCATCCACGCCAGCAGCCGCTTGGGCGGCGGCAGCCCAGCCTTCCGGCACCACCGGGACAGCGTTCGGGGCGTGATGTGCATCGCCCGGGCGAGGTCGGCACCCTGTCCGCCCTCCGCTACGATCGACGCCGCGACGCTGAGGATCGCCCGCGCCGACGCGGACGTGTAGGCCGGCAGGGCCCGCTCGACCAGCCCCCGCAACGGCCTCCCGCGCGCTGCCATCAGCCGCTGTCCGACTGCGGCGGCCGTCGCCTCCTCCTCCAGGTCGATGATCTGCACCACTCCCCACTGCCCCAGCTTCAGAACGTCCCCGACGCGCCCCTGACGCAGCTCGAGCGCGGCGGTGACCGTCAGCGACGGGAATCGATTGAGCAGCGAAGCCAGCTCGATCGACGGCCCCTCCTGCATCGGGCTCGCCCCCCAGAAGGGATCCACGACCACGAGTGCGGAGGCTGGAGCGGTGCGGACAGCGTCGAGCAGCTCGTCCCACCCGGTGAGCAGCTGCAGGTGGAGTCGTTGTCCCTCGGCGACAGCACGCAGCTGCTCGCGGAGGAGGCGGTCCTCATGGAGGACCAGGAGCGGTCGGGGCACGCGTTGCATAGGAAGTCCTTAAGTATACGGTAACGAATCCTTCTGGCGTGGGTCGTAAGTCGATGTGGCGACTAAGTTTGCCTTGCACCGGCCGAGTCCGCCGGGCGCGCTCATCCACTCACCTCCAGAGGGATCAGATATGAACCGCATCCGTCTTACCTTCGCCGCGATCCTCGTCTCGTTCAGCCTCAGCGCCTGCGACGCCGCGCGGGTCACCGCGGCGGGGAACCCGCAGCCGCCGAAGTGCAATCCGGAGTTCCCGACGATGGGCTCGGGCTGCTGATTAGCAATCGGGGGTAGGCGGTCGGATCAGGGCCAGCCGACCGCTACCCCGCTCTCCTCGAATTCGCGGACCATCCGCCGGATGCGCGGAGGAGCCGCCTCCACCGATGTGGCCGCCCTGGCCGCCGAGCCGCTCCGGATGGACTCCAACAGACCCGTCGCGGCGAACTCGATTCCGGCCTCCTCCTGGCTGGCGGCGATTTCCTGAGCCTCAAGGGCTGCTCCTTCGGCGCGTGCGAAGTCGCCCATGGACTCCGCGCCACGCGCGAGGGACAGGAGCGCCGTTGCGCGAGCCGCGGCGGTGCTCGGGTCCTTGAGCAGCGCTTCCGCGTCCCTCCAGGCACTCTCGAACGTCTCCACGTCACGAACCGCACCGGCGGCGCGGACGAGGGCCGCCGCGCGGGCAAGCCGGTCCGCCGGGCGCCCGAAGTCGGGGGGGACGCAGCGGAGCGTGCGCAGCGACTCCTCGAAGTATCCCATGCTCAGGAGGAAGACACCGTAGTCGAAGGCGAGCGCGGGGAGACGGGGATGCGAAGGTCCGTAGGCCTCCAGCGCGAGGCGGGCGAAACGCGTGACCTCCGCCGGGTTCTGCCGCTGGATGGCGAGCACCGCCAGCTCGTGGTAGCCCGCCGCGATGAGCGGTCGGAGCGCGAACCGCTTCGCAGCGCGAACACCTCGGATGAGGCTGCGCTTCGCCTGCGGATAGTTGCCGCGCAGCATCGCCACCGTCCCGAGCCCGATGTAAGCCCTGGCGAACTCGTACCATGCGCGGGCGCGGCGCGCGCGAGAGATCGCCTGGCGGTACCAGGTCTCGGCCCGGGCGTACTCCCCGCGGGTGCGGGCGAGGCGCGCGACCTCGAAAGCCATTTCGGCATCTGCCGGCAGGGCGACCGCCGCCGCCTGCTGGAACTCGATGGCCGTCGCCAGGGCTCCCCGTTGTGCGGCCCAACTCGCTACGGTTCGGCACCCGGCAGCCACCGACTGCCGCGTCACCCGTGGCTGCAGAACCGTGGCCGCCTTGGCCAGCGCGATCAGCACATCGTCGGGAAAGGTGGTGCTCCGCAGGTGCTGCATGCGCGAATCGTGAGCGCCGGGCAGGAACGCTTCGGATCGGTCGCCCTCTGAGACCTCAGCCCAGAGTCGCACCGACCGCACGGTCTTCCACAGGACCAGGGCCTGGTCCGGCGGGAACTCTCGAAGAATCGCTTCCCCGTCGATCGCCTCACTGCCGTGCATGATGGGAGGAGGGAGCCGTTGTGGCTGCCGTCGGTTGCTCATACGATTCAGGGCTGGTACAGGAGGATTCAGGCGGGTCCTTGTGCCGCAGACCCGGTACAATGTCGTGTCGGTAGCGAAGAAACGCCATACCCCCGAGCGTTTCGTGACGAAATTTGTCGTTACGCTCGGTTCCGGATGCGAAAGAACCCTCGGAGTGCGGCCCCCGTCGCGCAATGTCCGCTCGGCGCCGGACGGGGGCTTCCCGAGTTCACGACCGCGTTAGGTACGGCTTCTCCCTCGCCTGCACCGGTAGAGTATCGGCGTCCCTTGCTCCCTCCAGATTCGATCCGCGGGTGTCGAAGCTCGAAAACTCGAAGGATCGTTCCGGAGGGGGGAGCGATGCCCCACCCCGTGCACGTCGCGCACCCCACCGGCGAAGTGGAGTCTCGCCGCTGGACCAGCGCCATGTTTCCAACTTTGGCCGTCGGTCACATCCGATCGCTTGCTGTTGACACGTAACTCGATCGAACCCGGGGCACAGCCCCGGCGTCGAAGCACGGACCGGGAGCCCAACCGCGGTTGGCGGTGGGTGGCCGTCTGGATGGTGGTGGTTGCACTGCTGGACTGGGGTACGAAGTACCTCGTGTCATCGGCCATACCCGTCGAGGAGATGGTGGTGGTCGGCGACCGCGTGGCCCTGTGGCACGTCCGGAACCCTGCGCTGATCCTCGGGTTGTTCGGAGATCTGGAACTCCCGGCCCGAAAGATGGTGGCGGTGGTTCTGGGAGTGGCCGCCGTGGGGCTGCTGGTCTCGGTGATCATGCGTTCGCATCGCCTGCTACCCGGTCGCCGGGCCTGGGCGTGGGCGTTTGCCGGCCTGCTGGGCGGCGGAATGCTCGGCAACCTGGGGGAACGTGTACTTCACTGGTGGGTGACGGACTTCCTTTCCTTCCGCTGGGGTGACCTGTGGCTGCCGCCCGGCAACGTCGCGGACCTGGCGATCGTTCTCTCCCTCCCGCTGGCGGTCGCGGTGATCGCGTTCGAGCTCGAGGCGCGGTCGCTCCGCCGGCGTCCGGTACCGGATCTTCGGCCCCGTCCTATCGGCTCGGATCTGGACGTCTGACGCCGCTTCGTAGCGGACTCCGGCCGACAGGGGCTATCTTCCGATAAAACCACATCCTCCGGCTGGGAGCCGTCCTATCAGTTCGATCGAGCTCCGGGGGGATGCTTCGGTCCACCCGGAAAGGCGGATGAGCTCCATCTATCTCGACTATGCCGCGACCTCCGCGATCCGACCGCCGGAGGTGATCGAGGCGGTCGCCGGATACCTTCGCGACATCGGGGCGACACCCGGGCGCTCCGGGCATGGTCGCGCGCTCGACGCGGGCCGGCTGGCTCTGCGTTGCCGACGTCTCATTGCCGAACTCCTCGGCGTCCCCGGCGACCCCGGTCGTATCACGTTCCAGCTGAACGCCACGCACGCGCTGAACACAGCGCTGTTCGGGGTGTTGAATCCGGGTGACCGGGCCGTTCGTACGCGCTACGATCACAACGCCGTGCGCCGACCCCTCGCCGCCCTCGCCGGGAACGGCGTGGCGGTCGACATCCTGGAGATCGACGAGCGCGGCGAGTTCGGCTGGGCGGAGTTGGAGGCGCTCCTTCGCGGCCCGGGTCGCCCCGCGAGGATGCTCGTCGTTCCCCACGCCTCCAACGTGACCGGGGTCGTGCTCCCGGTCGGGAAAATGACAGAGCTGGCCCACGAGGTGGGTGCGCTCGTGCTGGTCGATCTCGCGCAGACGGCGGGGCACCACCCGGTGGACATCGGCGCTCTCGGCGTCGACCTCGCGGCCTTCGCCGGCCACAAGGGGCTTCTCGGTCCGCAGGGTGTCGGTGGCCTCTGGGTGCGCGAGGGTATCGAGGTCCGGCCCCTGCTTTGGGGTGGCACGGGAGGCGACTCGTTACCCTTCGACATGCCCGCGGCCTATCCGGATCATCTCGAGGCGGGGACGTTGAACGCGCCCGGTATCGCGGGGCTCGCCGCGGGTGTGTCCTGGATCCTTGCTCGCGGCGTCGAATCCCTGCAAACGCGCGAGCTCGAGCTGAAGGCGCGCCTGTTGGGCGCGCTCGACGGGGTCGAGGGTATTACGGTCTGTTCGCCCCGGCGACACGATGGGGTAGGGATCGTGTCCGTCGTCGCCGAGGGGATGACGCCTGCCGAGTTGGCGGTGCGGGTCGAGCGCTCCCACGGTATACAAGGGCGGGCGGGCCTGCACTGTGCACCGGATGCTCACCAGGTCATGGGAACGCTGTCAACGGGGGCATTCCGCCTCTCGCTCGGGTGGGCTTCGACCGAGGCCGATGTCGACGCCGCGGCCGATGCCCTGCGGGCCCTTCATCGAGTTGCGGAGGTTTAGCTGATGCGGTTGCTGTTCGCTCTGATCGTGCTGGTTCTCCTCGCCGGGGGCGGCTTCCTGCTGCTTCGTTCCCGTGGCGGGATCCCGGGCGTCGCCGAGGCCCCCAGGATCGAAGTACCGGCGCCAACCCCGGAAGACGTGGCAACCGCCGAGACCAAGCTCGACAGCCTGCTCGCCGGACGCCCGGTCCGCCTGAGCGGCCAGGAACTCACCACGATTCTTCACTCCCGCGGGGATCTGTGGGCGGCCACCGGTGCCTCGCCGCCCTCGGTCGCCATCCGGAACGACACGCTCTACGTGACCGGGTCGATCGCGACAGATCGGTTGCCCCAGGATCCAACGCTTGATGCGGTCCGGGCGTTCCTGCCCGATACCACGCAGGTCGCCATCTCGGGGACCTTGCGAGCCGCGGATGACAGCAGTCTCACGTTCGACATCACAGCCCTCCAGGTGGCAGGCCTGGCCATCCCGGCCAGCTACATCCCCGAGGTGCTCGATCGTCTCGGGTTCGACCGCCGCACCGACGTCGCACCCAGCGCCATCGCCGTCCCCCTACCGGCGGAAATCGCTTCGGCTTCGATCGCTGACGACACGCTCCTGATCACTCCTCTCGACTGAACACATGGCCCGGATCCTGGTTGTCGACGACGAAGAAGGCATCCGACGCGTACTCACCCAGTTGTTCGATTACGAAGGCCACGAGGTCCGATCCGCCGCCAGCGGGCCGGAGGCGATCTCGGTGTTCGGCGAGTTCATGCCCGACGTCACCTTCATGGACGTGAAGATGGCTCGGATGGATGGTCTCGAGGCGCTGAGCAGGGTCCGCGAGATCGATCCTTACGCACTTGTGGTGATGATCAGCGGCCACGGCACCATCGAAACGGCCGTGGAGGCGACCCGGCGCGGGGCGTACGATTTTCTCGAGAAGCCGCTGGACACGGACCGCATCCTCCTCATCCTCCGCAACGCGCTGCAGCAGCGCGGTCTGGCCGCCGAGAACGCCCGCCTGCGCGACGAGGTCCAGAGCCGCTACGAGATCGTCGGTAAGAGCTTCGCCATTCGGCAGGTCATCGAAAGGATCGAGCGCGTCGCCCCGACCGACGCCAGGGTCCTGATCACCGGCGAGAACGGCACCGGGAAGGAGCTGGTCGCCCGCGCGATCCATCGGCTGTCCCCTCGCGCGGCGGGGCCGTTCGTCGAGGTGAACTGCGCCGCCATTCCGACGGAACTGATCGAATCGGAGCTGTTCGGTCACGTGAAGGGATCATTCACCGGCGCCCACGAGGATCGGGCAGGCAAGTTCGAGCTCGCCAACGGCGGGTCCCTCTTCCTCGACGAGGTCG
>CAZJEH010000058.1:0-19626 GCA_964544905.1 uncultured Gemmatimonas sp.
CGAGTGTCCGATTTTCGTCCGACGATTGTGTCCGATTTTCAGCCGGCGTTGACAGCGCCGGGACGACGTTGGTGGGGACGGTGGCGAAGTAGACCGTTCACGGTTCCTTGCGAGTGTGACGGACTGGGATCGACAGTTCTGACACAGTCTCCTGCGCCGGGATGACGATTGGGGGATACGGCGCCGTAGGCCGCTCACGGTTTCGTGCCAGCGCAAACGGGACTGGATCGACGGTGTTGACGCAGTCTCAGAAGCGGGAGTGCGATTTGTAGTAGGCGGTCTTTTTATCTCTGTATCCTCACACCTACCTGCGACGTTTCAACCGGCCGGGGCGATCGGACCTTGCCGTACCGATCGGGCTGGCCTTTCCATCGCGACATGATGCGCCCGACATCCTTGCTGACCCGCGCACGGGCAACTCGCTCAGGGGGTTTGCCATCACATGGCGGAGGGACGGTCGGGTAACCGACGGCGCCACAGTGACTGACGCACAGGCCAACCCTCGAGCGCGATACGGTGCTCTACGGCGGTCGGCGACAGGTCTGGATCAGGTCGTCCTGGCAGGAGGATTCCGAGGAGGTCCGGCGTGTAGTCGACGGGATCGTTCGCTCCCCCGGCTCGCCTGAGGCGACACGCAAGAATCTCCGGACGCACAGCGCGCCAGGCGCACGCCCAGGTTCCACCTCCGGTGTTTCATCGCCACCAGAATGCCGCCGTCCACAGGCCGGGGCGCGCCGGTGAGCGTACCGGCGCTCAGGCCTCGTCCAGCAACCTTATCCTCACGTCGCGGAAGTAGATCTCCGCCCACTCCGCCTGCAATGCGATGGGCCCGCTGGAGAGCGGCATCCAGCTGCCGTTCAGGTTGCACTCGAAGTCGTAGAGCGCGTTCACGATGGTTCCGTTGACCGAGTACTCGGCGGATTTGCTGCCGCGAACCGTCAGTTCGACGACGTTCCAGCCGTCCTCGTCATCGAGCTGGACGGGGGCGAGCGCCTTGTAGTACCTCGCTGGCGCACCAATGCTCTTCATCGTGCCGCCCGGGGCAAAGACCTCCTGGCCATCCTGCATTGCGTACGACCACCGCGCGCGGGTCTTGTCGATCAGCATGAAGATGTTCCCGGTGACCCAGTCTCCGGGCCAGTCCTGGCTGCCGATCTGGAACTCGAGCGATTCGGGCCAAACCTGATCATAGTCTCCGCACAGATGGAAGCAGATGCCGCTGTCCTTGTCGGTCTGTCTGCGGCTGGAATAGCGCTTCTCGCCCCACTTGTACTCGAGATGGAGGACGTAGCTGCTATAGGATTCGTTCGTGCGAAGGGTGGCGCTGGGCTGATTGCTCTGGTCGGGCTGGGTGGGGTAGACGTGGATCACAGGGCTGCCGTCGACAATCGCCACGTCGAAGAGCGCCTCGGCCCCCGGCGATGCGGTCCAGCCCTCCAGGTCGCGGCCGTTGAAGAGCGGGATCCACTCATCGGCTGTCGCGACGGTGCTGGCGCCCCTCACGTTGTCGACACGGGCGGTGCCGCCTGAACAGGCGACTGCGCCGACCGGGAGAATCGCGGCAACGGCCGCGTAGCGGAAGGCTGATAGAGCGATGCGTTGGTTGAAGATCATCGAGATCTCCCTCGTAGGTGCGGGGCTCGCAAGGACGCGAGGGGAAGCTCGCGTGACTGCTGTCGTCTGGCAGCCGATCGGACCGTTCTCGACGCAGCCTGGTGCGGCTGAATACCTCGGGCTACGCGCCGCACTCCGTTCACCACATCGAGCGCCTTTGCAGATATGGGGCGGCTGACGAGTGCGTCAAGGTTCAGATGGCGTGGATACCCTCGACGCCGCCATTGCTGACCGGCTATGTCGTCGCTCCACCTGGTACTACGACTTACCCTCGGCTCTGGCCAAGGATGGTCGTCCGGGATACAACAGAACCAGCTACAACAGACCCTGTCCTATCTCGGGAAGGGGTGGCAGGCTCTCCTTTACTCATCAGCGCTCTGCAGAGGGGGAGGGGCCACCACGGTTTACGGCGAAGGCAGTCAACTCCCTGCGCCACTGATGACCGACAGTGTCCGCCCCCGCCAAGCCGCCTGGGCCCGCGCAGCGCTGAGTCCGAGCAGCCGGGATCGCAGATCCCCATTCGCCCGCCACAAAGACCGCGCAGTCGAAGTGATCGGAAGGCCTTCTGTCGTCAGGTCGTAGCCGCACGCCTCCAACTGCGATGCGAGAGCTCCCTCGACAACGGCGATTTCGGCCGGCTCCAGGTAATCGCGAAAGCTGCCGACGCGGGAGCCGATCACCTGGCCCGGATCCGCGGCTACCGCCAGGTCCGAGGAACTCGCTCTGACGGGTTCACTGAGGAAAGTCGCCTGTGTGAGCTCGGGTCGCATCGGGATCCCCAAAAGAGCGCAAATGGTCCGCATCATCCCCTGTGGATCCGCCACGAGGTCCTCGTAGCGAAGCGCGTGATAGCGGCCCGGGATCGTCCGGAGTCCGTGATCGCACCAGGAAACGGATTGGGATCAGATGAAGCACAGCCGTAGGATGGTTCGAGTTCGATCGCCTTCCATCCCTAGCCTCTCGCCACGGAGCAGCGTCGAGGCGACATAGTCCCGCGGGTCCCGAACGACGTGCAGGAAGCGGGCAGTACGGCCCGTCCACCTGTCGCTCACGCCCGCGAAGCGTTCGGCGGCGGGAGTCTTCTCCACCCAGTATGACTTCCCATCCAGTTGGGCGCCGGTGTACTGGCAGAACAGCGACAGAAAGGTGTCCCAGTATTGGTGAGGACCGTCGACCGTTCTGGCCGCCGCCGCCACGGCTTCGTCCGTGACCGAGCCGGCGAACGGGTACTCTCGTGCCCAGGCTCGTACCCTGGCGGCCAGTCCATCCTTGCCCTGGAAACCGAGCCGGGCGACGGCGGGCATGCTAAGCAGGTCGACGGCGCGACGGTACGGAACGAGTTCGGCGATCCGCAGCAGCCACCGGGTCACCTGACGCGTAGCGAGGGCCGGATAGACCTGCGTCTCGGTCGGCAGGACGAGCAGGTCGGGATGGCCGTCCAGCAAACGAAGCAGGAGGGTCGTCCCGCCTCGGGCGTTCCCGCAGATGAACAACGGCCTGGTCTGCTTCCACGACATGAGGGCGATCCACACCTGGCAGTGAATCCATCGAGTGCTGAGCGACGGGCCGAGGCAGTCGAGCTTTCTGTCGGCTTCCAGCATATCCCCTCGGGACGGTTGCCCCCCGGCGGGATCGGGCCACGCTCGGCGGACGACCAGGGGTTTTGAGGCCAGGCGTGTCGGACCGCACGTCGCCCGAGCAACCAGGCACAGCAGCTGTTCGGACGACCCTTGCGTGGCGGTCCGTCCACACCCAGAGAAGGAATTCAGGCAGCGGTTTCTGTTCCCGTCCAGGCGAGACAATGACGAGCGACGCCGCTTCAGGCCTTTCCGGGAACATTCCGGATAGAAGGAGCGTGAAGCACCGGCTCGGCTCTGCCGATCGAGCGGTTCCCGACCGAAGCCAGGGAAACGCGACGAAAAAAGTCGCCCCTCTTCGAAGAGGGGCGACTCGAAACAATCAGTTGTTACCGCCAGGACCACCAGGTCCACCCGGTCCACCCGGTCCACCACCACCGGGCCCGCCGGGACCGCCGGGACCGCCGGGACCACCACCGCCCGGTCCACCCGGCACGCCGAAGCCGCCACCCCCGCCGAAGCCGCCACCACCGCCCTGCCTGGGCAGCGCCAGCGCTACGAGCGAACCAGGAAGTCCCTGCCCGGATACCGGAAGGACGATGTACTGGCGGCCCTCGTGCATGTAGGACATCGGAGTCGCGCGGGACACGCCCGGGAGCTGGATCGTCCCGACCCGCTCGCCCGTGCGCTTGTCCACCGCGTGAAGCCGCGGCTCACCACCGATCCCCTCACCATAGATCATGAGGGTCTTCGTCACGAACGGGTGCGAGTGCGAGTTCCGCCCGGTGTTGGGGATATCCAGCCCGGCCAGGGCCGGATTATTGGCCACGTTCGGCGGGGTGTCGCCCACCGGCTCGTACCAGAGGATCTCGCCCTTGTTCATGTCGATCGCGGTGATCTTCCCGTAGGGCGGCTTCAGGTACGGAAGTCCCTGGATATTACCCGGCCCCCGCCCGCCACGGACGTAGCCGCTGACGGTCTGCCCGATCCGTCCGGGCGACCCGTCGTCCCGCTCAGCGGCAGGCATCAGGTTCATCACCGCGCACTGGCGGACCGAGGAGACGTAGAGGATGTTCGTCTCAGGATCGAGGGCCGCTCCCCCCGTGATGTTGAACCCACCCGTCGCATTGGGGCAGAACAGCGTGCCCTCGAGCCCTTCCGCGTTGTCGCGATGGGTCGGCCGGGTGTAGATCGGCCCGATCTTGTAGCGGCTGATGACCTCTATCGCCTCCTGTCGAAGCTCGGGCGTGAAGTCGATCAGGTCGTCGTAGGTAAGCCCCTGGAGCTCGAATCCCGCGGGCTTCGTCGGGATCGGCTGCGTGGGCGGATAGTACTCGCCGGGTACGTCCCCGGCCGGCACAGGCCGTTCCTCGATCGGGAAGATGGGTTCGCCGGTCTCCCGGTTGAACGTGAAGACGAACGCCTGCTTGGTGAGCTGGATCGCCGCCGGAACCTGACGTCCATCGACGTTCAGGTCGGTGAGGATCGTCGCCCACGGGAGGTCCCAGTCCCACGTGTCGTGGTGGGTGACCTGGAAGTGCCAGAGCCGCCGTCCCGTCTGGACGTCCAGCGCCAGAAGCGTATTGCCGAAAAGGTTGTCACCCGGCCGTCCGCCCCCATAGTAGTCGTTCGTCGGCGTTTCGGTCGGCACGAACACGATGCCACGCTCATGGTCCACCGAAAGAGGCGCCCACGCCGCGGCGTTTCCGGCCTTGTCGGCGGAGTTGTTCAGCCACGTCTCGTACCCGAACTGCCCGGGGAGCGGGATCGTCTGGAAGGACCACTTGAACTCGCCGGTGCGGGCATCGAAGGCGAGGATGTCGCCCGGGATATTCTCGAGCCGGGTCGCGTTACCACCGTCCTCGAGCGCGGACCCGACGATGATCACGCCGTTTGAGACGACCGGTGGCGACGTCGTCGTGATGTAACCGATCGACCGGTCCGGGCCGTTGTACGGATCGTAGGGATGCGCCCGCGGATTGAACTCCAGCATGTCCACGGTCCCCCACTCGCCGAAGCCCTCGATGGGCACGGGCTTGCCGAAGCCCTCCAGGGGCCGTCCGGTCTTGGCGTCGAGGGCGTGGAGGAAGTAGGCCGGCGAGGTATAGTAGATCACGCCCCGGCCATCGATCTCACCGTAGGCGACACCGTGGCCCCAGTCCTTGCGGGTGGAGTCCTCGTACCGCTTGGTATTCGGCTCCCGGTAGGTCCAGAGCGTCTCGCCGGTCCCCGGGTCGATCGCCACCACCGTCCGGCGCGTTCCCGCAACCGTGTAGAGGATCCCGTCCACGTAGAGCGGTGACACGTTGAACCGCGCGGTGGGGCTGGGACCGTAGTTGTCTCCCCTCCAGATCCAGGCGACCTGAAGGCTCTCGAAGTTCTCGGCGTTGATCTGATCCAGCGGGGAATACCCGGTGGACCCCGCGTCACCGCGCCAGTAGCGCCATTCGCCCTCCGGGTTTCCCTGGAAGACTTCCTGGGCGGAGACAGGTACCGGATTCAGGCCGAGCAGGCCGAGAGCGAAGACCAATCCAGCCGCGGCACTCCGGCGGAAGATCGAAGCTTGCTCCTGAGGCATCCCCATGTGTTTCATAGTGTTGATGGTCGGATCACCACACCGTCATCCCGTGCGGAGGGTGCGGGGAGACGGAGGGACCAGGAAGATGGATGGGAGTCGAATGTGTTCTTCGGCGCGAGAAGATACGTGTGACTATCGAAGATCACAACTCCGGGAAGTCGTGGGCAGAGCGGCCGTAAGACGGTCCCGCCCCGGCCCCTGACTACCAGTGCATACACCTGCGGGGTGTCGTTTGTTGGCGTCCGGGCCGCACAAGCCCCGCGACGTGCCGGAGCCATCGTTTCAGGGAGGGTGCTGCGGGGGACGCCCGCTTCCAGCGGGGCTCTCCCCGGGCAGTCCAACCCGGGCGGGGCAGGGATGACGATCTGGGTTGGGGGAGTCCCCTACCCGGAACCGTGCCCCGAGATCCTTCCCCCATCTCGATCGGCCGCAGCCGTCCGCTACGATCGGGTGCCGGCGAGGCCGTACCCGGAGATCAGCGCTCCGAATGCAGGCCGATCACGTTGCCATCCGTATCGGCAATCTGCGCGATGTATCCGTAGCTCCCGATCGAGGACTTCTCCTTGAAGACCTTGCCGCCGTTCTCTGCCGCGCGTCCAGCCTCGACCGCGCAGTCTTCGCACCTGAAATAGACCAGTGTGCTGTTACCGCCGGATTGGACGCCTTCCATGCGAACGAGGGCGCCAGCGGCACCCGGGGCGCCGGACTCCCCCGGGAATCCCCACATCTCGATGTCCGGACTCTCCATCATCTGGAGACGAGTGTCGAAAACGGCTTCGTAGAATCGCCTGGCTCGGGCCATGTCCTGCACGTAGATCTCGAACCAGTTCACGGGGTTGCTTGCCATTGGCGGATGGATGAAGCGGGTGAAAAAGAACTCGGATCCCGACCTCGCGGTGACAGTCGGAAGGCGAACGGGAGGGGCCGAATCCTGTCTGCGAACCAATCCCGTCAGGATGAATCGCGATTGGACGCTGATTCCAGCAAGCTGCCGACCCCCACGGTTGGCTGGCGCGTCCCCAACGACAACGCCGACCCCAGCCTGATGCCCTGCCATTCGATCCGGATGGTCCAAACCAGCAATGACGGCCGGCAGGCACCGCACGCCGGCCGCGGCCGGCACCACCACTTCTTCACGACTTCCTCGGATAGCCAGATGCGTCGATCCAGCGGAGGGAACCGGGCGATACTTGGCTGTTTCGCCTGCCTCTGTTGAAGGGATGATAGGGTGGGACGACGAAAGCTCTGTCCAGCTGTGCCCGGCGTCAAGCTTTTCCCACGAGTGAAGGAAGGCATCGCCGATCCCGTCAGCTACGGCTCGGAACGGGGCCGCTCAACGTTCTCTCCACTGCCGCGAGCCGGGGACATCGCTGCTTCCTTGGACCTCGAGCTTTCACCGATCGTGCTCTCGCCGTACCTTGCCCGAGTCTCCGAGGCCGCCCCGGTAGCCAAGGGTTCGGATGCGGGCCGTGCCCTCGACGTTCGCCAATCGTCAGTGGGAACCTGGCATGTATCCTGTCGATGAAGTTCGCCCTGTTCCGCTCGGTCTGCGGCCGAGCTTCGGTTTCGGCGACCGGCTCGGTCTGGGCACCGCGGGCCATATCGAGGCGATGCGCCGCGCGGGGCAGGGGATCGCGCCCATCTTCGCGCAGCAATCCATCCGCGAGATGACCCGCACACGCCGCCTCCCGCAGGCGGTGATGGCCGATGCCGTGAACGCGGTCGTGGAGAACGGCTGGACTGGCGATTTCGGGGCCGACGCGGACCATCTCAAGACTCCCGCCGACGTCGATGTTACGGTGGCCGCGGGCTTCACCTTCTTCACCATCGATCCGTCAACCGCCGTCGATCCGCTCGCGGACACTTATCCGGAAGCCACTCTTCGAGAGCGTTTCCGCGAGCTTCGCGACGAGATCGACTGGATCGACGGATACCTCGGCCGCAGGGTCTCCCTCCCGACAGGTACGACGTTCACGCTCGACGAGGAATCGGTGATGCGGGCGGGCGTCAAGTACGGCCGGGCCATCAACGTGGCCATCGAGCTGGGCGACTACATCCGCCGGGCGAACGAGGCGGCCGGGCGCGACTACGAGATCGAGCTCAGCGTCGACGAAACCGACAACCCGACGACGCTGGCCGAGCACTACATCATCGCCGACCGATGTCTGAGCCGGGGGATGAAGCTGGTGTCACTGGCGCCGCGCTTCGTCGGCACGCTCGAGAAGGGGGTCGACTACATCGGTGACGTAGAGGAGTTCGAGCGGTCGATTCGCGACCACCACGCGATCTCGGAGCTGCTCGGGCCGTACAAGCTCAGCCTCCATTCCGGGTCGGACAAGCTGGCGATCTACCCGGCGCTGGCGAGGGCGACGAAGGGGCTGTTCCACGTGAAGACGGCGGGTACGTCCTACCTGGAGGCGCTGCGGGTCGTTGCGATCCACGATCCCGCGCTGTTCCGGCGGATCTGCGACTTCGCGCGGTCGAGGTACGAAGTGGACAGGGCGACCTATCACGTCCACGCGACGCTGGATACGGTGCCACCCCCGGCCGCGATAGCCGACGACCGCCAACTCGAGCGCACCTACCTGGAACTCTGGGATGATGTAGCGCCGGGCCGCGGATTCACGGCGGCGGGCCGGCAGATACTGCACTGCACGTTCGGCTCGGTCCTGACGGACGAGGTGCTGGGTGGGGCGGTTCGGGAGTGTCTGACCCGCCATCAGGACACTTACACCGAGGTGCTGGCGATCCACTTCGAGAAGCACCTGCAGGCCTTGCACGTGTAGGTGTCGGAGCCGACCAGTGTCCCTCACTGGATCCAGCCGTCGAAACGGACGATTCGCCATCGAAACGTACGGTGCTCGTGGGGCACGTCGCGCATCCTTGTCAGTCCGACCGTGTCCATGTCGGCCCGACCGTGTCGTTTTCGGGCCGAGCAGGTCGAACGTATCGTTGCCAGCTAGAGCGGGTTGTTGCCGCCCCGAGCGCAGCCGAGGGGTCTGCACTTCTACCTGCTTCGGCACGGCCTGAAGTGCCCGGAGAACCGCACGATACCTGAGCCAACGATAAGCGACTCCTTCCCCAGCCCGTCCCATGCTCAAATCCGGCATCCTCAACCCGCACATCAACTCGCTACTCAGCCGCGTCCGTCACACGAACACTCTCGTCATCGCCGACCGCGGCTTCCCCTACTGGCCGATGATCGAAACCATCGATATCTCGCTGGTGGACGATGTGCCGCGCGTGCTCGACGTGCTGCGGGCGGTCCGCGAGAACTTCGTCGTCGGGCGCGCCTGGATGGCCGAGGAGTTCTGGACCAACAACGGCCAGTTGACGATCAGGAAGTTCGAACGTGCGCTGTCCGGCATTCCGCTGGAACGTGAGCAGCACGTCGATTTCAAGAAGCGGGTCCCTCATGCGATCGGGCTGATCCGTACCGGTGACACCGTCCAGTACGCCAACATGATCCTGGAATCGGCCTGATGTCGACGATGGGCACGCCGGCTTTTCCGCGCATTGCCGACCTTCGGCGCGTGACCCCGAGCCTCCACCCGATGACTACGCGGAAACCTGAGAAGCGATGAAAGCCCTGATGATCGATGCGCCCGGCCGGACCTCCTTCGTCGACGTGCCGGAGCCCATGCCTGGCGACGAAGACGTGCTGCTGCGCGTCCGCACGGTCGGCTTCTGCGGCACCGACCTGAGCACGTTTCGAGGGGTGAACCCGCTCGTCGCCTATCCGCGGATCCCGGGGCACGAGCTGGCCTGTACGATCGAGCAGGTCGGACCTGCTGTGCCCGAGCCGTTTCGGCCGGGCGTCGACGTGCTGGTCCACCCGTACGTACAATGCGGGCGCTGTTCCGCCTGCCAGCGCCAGCGCTACAACTGCTGCAGCGCGAACCAGACCCTCGGCGTGCAGCGCGACGGTGGACTGTCGGAACGGATCGTCGTACCCTGGGACAAGCTGTATACGTCCGAGCGGCTCTCGCTGCGCGAGATGGCTCTCGTGGAACCACTCAGCGTCGGCTACCACGCAGTCAAGCGCGGACGGGTCACCGGGAACGAAGCCGTGGCCGTCTTCGGTTGCGGGGCGATCGGGATCGGGGTGCTGGCCGCTGCGGCGGATCTGGGCGCCAACGTGATCGCCATCGACGTCGACGACGAGAAGCTGGCCCTGGCCCGCAGGGTCGGCGCCAGTCACGCGATCAACTCGGCCAATGCCGACCTCCAGGCCGCTCTGCTCGAGCTGACCGACGGTCAGGGACCGGACGTCACGATCGAGGCGGTCGGCCTGCCGCAGACGTTCCGCGCCGCCGTCGAGCAGACCGCGTATGCCGGCAGGGTGGTCTACATCGGCTATTCGAAGGCGCCCGTGGAATACGACACGAAGCACTTCATCCTTCGCGAGCTGGACATCCTCGGCTCGCGCAACGCCCTGCCGGAGGACTTCCGAGCGGTCATCGCGTTCCTGGAGAAAGGTACGTTCCCGGTCGATGAGGTGGTGACGCGCGTCGTGCCGTTCGATGAGGCGGGGGAGGCGCTGGCGGGGTGGGCCGCGGATCCCTCGAGCGTCACGAAGATCCACGTGGAGGTCGGGTAGGGAGTACCGACTGATCAGGTCTGCTCGGGTCGGGGTGGCTCCTCGTCGCAGGTCCGAGTCGGGAGCGAGCTCGTAAAAGTTTTACCTCGCATTAGAGTCACCTGCCTGGGTTCCGGATGAGCGGGCTGCCCGGTCTGGCCGGTCTCACCCCTCTGGGAATCGCTAATCAGGAAGACTCCGGATTCCCTATCGACCGGCCTTCGCGAGATCTGCCCGTCCCATCCTGGCGCCGTAGGAGATGATGGAGGGAGCAGCGTTGAGCCTCTCGGCCGCGAGCCCGGCTGCGATCCTGTAGCCCTCCATGAACGCCTCCCGCTCGGCCCGCGGGATGACCTCCTCGATATCGTCGAAGACGCCGCCACAACGCTCGTCGAGGAGGTTCAGCAACCCGAACGGCCCGGCGCCCCTGTTCCGCAGTACGAGTTGTGATACCTGCGGGCAGAGCTGCGCGTCGTAGGCCAGAAGTGCGTCGGGGGTGACGCCATGCTCGAGCATCGCGGCGCCGAGTACCCGCGCATCCACGATGGCCTGGCTGGCCCCGTTCGAACCGGTTGGATACATCACGTGCGCGGCGTCCCCCAGGAGCGCGACGTTCCCGTCTACCCAGGTCGGGACGGGGTCGCGATCGATCATCGGGTACTCGAACACTTCCGGTGCGCCGCGTAGCATCGCCGGAATGTCGATCCAACCGTAATTCCAGTCCTCGAAGTGGTGCACGAACTCGTCGTGCGAGACCCGCCTGTTCCAGTCCCCCTCCGGCCATCCACCCGACGGGTCCACGGTGACTTCCGCGATCCAGTTGATGTCGGCCAGACCGGTCGATGGGTCGGCCGCCGAGATGGGATAGAACACTACACGCTGACGGTGCGTCCCAAGCCCGACGAACGACGCGCCGGTCCGGATCGGCTTCGCCCTGGTGACGCCGCGCCACATGATCGCGCCGCTCCAGGAGGGAGGCGGCTGATCCGGGTACATCTGCTGGCGGACGGCCGAATGCAGACCGTCGGCACCGATCAGCAGGGCTCCCTCGACCTCCTCCGATTGGCCGTGCCTGCTCTGCACGGAGACGGTCACCCCGCCGCCCGGCCGGTTGCGATAGCTCGTCACCCGTGCACCCGTGCGGATGGCGCCGGGTCCGAGGCGTTCGAGCGCGGCCCGGTACAGCAGCATCTGCAGCTTGCCCCGGTGGACCGAGTACTGCGGCCATCGGTAACCGGCGCCGAGCCCGCGCGGTTCGGAATAGACCTCGTTGCCGTTCAGCCCGACGAGTGCCCATTCCTTCGTCTGCACCCCGATCCCGTCGAGCGCGTCGGGGCCGAAGCCGAGCTCATACAGCTCGCGCACGGCGTTGGGCTGCAGGTTGATGCCGACGCCGATCGGCCTGATCTCAGGGACGGATTCGAGAACGACGCAAGGGACGCCGATCTGGTGCAGGGTCAGCGCGACGCTCAACCCCCCGATCCCCCCGCCGGCGATGAGCACCGGCAAGTCGGTCGATGGACGGCTCATCGAGCGGGCTCCAGCACCTGAGGTTCCTCCGCGACCCGCTGGGCCCGGCGGATGTGTCCACCGATCACGGACAGCGCCATCATCACCACGGCGACGGCGACGGCGAAGACGGTGAAGAACGCGGCGGGCCCGCCCAGGTCGAGGGCCCATGCTCCGACGAAGGTGCTCAGCAAACCGCCGACCCGCCCCACCGAGGCCGCGCTGCCCACGCCGGTCGCTCGAACCACGGTGGGATAGATGTTCGCGGCGAGCGCGTACAGCGTGATCTGGAGCGCGTTGAGCAGACCACCCGTCAGGAGCAGCAGGACGAAGAGGCCCGTCGTATCGAAGCTGGGGCCGATCTCGATCGTGCGCAGGATGAGCGCGCCGATCACCGTCCCCGCCCCCATCCCGAGCATGATCGTCTTGGACCCGAAGCGGGACATCGCCGCCGCCCCCGCGATCGCCCCCGCCACTCCACCAAGGTTGAACGCCATGATCCCCGCGCTCCCGAACGACGGGCTGAGCCCCGCGCCGGTCAGCATCGACGGAATCCAGTTCACGGACATGTAGAACGTGTGCAGGCAGGCGAAGAACGCGATCCAGAGAGCGAGGGTGTCCCGCCGGAACTCGGGGACGAAGAGCTCACGCACCGAAGGGCGCTCGGCGGCACTCTCCTCGGTATCGACGTAGGTCGCGCCGACCGGGATATCGTGCGCCATCCGACGGAGCTGGTCCGACAGCCGTTGCCATCTATCCGGGTCGCGCGCCAGGTAGCGCGGCGATTCGGGGAGCAGCCAGACGAGCAGCAGGCCCATCCCCAGAGGTATGAGCCCCCCGATGAGGAACAGACCCCGCCAGCCCAGCTCCGGAAGGATGCGGATACCGAGCAGCCCCGCCAGGGTAGCCCCGAGCGGAATGCAGATCATGGTCAGGGTGACCGCGAAAGCGCGGTGTTTCCGGGGGACGAACTCCGATGAGAGCGCTGCCGCGTTCGGGACCGCGCCACCGAGGCCCACGCCCGCGAAGAAGCGCAGGACGGCGAGCGAGACCATCCCGTTCACGAGCGCCATCGCCGCCGTGAGGATCGAGAAGGTGAGGATGCAGCCGATCAGCGCATTGCGCCGTCCGATCCTATCGCCCACCGCACCGGCCAGCGTTCCCCCGATCGCCATCCCCGCCAGCCCGATGGCCAGGATCGGCGCGAACGCGCTCCGCTCGACCGACCACTCCGTCATCAGTGTCGGGATGGCGATGCTGATGAGCTGGATGTCCGCGCCGTCGAAGATGATAGTGAGTGCGATCAGCCCGACGACGAACCGCTGGTACCCTCCCCACCTTCCGTCGTCGAGCAGCGCGCGTACGTCGACCGCGCTCACGGCTCGACGCAGGCGTACGAATCGGCGACGTTCGCCGCCCCGCCCACATACCGCGGATACGTCGGGTAGGAGCAGAGCGGCATCGATCCGCTGGCGGAGGTCACGACCTCAGACATCCCCGGCGCGATCCCTTCCTCCACCCAGCGCATGATGAGCGACAGCCGGTCGATCTGGTTCGGGATCGGCCGCACCTCCACGTCACGCCCACGGCCGTCGGTCCGGTAGTAGTTGCCCGAGAGGCCGTGGCCCGTCTGCGGCAGCACGTAGAACCGGGCGAACGAGTCGACCGCGGATCGCCCCATCCGGTCGATCACCGACTGGAAGTAGTCGAGCTGCGCGCCGGTGGAAGCCAGGGAGTCGTCGGTCCCGATCACCACGATGAGCTTCCCGCCGCTCTGCTGGAACGGCGTGAGGTCCGGGTTCGTGGCGTCCAGCCAGTTCGAGATCAGTACGCGACGGGCGTTCAACGGCCCGCCCTCGACGTAGTCGAGCGGATTCGCCGACAGGTCCTGCATCAGGAAGCCGGTTACGCCGAGGATGCCGAGGTGGCTGTGGACCGGGGCATCGGGAGCGGCGCCCTCCTGGCCGCGATACCGGGTCGGGACCAGGAGCCCCGATCCGCCGGGGTCCATCGTCGGTACCCACATCCCGAACGACGTCACCCCGTTCGCGAGCGGCGTAGCGAACTGATAGGGGCTGTAGATGAACTGCAGCGTCTCGATCTGACCGCTGGTGAGGCAGGCGGCCTCGGTGGTGTCTTCAGGATTCGAGTCGACGTCCCCCGGACACCGCTTGGCGGCCCATGGGTCCTGGCCAGGAGGAGCCTGCGTCACGTCGAAGACGGCCCGGCACGCCATGTAGTTGTTGATGAGTCCGTCGATGAGGCCGTCGAACTCGTCGCACTGCCGCATGAACTCGCCCCGGATGGCGTTGACCTTGGTCGGCGGGACCCACTTGGCGAGCGGCTTCTCCTGGATCCGGATCAGCTCGGGCGCCAGCATGAGCGTCGAGAAGTTGACGATCGGCACGGTGGCGACGACGCCGTCGTAATCATCCGGATACCGCTGGGCGACGGTGAGGCCCTCGCGCCCGCCCTGAGATCCTCCGATGTAGTACGTATAGGTCGGCAGGGCGCCGTACATGCGCTCGGCGAGAATTCGTGCCGCGTCGAGCGTCTTCTTCATCTGCATGTAGCCAAGGTTCTGGATCGCCTCGTCGTTCAGGGCCCAAGCGTTGGGCGAGGCGGCCGGCGCCGCAGCTGCCCCGGCTGCGGGACCGGGAGCTCCAGCCGGCGCGGGCGGCCCGCCCGCCGAAGGAGGACCGCCTGGAGGAGCACCCGGGGCGCCACCCGGACCGGGGAATCCACCGGGAGGGCCGAAGCCGCCCGCCTGATGGCCGGAGTCCGACCCGAAGACCATGAAGCCGCGCGCCAGGAGGGTGGGGCAGCTCCCCCCGCCGGTACCGGTTAGGTTGGGGATGATGCCGTTCATCCCGCCGCCGCCCATCTGTGCCGCGCGGCGGGTCCAGGTCGACGGGAGGGCGACGCGGAAGTTGATGGGCGGCGCGCCCTCGGTCACGCCTGCCATGGCGCCGTCGACGACACAATGCGCGGGCACGGTTTCGGTGGCCTCCACCCAGCGGGGGGCGCTCAGTGTGACCGCCGACACCGGCTCGCCGATGGCGGATACCGGGATGGTGGTGCCCAGCCGGGCGGCGGTGCACCGGGATTGGTCGATCGCGATCGGTTCAGTGCCGCCCCCCGGTGCAGGGTCAGCTCCGCGGCCTGCGGTTTGTGGGTTGGATACCGCGCACGAAACGAGGCCTACGAGGAACAACCCACCTACCAGTCTGAAGCGGTGATCGGCGGTCATCGCACTGTTCCGAGTTCGGGAGTCTGGAGAATGGTATGCGCAGGATCGGGTGGTCGTGCCGCGTCTTCGATTTCGAGCCACTCTATGATCGGCCGTCCAGCCCCTGCAGGGTATCGGAGCTGAAGGGAATCCAGCCGCGCCAGAGCCCAAGGTAGAGGCGGCTGATGGCGGTGGCAATCGGCGGGGGGTGCGTCAGTCCGTCGCGTATTCAGCAGGAGCGGGTCGTTCGCTCCATGTCTCGCCAGGAGGTGCCGGGACCCACATAAACCGAAGCTTCGGGCGCTCCATGTTTTCGCGAGTCGAAAAGTGGAACTACGACCATGTGAAATGACGTTCGAGGCGCCGGAGCGCGCCGCCACCACGGTCTCTTCCCCCGAGCGAAGTCGAGGGGTCTGCACTTCCCCGAACGCTGCAGTCTTTGGGAGTCATCAAAAACAGGCTACCGGGAATCCGAGACGCTGCCCGTCCCAATGCCTCCAGCCAGGAGCTCGACTAGCGGATAGGCGCACTACTGCAGCCTGCGGATGCGCCGAGACGACCCCAGGTTTTTCCCTCTACTGTCGCGGCAGCGTATAGTACTCGAACCTGTTCGTCCAGGTGAATGACTCGCCGGGCTCGATATTCACCGCGATGTAAGGCTCGATCGCGAACACGCTCCGGATCGACCAGAGCATGTCCCGGATGAGCGGCCGGTCGGCGGTGATCCTGACTCCCGCTCCCAGCTTCTGGTTCTCGATGATCATCTCGGTGTCGGCCGCGGTGTCGCCGAACCCTTCGAACGTCACCACCGCCTGATCCCTGTCCGACAGCTCTTTCGCGAAGACCAGTTCGTTGCCCACCACGTTGATCAGCGCCGTGTTGGGTGCCCGCGTGGGCTTCGGCTCGAAGGGAAACCGGATCCTGAAGTCCGGCCCCGGGGGCTGCCGGTCCATCACCATGAAGTGATGGTTGTAGACCTCGCTGTTGATGGCCTTGGCACCCGTATTGGTCATGCTCTGCTCGATCACCATCTCCGGCCTTCCTTCGACCAGCGTGACTACCTTTCGGTAGACGTAGCCGTACCCGAGCTCGGATGCGCCGAGCGTCTGGATGAACTCCACCGAGTTTGGTCGGCGGTTCACCGTCCACGTCCCGGGGTCCAGCACCTCGTAGTGGACGAACCGGTTGTAGTTGCCCTCGCCGCGCCGGAGCACGCCCACGCCGAGCTTGATGAACCTGCCGCCGGGTTCGGCCTCGTCCCACCCGAGGGGCGTCTGGAACTCGTTGACCGGCCCCGGTAGCCCGCTGGCCAGGCCGGAGACGATCTCGTCACCTTCGAACACCCAGTTGACGACCTCGGGGTCGATCCGGTCGTACCAGGTGCCGTAATACTCGTGGCCGGCGTACTGGAGGCTGTAGACGGCGCCCGACCAGTCGAAGCGGGTGGACCGGTAGTATCCGCTATCGGGATCCGGCAGGTATATCCGGGCTGTCAACAGGCCGTTCGAGATCTCCGCTTCGGGGTAGCTGGCCCGCTGCGCGGCTAGATCGGTGTGCAGCAGGGAGAGAGCCGCCATCGACAGGACGGTAGTGCGGATCCAACCCAGGGCGGTCTTCATGGTGACTCCTTGATCGGGCGTTTTCACTTCCCAGTGCGACGGCCGACCTTCGTGACGGGTGGTAAGGGCCCACGGCGCACGCCCCTCACGCGGGGGAGCGCAGTCCTTGTCCTGTCTCTCCGATCTCCGCGCTATCCGGTCGCGACCGACGGCTCCCCGCCTCGCTGTATGCCCCGCTACGGCAGCTCCCACACCCAGAGGACCGAGGTCGGCGACGGCCGTTGGAACTCGCCAGTCGCTCTGGCCGCACCGTTGCCGATCAGCCCAGGGTTGCCGGCGATCATCGCGATGTACTGCTTGCCATCGACCATGTAAGTGATGGGGAACGCGTTCGGTATGTCCTGCAGGCGGGTCTGCCAAAGCAGCGTGCCGTCGCGCTCGTCGTACGCGCGGAAATAGCGGTCGGCCGCGCCGGAGAACAGCAACCCGCCCGCGGTGGTCAGCTTCGCGGACGACTGTACGACTCGCCCCGCCTGATCGATCTCGAACTCCCCGGTATTGACGTTCATCCCGATGATCCGGTCCGGCGTGTCGCCGCCCTTGCCGGTGCAGACGTCGTTCACCGAGAGATAGTAACGGTTGGTCGTCGGGCTGTACGCCCCCGCCAGGTAGTTCCGGGCGCCGTTGTTGTTCGGGCAGCGCCGGACACCAGCCGGCGGCTCCGGCGGGAGCAGGGTTTTCACGCCCGTGACCGGATCGAACGTGAAGATATTCTGTGCCCCCGGATCTCTCGCGTAGAGGAACTTGCCGGTCGCCGCATCCAAGACCTCGATCACCGCCGGCTTCCCCGCCGTGATCACGGCCTTGCGCCGCTGTCCCTGCCACTCGATCGGAACGATGAGCCGCTCGAACGCATAGTCCTGGTCGAAGGTATCGTTCGGCAGGTGAGCGTAGTACCAGACGAGCTCGCCCGTGTCGGGGTTGATGGCGAGCGTCGAGCTGGTGTACAGGATGTCGCCGTGGTGCCCACCGCCCTCGGGGTTGTAGGTGCCGCGCTCGATGGACGACCACGGATACGGGGAACCCGTGCCGACGAAGAGCAGGTTCAGTTCCGGATCATAGCTCGGCGGCGTCCACACGGAGGCACCCCACCGCCGGTCCGCGGGCAGGTTGTTCCAGGTGTCGCCGCCGGGCTCGCCGGGCTGCGCGACGGTGTTGAACCGCCACAGCTCACGGCCCGTCTCCAGATCGTGCGCCGTGATGAAGCACCCGACGGACGACGGGGCGCCTCCCGGCGCGCAGCCGCTGGCACCCATGATGACCTTGCCGTTCACGACGAGCGGACCGCCGTTGTACACTCGCTGCGCACCGACCTCCCGCATCCCCTGGGGTGTGACGGAGTCGGTCACGACGTCCCAGACCGGCTCGCCGGTCCTGACGTCGAGCGCCACGATGTGCATGTCGACGGTCGGGAAGATCAGCTTGTCATCCCCGATGGCGAGCGCCCGCTTCGTCCGGTAGAACGTCTCGCGGACAAAGTTCTCGGGCACTGGATGGGTGTATTCCCAGAGCAGATTGCCGTTCCGGGCGTCGAGCGCCTGGATCGTCTCGCCGAAGTTCCACAGGAACAGGATCCCGTCGTGCACGAGTGGCGTGAATTCGGTGTAGCCGGTTGAATTCATGCCCCACGTCCAGGCGACCCGGAGGTCCTTCACGTTGTCGCGATTGATCTGGTCGAGCGGACTGTATCCCCAGCCGTCGTAGGTCCGCCGCCACATCAGCCAGTCGCCGGGTGGAGGGTTGCGGAGCATCGCGTCGGTGACCGGCGTCAGCCGCTCGAGCGGCGCGCGAAGCTCCGCGAGCCTGGCGATCGCGATCGAGTCCAACCCCCTGCCGAAGCCCCCGCGACCCACGCCGCCCGCTCCCGGACCCTGCGCGGCGCCGGAGGACGCGGTCGCGCCCAGGGCGATCCATGCACCTGCCCCGATGAGTAGCGAGCCAGCCAGCCGCCGGATCGGATGTGATGGCTTGAGCGACATCATGAGCGTTCTCCTGGAGGCGTTGGGTGGGCACTGCGCAGCCTGACGGACTGGAGACGGTAACGGACTTCGTCGCCACTCGCGTCAGTCATAGTCATCCCCGAGCCGCGTGAGGTCAACCGAATCGTCGAAGTCCCGGAGCGGGGTGTGGGAAGGCAGCGACGGCGTTTTCCGCATATGAGAATGTGTCAAAGCTGCCAGATCGTCCGTTATCTCGCCGAACCGAGCGAATTCGCGCTGCGCGCGCCGCAAACGACGATCGTCATCCCGGAAACCACGATCGTCATACCGGAGAAAGAGGCCGTGTCAAAACTGTCGATCCCAGTCCGTCACATTCGCAAGGAACCGTGAGCGGTCCACTTCGCTACCGTTCCCGCCAACGTCGTCCCGGCGCAGGCCGGGACCCATTATTCAGAAAAAATGCCAATGGTTTCTCGGTCGCAGCGAGCTCGCACTACGTTGTTGTGAAACGCGTTATGAGTATGCACTCGCGCATCGCCAGGCCGATGGATCCCGTCCTGCGAGACTGTGTCAAAACCGGACTTTTCCCGTCCCGACACGCTTGTCGCGAAACCGTGAACAGTCTCCTGGCGCTAAGTTGACGTCCCGCCGCAGGAAAGTCTGTTGAAACGAGTTGGCGGGCACACGTCCCGACGAGGGGTCGGGTCGCACTACGTTCAGCAGCGGCGACTCTCCACTTTCCTCGTCATTCCGGCGAAGGAGACCGTGTCAAAACCGTCGATACAGTCCCGTTTACGCTGGCCCGAAACCGTGAGCGGCCTACGGCCCCGTACCCCCCAATCGTCATCCCGGCGAAAGAGACTGTGTCAGAACCGTCGATCCCAGTCCGTCACACTCGCAAGGAACCGTGAATGGTCTACTTGCTACCCCACCAACGTCGTCCCGGCGCAGGCCGGGACCCATCACTCAGAAAAACCGCCA
>CAZJEH010000059.1:0-19553 GCA_964544905.1 uncultured Gemmatimonas sp.
CAGCGAGATCATGCGACAGGTGGCTGGCGCCTGGGTGAATGTCACATCCGGCGAAGGTCACCAGACCGCGATTCGCCAGCCGCTCACGACCAGCCCGGTCTATCTCTATCTCGAGGATGGTGTACCGACGCGGTCGACCGGGTTCTTCAATCACAACGCGCTGTACGAGATCAACCTCCCGCAGGCGGACCGACTGGAGGTGATCAAGGGCCCGACGACGGCTCTGTACGGCAGCGACGCGGTCGGTGGAATCATCAACGTGAGTACGCGCGCCGCCGGGCCGGAGTCGGCCATCGAGGGCGCGGTCGAGGGAGGCTCGTACGGCTGGCAGCGGTTGCTTCTGTCCGCCAGCGGGCGTACCAGCGCGGACGGGATCCGCGCCGACGTCAACTTCACGCGCTCGTCCGGCTGGCGCGACGCCACGGCGTACGACCGGCAGACGGGATCGCTTCGCTGGGATCGCGAGCTCGGCCGGGGTTCCCTCCGGACGGTGGCGAGCTTCTCCCGGATCGACCAGGGAACCGCCGGTTCATCCGCCCTGGATTCCGCCGACTATCGAAACAACCCCACTGCCAACTATACGCCGATCTCGTTCCGGAAGGTCAACGCTTTTCGGCTCTCCAGCGAATACGCGCGCATCGGGGGCAGCACGCTGGTGACGGTGACACCGTTCGTTCGCTGGAACGAGATGGAACTGATCCCCAACTGGGCGCTGCGATACGATCCGACCGTCTACACGACGGGTCACCGGTCGGTCGGCTTCCTCGCGAAGCTGCGCAGGGACTTCGAGCCGATGCGGGCCAGGGCGATCGTGGGTGTCGACGCCGATTACTCACCCGGGTTCCGGGACGAGTCGCGCATCCAGGCGCAGCGCGAGGGGAAGGTGTTCACGTCCTACGAGACCGTCGATCCCATCTACGACTACGACGTGACCTATCGGGCGCTCTCGCCGTACCTGCAGGCCGAGGCGTCGCCTGTCGAGCGGCTGCGCGTCGTGGCGGGGCTGCGGATGGACGCGATGGGTTTCGACTACCGCACTCACCTCGAGCCCATCCAGACCGGACGGCACCGGAGGCCTGAGGACACGTCCGTCAGCTACGTCCACTGGAGCCCCAAGCTGGGGGCTACATACGAATTCGGTCCCGCGCTGAACGTCTTCGCCAACTACGGCCACGGGTTCCGGGCGCCGTCCGAGGGACAGCTCTTCCGGCAAGGGCAGGCGCTGAATACCGTCGACCTGAAGCCGGTCAAGGTCGACAGCTACGAGGCGGGTGCGCGCGGTACGATCGGCGACCGTCTGAGCTTCGAGCTCGCGGCCTACCGGATGACGAAGAGCGACGACATCCTGAACTACACCACCCTGGACGGCAGCACCGTCACCGTCAACGCGGGTCGGACCCTGCACCGGGGCATCGAGATGGGAATCGGGGCGCGGCTGCTTCCCGGCGTGCGGATCGATGGTACCTACTCGCGAGCCGAGCACCTTTACGAGGACTGGGCGGACGTGGGGCTGAGCGGGAAGGAGATGGAGACCGCACCGAACACGCTCGCCGGTGCGACGATCACGTATGAACCAGGCTTCTTCGCCGGAAGCAGTGTCGCGTTCGAGTGGTCACATGTGGGTAGCTACTGGATGGACGCGGAGAACACGCACCGCTACCCCGGACACGACCTGCTGAACCTTCGGCTTGCGGCGCCGGTTGCGGGCGGGTTCACGCTGTTCGGTCGCGTCATGAACCTGACGGACCGGCGGTTCGCGGAGAGTGCCGCCTACACCGTCGCGCGCGGCGAGGAGTACGCGCCGGGGATGCCGCGCACCATCTACATCGGGCTGCAGCGGAACTGATGAGCGGAGGCACCATGATGACTTCGCGGACGCGGCGGCAGGCCGGCGGGGAGCGATCCCGCCGGCCGGTTCGAACGGCTTCAACCGTCGTCCTGATCGCCGCTGCGGCCGGCACGCTTTTCGGATGCGGTGGAGAGGCGCCCGCCACCATCGGTGAGACGATCGTTCTGGTGGAGAACGGCGCCAGCAATCCCACAGTCGCCATCGCGCCCAACGGGGAGGTGCTGGTCGCATGGGTGGGGGAGGGCAGCCAGGGCTACGACGTTTTTCTCTCTCGGCTCGATTCGGACGGAAAACAGATCGCCGAGCCGATCAGGGTGAACGATGTCCCCGGCGATGCACATCCGCACGAGCAGGCCCCGGCGCAGGTAGCGGTCGGACCCTCCGGGGAGGTCTTTGTCGTATGGCAGCGGAAGGTGGAGGCGCCCTGGCTGGAGTTCGGGGGCGCCGACCTCCGCTTCGCCCGTTCATCCGACGGCGGCCGGACCTTCGAGCCCGCGATCACCGTCAACGACAACGATCCGACCTCGCCGGCCAGGATCAGTTTCCACAATATCGCTGTTGCTCCGGACGGGACGGTGTACGTCTCCTGGATCGACGCGCGGGAGCGGGATCGGGCGCGGGAGATGGAGTACCGGCAGGGTGGGGAAGGGGAAGGAGCCGCGGTCATGCCCGCGGGCCACGTGCATGGACCAGCCAGTTCCGAGCCCGGCACCGAGATACGGATCGCCCGGTCGACGGACGGTGGTATCACTTTCGGCCCGAGTGTGGTCGTCGATCACGACTCGTGCCCCTGCTGCAGGACCGCGCTGGCGATCGGCGCCGACGGTTCCATCTTCACTGCGTGGCGAAAGGTTTTCGACGGCGGCATCCGGGATGTCGCATTGGCCGTTTCTTCCGATGGGGGGCGATCGTTCTCGTCGGCCCGCGCCGTCCATGACGACGAGTGGGAGTTCGCGGCCTGTCCGCACGCGGGGCCGTCGCTCGCGCTCGACACCCAGGGCCGGCTCCATACGGCCTGGTACACCGGGGCCGCGGAACGGCAGGGGATCTGGTACGCGGTTTCGGCCGACGGTGGAAACACCTTCGATGCGCCCATCCCCATCCTCACTGACGATTGGGTGCCGCCCTCCCAGGCCCGGCTCGCGGACGGGGGTGACGTTGTGTGGGTGGCCTGGGACGACCTGCGGCAGGAGGAGCGCGAGGTCGGGGTCGCGGCGATAACGGACCGCAAGGTCATCCCCCTCCGAGTCGGGCTGCCGGGCCACGCACCGGCGATCGCCGCGGCGAACGGGCGCGGGGCGGTGGCGTGGCTGGACGGCGAGTCCGTTCGGGTTCTCACCTTCCGGCGGGAAGGGGCGGATCGTGCCGTCGGGCAGGAGGTTGCCCTGCGCGACTGAGGCTTCACGTCTAGCATGGCAATGGACCCGGTCCAGGAGGGTGAGTCAGAACCCCCCACCCTCCCCGTCGTCCCGGCGAAGGCCGGGACCCATCAGTAGGCCGTGCCGCTTAGGTCCGCTCTTCCTTGGTCGGCGAGCGATTCCGGACCTCGCCGAGCGAAGGACACACCAGGGAGTCGCCCCGACCGAATGCGTGACCCGGACTACCGATCCGGACGCGCTCACCCGCGGCCGCTCGGCGCGTGAAGCCCGCGACCCAGCCGCCGGCTGCCCCGTAAAGACCCGGGTTCCAACCCTTCGCCCCCACTCTCCTCTCCTCTCCTGAGAGGCCGTCGGCGGCCTCGGCCTATCGTGTGACCGCCACGGGACAGCTGGACCGCATCCCGGCGTTGCAAACCCACCGCTCCCTTTGGCCCCCTTGCACATACCTCGTGAGTTAAGCAACATAAGTACATATTGCAGGCGGCTTCATTTTATTAGGTATCAAGTAATATAGAGCATAGATTGTTCAGTGGGTGCGATGGCGAGGCATTACGCGAATACGACGACGAGCCACACGCGCGGTTCCAGCGAGATTTCACGGGTGCCGACGGCGATGGGTAACGGCGCTGTAGGCACGGGTGTCGGTGGGAAACTCGAGGCCGGCGGGCTGGCGGCGCTCATCGAAGCCAGCGCCGCTCTCTCGGGCACACTCGACCTGGGGGATGCGCTGTCCGCCGTGCTCGACGTGCTTCACCGGCACCACGGCGTCCTTCGCAGCATGGTCACGCTGATCGACGCCAGGGAGGAGGAGTTGAGGGTGGAGGCGGGCCTCGGCCTGTCGTCCGAGGGAAAGGGAGCGCGGTACCGGATCGGTGAAGGCGTTACCGGGCGCGTGGTGAAGACCGGCGATCCGATGGTGGTGCCGAGAATCAGCGAGGAGCCTCGGTTCCTGAACCGGTCGGGGCGTCGCGACGCCGCGGACGAGACCACCTTCATCTGCGTGCCGATCAGAATCGATGGCCGGCCGGTCGGTGCTCTCGCCGTCGACCTGCCGTATCTGGCCGATCGGAATTACGAAGCGACGCTCGGCGTCCTCAGTGTCGTCGCCTCGATGATCGGGCAGACGACCAAGGTGAGCTGGATGGCTGCGGCCGAGCGTCAGCACCTGTTGCAGGAGAACGTCCAGCTTCGGGAGGAACTCAGGGAGCGGTATGGCTACGCCGGGCTGATCGGCGGGAGCGGGCCGATGCGGCATCTATACACCCAGATAGCCCAGGTCGCCGGAACGAATGCGACGGTCCTGATCCGAGGTGAGTCGGGGACCGGCAAGGAGCTGATCGCGCGGGCGATCCATCTCGAATCGGGGCGTGCAGAACAGCCGTTCATCCCGGTCAACTGTGCGGCGCTCCCGCCCACGCTCATCGAATCCGAACTGTTCGGGCACGAGAAGGGGGCGTTCACCGGGGCGCTCTCGCGGAAGATCGGCCTGTTCGAGAGGGCGAACAGGGGCACCATCTTCCTCGACGAGATCGGCGACCTGGACGCGGCGCTGCAGGCGAAGCTCCTGAGGGTGCTGCAGCAGCGGGAGGTTCACCGGGTGGGAGGCGGAGAACCGGTCCCCGTCGATGTCCGGGTTATCGCCGCCACCCACCGCGACCTGGAAGCCGCCATCGCGGACGGGACGTTCCGGGAGGATCTCTACTACCGCATCAATGTCTTCTCGATCTTCGCGCCGCCGCTCCGCGACCGGAAGCCCGATGTTCTGATGCTGGCCGAGCACTTCCTGAAGAAGTACGCGGCCGAGTACGGGAAGGACATCAAGCGGATCTCGACACCGGCCATCGACATGCTGACCAGCTACCACTGGCCGGGAAACGTCCGCGAGCTGGAGAATGTCATCATCCGGGCCATCCTGGTTTCGGACGGAAACGTCATCCACGGACACGACCTTCCGCCGACATTGCAGACTGCGGACGCCACGGGGACGCGCACCAGCGGTTCCCTCCAGGAGCTGGTCGCGGCCTTCGAGCGTGACCTGATCGAGGATACCCTGAAGAGCACCAACGGGAACCGGTCGCAGGCCGCCCGGGCACTCCAGACGACGGAACGCATCCTCAGCTACCGCATTCGTCAGTACGGCATCGACTGCAGCCGGTTCCGGCGGTAGTCACCGGATAGGCATTCGGCGCCGGCCGGCGGTCGGCTGGTGAGGATCTCCGTTCGGACCCTGGCGCGCGCCGGTCCTGGAGCATATCCCCGGATCCCGCACGGAAGCGCCAGGATCGCGAGCTCCTCCGACCCACTCTCCTCACCCCGCCCTTTCGGCGAATCCCGTCCGCCGTCAGGCACTCGATCCCGCTCGCCCGGTCGCCGCACTCCCCGCCCAACCGTCGATCCATCGATCGGCAGCCTCCAACCGGTCCTGCGGCCGACCGATCCGCGCAGCCGATTCTGCCGGATCCCCCGCTCGCCGGGACATGACCGCCCTCCGGATAAGGTCATCCTGCGAGGCCTTCCGGGCCCCCCAGGTCACGCCGAGGAGCGCATTTCGAGCGATGACCGAGCACGGCCGAATTGCCCTCCGCAGCATCACCAGGTAGCCGGTTCCGCGCCGTTCGCGCGCGCCGAAGCATCCCACACGCGTCGAACGTCCGCGCTGGTCGGTACCGGATGGGTGAGTCAGGGACTGTCGCAGATGGATTACACCCGACCCCGACAAATCTGTCGAAAGACAGGACCATCTTCGACACGATTGTAGGAAGCCGATCCCCAGGTTTACTCACCTTCAATCCTCATATATCAAGGTAGAACAACGCTGGTGCCTATGAATATGAATCGTTTGCGAGTGGTGGCATCCGCGTTGCCAAGTCAGGCGCCGATTGCCACGCACAACGGCACCCTGACCACGTCAGCGAAGGCGAGTGAATGAAGTTCGGTGACCTGACGGTCGCGCTCGAGATAGATGGGGAGGCAGGAAGTCCTTCCGGTGCCGCCGTCGGTGTCCGCACACACTGTCCGTACTGCGCGCTCCAGTGCGGAATCGTCATCGGCGGCACGGAGTCCGGCTCGGCTGAGCTTTCGGGGGACACCGAGTTCGACGTGAACCGAGGGCGGCTGTGCGTAAAGGGCTTCACCGCGCTCGAGCCGTTGCGGCACGCCGACCGTCTGCTGATGCCGCTAGCGCGGGCCGAGGATGGCGACCTCGAGCCTGTGGAGTGGTCCGAGGCGCTCGATCGTATCGCCGAGAGGATCCGCGTCGTCCAGCGGCGCCACGGACTGGAGAGCATCGGCGTGTTCGGCAGCGGGGCGCTCACCAACGAGAAGGCGTACCTGCTGGGCAAGTTCGCGCGGGTCGCCCTACGCACCCCGAACATCGACTACAACGGTCGGTTCTGCATGTCCTCGGCGGCGGCAGCGGCAAACCGCGCACTGGGGCTCGACCGGGGGCTGACGTTCCGGCTGGACGAGATCCCGGACGCCGACGTCGTCCTGCTCGTCGGAAGCAATCCGGCGGAGACCATGCCTCCGCTGATGCGCTACTTCGAAGCGCAGAAGGCGCGGGGCGGGCGGCTGATCGTGGTGGATCCGCGACGGACGGCCACCGCGGCGGCGGCCGGCGAGCACCTGTCGATCCGCCCGGGCACCGACGCCATTCTCGCCCACGGCCTGCTTCACGTACTGATCCGGGAACGACTCTACGACGCATCCTACGTGGCCGCGCGGACGGAGGGTTTCGACCGGGTCCGCTCGCTCGTCGCCGCCTACTGGCCGGCCCTGGTGGAACGGGTGACCGGCGTTCCGGAAGCACGGCTGGTGGAGGTCGCGCATCTGCTCGGCCGCGCGAGGAACGTCATCATCCTGACCGGGCGCGGTCCGGAGCAGCAGTCGCAGGGGGTCGCCAACGCCGCGGCCTACATCAACCTGGCTCTCGCGCTGGGGGCGATCGGACGAGAGGGCAGCGGCTACGGCTGCCTGACAGGGCAGGGAAACGGGCAGGGCGGACGCGAGCACGGCCAGAAGGCAGATCAGCTGCCCGGCTATCGGGACATCCGCGACCCGGAAGCCCGTCGGCATGTCGCCGGCCACTGGGGCGTCGACGAGGAGACGCTCCCCGGGCCCGGCCTCTCCGCACAGGAGATGCTGAACACGGCCGGTACCGACGGTGGGGTCCGCGCGCTGCTGGTGTTCGGGTCCAACCCGGCGGTCTCCGCAGCGGATACGGGCACCGTCGCGGGGCGTCTCGCCTCGCTTGATCTGCTCGTCGTCAGCGACTTCTTCCTGTCCGAGACGGCGGCCATCGCCGACTTCGTGCTGCCCACGACCCAGTGGGCGGAGGAAGATGGTACCGTTACCAACCTGGAGGGGCGGGTCATCCGTCGTCGCCGGGCCTTCGCCCCACCGCGAGGCGTGCGTTCGGACCTGCGGATCCTGATGGATCTGGCCGAGCGGCTGGGGGCCGGCCCGCACTTCCGCTATTCCGACAGCGAAGCAGTGTTCGACGAGCTACGGCGGGTTTCTGCCGGCGGCCGCGCGGACTACGGCGGCATCACCTACGAGAGGATCGACCGGGAGGGCGGCGTATTATGGCCCTCGCCGGCGTCCGACCTGCCCCCTGACCGGCTCTTCCGCGACCGTTTTCCGACGCCCAGCGGCCGTGCTCGATTCGATGCGAGCCCGCCCGGCGCCCCCGCCGAGCTGCCAGACTCCGAGTACCCGCTGTTCCTGACGACTGGCCGCCTGCTCGCCCACTACCAGACGCGCACGCAGACCGGCCGCGTGCAGCGTCTTCGCGGCATCGCACCGCGCCCGCTCGCACAGATCCACCCCACGACCGCCGATCGCTACGGCGTCCGCCACGGGGCCGCGGTCACTCTGACCACGCGTCGGGGGAGCGCCCGCTTCGCCGCCGACCTGAGCGCGGCGATCCGCACGGATACGGTCTTCCTCCCCTTCCACTGGGGTGGGGCCGAAGCAGCGAATCTGCTGACGAATCCTGTTCTGGACCCGATAAGCCGTATGCCCGAATTCAAAGTCTGCGCGGTTCGCATCGAACCCGCCGCCGGAGAGGAAGCACGATGACCTGGAAGAAGCGACTCCTCGTCATCGGGAACGGCATGGCGGGAGCGCGATTCGTTTCCGACCTGGTTTCGATGGGTGGCCGCGACCTGTTCGACATCACCGTGCTGGGGGAGGAGCCGTACGGCAACTACAACCGCATCCTCCTGTCCAACGTCCTGGCCTCCGGCGGCGGGGAAGAGGACATCTTCATCAACCCGCTGTCCTGGTACGAGGAGAACGGCGTCCGGCTGCGGGCCGGGACCCGGGCGCGGTTCATCGACCGGCGCTCGCGGCGGGTGCTGACCGAAAGCGGCGACCAGGAGCGGTACGACACGCTCGTGATAGCGACCGGCAGCACGCCGTTCATTCCCCCGATCGATGGACTTATCTCGGCGGACGGTGGGCTGAAATCCGGTGCGTTCGCGTTCCGCACGCTGGACGACTGCCGTGAGATCATCCGGCAGGCGCGAAGCACCCGCAAAGCGGCGGTGATCGGGGGCGGTCTGCTCGGTCTGGAGGCGGCCCGCGGCGTCCAGCAGCTGGGTGTGGAGGAGGTCCACATCGTCCACCTCGCGCGCCACCTGATGGAACTGCAGCTCGACGGGCAGGGTGGCGCGATGCTGCGCGACAGGCTGGTCGACATGGGCTTCCACGTCCACCTGGAGAAGCTCACACGGGAGGTCCTGGGGGAGAATCGGGTAACGGGTCTACGGTTCTCGGACGGTACGATGCTCGATTGCGAGATGGTGATCGTATCGACCGGGATCCGCCCCAACGTGACGCTCGCCCAGCGCGCCGGGCTCACCGTCGACCGGGGAATCGTGATCGGCGACGATCTCCGCTCCCCGGACGATCCGCACATCTACGCCGTCGGCGAGTGCACCCAGCACCGCGGCACGACCTATGGGTTGGTCGCCCCGCTCTGGGAGCAGACACGGGTGCTCGCCGAGCGTCTTTCCGGGCGCAAGCCCACGGCCGTGTACACCGGGTCCCGGGTCGCCACCAAGCTGAAGGTGATGGGGATCGAGCTCAGCGTGATGGGTGAGCACGAAGCGCGGCCGGGGGATGAGGTGGTCCGCTACGTCGAGGAGGCCGGCGGCATCTATCAGAAGCTGGTTGTGCGGGAGGACCGGCTCGCCGGGGCCATTCTCCTGGGCGACGCGTCGCCAGGGGCGCACCTGCTCCAGGTGTTCGACTCCGGTCAGCCGGTGCCACCTCGGCGGGCGGAGCTGCTCTTTCCTGCCAGCGAAGGGCAGTCGACCTCCATCGAGTCGCAGCCGGACTCCTACCAGGTCTGCAACTGCAACGGGGTCTCGAAAGGCCAGCTCGTGGCGGCGGTCCGGGACGGCTGCCGCAGCCTGAAAGCACTCTGCGACACGACACGGGCGGGGCGCGGTTGCGGGTCGTGCATCGCGCAGGTCGAGGCCATCCTCCAGTACGCGGCGGGCGCCGACGTCGTCGAGGATCCCTCGATCCACTACTACGTGCCTGGAGTTCCGCTCACCAAACCCGAGCTGGTAGAAGCGATCCGCTCCCGAGGACTGCGGAGCGTGTCCGCGGTGTTCGCCTCCCTCGCCAACGGAGTCGAGGACGCCGGGAGCAAGATGGGCCTCGCCTCACTGCTGAAGACCATCTGGGGGGCGGAGTACGAGGACGAGCGGGACGCCCGGTTCATCAATGACCGGGTCCACGCGAACGTGCAGAAGGACGGCACGTTCTCCGTGGTTCCCGGCATTTCGGGTGGGGTGACTTCCGCGGAGCAGCTCCGGCGCATCGCGGACGTGGCGGAGAAGTACTCCGTCCCGATGGTGAAGATCACCGGCGGCCAGCGGATCGACCTGCTGGGCATTCCCAAGGAGAAGTTACCCGACGTCTGGCGGGACCTCGGAATGCGCTCAGGTCACGCCTATGCCAAGTCCTTCCGCACCGTGAAGACCTGTGTCGGCAGCGAGTTCTGCCGATTCGGCCTCGGCGACAGCACGGGCCTGGGGGTGGAGCTGGAGGAACGGTTCAAAGGGCTGGAGAGCCCTGCGAAGCTGAAGCTGGGCGTGGCCGGGTGCCCGCGGAACTGCTCGGAGGCGCTGATCAAGGACGTGGGGGTCGTGGCGGTCGAAGGTGGACGGTGGGAGATCTACGTCGGCGGCGCCGGCGGCTCTCACGTGCGGAAGGCCGACCTGCTGTGCGTCGCCTCGACCCACGAGGAGGTCCTCCTCTATGTCGGGCGCTTCCTCCAGTACTACCGCGAGAATGCCAACTATCTCGAGCGGACGTACGCGTTCGTGCCGCGGATCGGCATCGAGCGGATCCGCGACATCGTCGTTCACGACTCCGAGGGGATCGGAGAGCGGTTGGACATGGAGATGCAGGCGTCGATCGACGCCTACGTGGATCCCTGGCTGGAGGCCTCCGAGCCGGTCCATCCCACTCAGTTCGCGAGCCTTCTCAACGTCGACGGATAGACCATGACGCTGCAGCTGACACAGCCGGGTGCCCGGCACGTGACGTACAACCTCGGCTCCGTAAGCCTCATCCCCCTCGGGGAGGGCCGCGCCTTCCAGGTCGGAGGCCGCAGAGTCGCCGTATTCCGCCTGCGAACGGGTGACCTCCACGCTGTCCAGGCCGAGTGCCCGCACGCCGGAGGGCCTCTGGCGGACGGGCTGATCGGCGGGGCACGCGTCGTCTGTCCGCTGCACGGTCGCGTCTTCGATCTCGAATCCGGTCGGGAGCTTCGTGACGAGTGCCCGGCCCTTGTCCGTTATCACGTCCGGGTGACCGGGTCGGGGAACGTCCTACTCGACGTCCCGGAGGAGCAACGATGAGCCCGCCCGTTCGTCGGGCGGGCCCGCGGGCGCGGCCGGCGGCGACCTGTCGTCGGCCGCTCGCATTTGGCTCACGGGCGTCGGCCACCACTGGCGCCGCACCAGGGATTCACACCCGGAGGAGATGTGCTGGACTCGAGCGGACGTGCCACCAGAATAGACCTATTCTCCTTCGCCACGCCCCAGATGCGGACCTTCCATCTGGCGTGGATGGCGTTCTTTTCCGTGTTCTTCGCCTGGTTCGGCATCGCGCCACTGATGCCGGTGGTCAGGGAAGACCTCGGACTGAGCCAGGAGCAGGTCGGGAACACGATCATCGGGTCTGTCGCGGCGACGGTGCTCGTCCGTCTGCTGATCGGGCCGATGTGCGACCGGTTCGGCGCGCGGCGTACGTACAGCGCCCTGCTCGTGCTCGGAGCGATACCGGTCATGATGATCGGCGTGGCGCAGAGCTACGAAGCGTTCCTGCTGTTCAGGATCGCGATCGGCGCCATCGGGGCGGCGTTCGTGGTGACCCAGTACCACACGTCGGTGATGTTCGCACCGAACTGCGTCGGCACCGCGAACGCGACGACCGCCGGTTGGGGGAACCTCGGCGGCGGTGTCACGCAGATGGTCATGCCGCTCATCCTGGCGGGTTTCCTCGCACTCGGCTTCACCGCCGGAGAGTCGTGGCGTCTGGCGATGGTCGTCCCCGGCCTGGCCATGGTGCTGATCGGGTTCGCCTACTACAGGCTCACCCAGGACACACCGGCGGGCAATCACTCGTCCGCTCGCGAGGCGCGGTCCAACCGGCCCCGGTCCGGCCGCAACGGCGACGCCTCCTGGCCAGAAACGCTTCGGGACGCGCGGGTGTGGGCGCTCTTCCTTCTCTACGCCGCCTGCTTCGGGGTCGAACTGACCATCAACAACGTTGCCGCCCTCCACTTCCATGATGCCTTCGGGCTGAGCGTGAAGGCGGCAGGGCTCGTCGCGGGACTGTTCGGGCTGATGAACATCTTCGCGCGGACGATGGGCGGCTACGTCTCCGACATCAGCGCGAGCCGATGGGGCCTCCCGGGCCGGGCCCGGGTCCTGTTCCTGATGGTACTCCTGGAAGGCATCGCCGTGATGCTCTTCTCGCAGGTCACCGTCCTCCCGGTGGCGATCGCCACGCTTTGCCTGTTCAGCCTGTTCGTGCAGGCGGCCGAAGGGGCGACGTTCGGCGTCGTTCCGTTCGTGCAGCGGCGCGCGCTGGGCACCGTGGCGGGCATCGTGGGGGCGGGCGGAAACGTGGGGGCCGTCACCGCGGGATTCCTCTTTCGCTCCGAAGCCCTTACGGCGGGACGGGCCTTCTTCTACCTCGGTCTGGCGATCATGGTGGCGTCGTTCGCCGCGCTGACGCTTCGATTCACGGAGGATGAGACCGGGGAGTCTACGCGGCAGCCGGAAGAGGGCGTCGCGGTGGTGCGGCGGAAGTCGAGGAAGCGGGTGCCCGCGACGATCTGAGCCGGAAGGACCGGGGCCACCGTTCGGCATTAACCTCCAGCTGAGAACGCGCGACTACCGCCGAGACCATCGCGGCCGCCAACCGGATCAGGGTCGATTTGCTGGAGCCGTTCGGCGGGTGATCGAAGTGCGCCAGCGGCGGTGGAGCCCGATGGTCATACGCCGACCAGGTGTCGCCGAACCTCGCGCGCGGCGCGATGGCGTTGGATCAAGGCGTTGCTCGAAGCTCCCCCCGGCTGGCGGTCGAAGAGCGCGGAAGGCATCTTTGCGGCGATTCCGGTCGCCGGGCGTTCGCTGAGCCGATAGCGTAGCCCGCTCTCGTCTGCCGCTCCACCGAGGGGATTTGCTCGGGTTCGACAGCTGGATCCAGATCGCCGCCACCGTTCTCGCGGCGCTCGCCGCGGGGGCCGCCAACACAATCGCAGGCGGCGGCACCATCCTTTCCTTCCCGGTCCTGGTCTGGATCGGCCTGCCGCCGGTGCAGGCCAACGCCACCAGCACGGTCGGGCTGTGGAGCGGGTCGGCCGGCGGCGCATGGAGCTACCGCCGCCGGCTACGCGCGCTCGATCGGCGGTGGATCTGGCTCATCCTGCCGGCGCTCATGGGCGGCACGCTCGGCGCTTGGCTCCTCGTCAATCTCCCGGCCGAATGGTTCAGCGCCATCGCGCCGATCATGGTCATCGTGGCTTCCGGGCTCGTGGCCGCGGAGCCGCTGATCCGCAGCCGGCTCCGCTTCGACACCTCCGGCCGAGGGTTCGGAATCCGCCAGGTGGTGGGGGTGTTCGCGATCTCTTCCTACGGCGGCTACTTCGGGGCGGGGCTGGGCATCCTCCTGCTCGTCGCCCTCGCACTCCTCGGGATGGAGGACCTGCAGGAGGCGAACGGCCTGAAGAACCTCCTCACGGTCGGGATCAAGGGAGCGGCGGTCGTCTACTTCATCGTTTTCCGGGTCCTCGACTGGCCGATCGCCCTCGTCATGGTCGTTGGATCGACGATCGGTGGGTGGGCGACGGGCTACCTCGTCCGGGAGGTCGATCCACGCACACTCCGCATGCTCGTCGTGGCGATCGGGCTGACGATGGGCATCATCATGATCGTGCGAACGTACTTCTGACCGATTCTCGGCCGAGGGGCAGTTCGGGGCCATCCGGTCGACGACGATCTCCCGTACGAACCCGCGGATTCCTTCCCCCAGTGCTGCGGAGGTCCGGATTCCCGCTTCTGCCAACCGCTCCTCCCCGCGCTTCACCACTGGTGCCGGCGGCTGCGCTGATGGGGGCGCCGACCGCCGCTCTCGATCTCGCGCCTCGATCGATTCATAGCCCGCCTGGCTGAACCTCATCGCAACGTCGAGCGACGAGAACCTCGGACGCGCTCAGCCGATAGCACGCAATGAACATCACCCCCAGCGGAAGGGTACGCTGTACCACGCCGCGTCAGCCCGGCACGTTCTTCTCGGTGCGGGAGCGAGCGGAGCGACGCGGTGGCGGTCGGCCTCGTCGTGCCCTCTGGACCGTCGGTTCCGGGCTTCGCGAGCCGTTCAGCGCGCCGATCCCGTCCGCTTGGCGGATCACCCCGCGAAGAGCGCGGCCGCTGGCCGTCACCGGGCACCTGACATATAGACGGCGCCGTAGCCTATTGCCGGTAGCGGGTTGTAGTATGGTGTAGACCTTACCCTTCAAGGAGACAACGACAATGCATCGTATCCGGGGATCCATACCACTTGCCGCGACAGTCGCGCTCGGACTCTTCGTGGGTTCGGTGCACGCGCAGGACGCGTCACGCGCCGTCGCCGACGGCGGCATCAGGGTTCAGGGATGGATGGGAAGGATCGACGCACGCGAGGCGGAGCAAGGACTGACGTTGGAGAACGCGCGGCTCGCCTCGGAGGGTGGATCTCTGCAGGTGACGACGGGCCCCGCCGTGGCCTACTGGAACCCCGCCAACACGGCCTCGGGGAACTACACGGTCTCGGCGACGTTCACCGAGCCGCAGTACATGAACCTCAACAACCATCCCCACCCGTACGGGATCTTCATCGGCGGGAACGACATGGGGACGGACCAGCAGAGCTATCTCTACTGCGCCGCCTACGGGAACGGGAACTTCATCGTTCGCGGCTTCGGTCCGGAGCCATTCCAGCTGAATGGCCCCCGCGGTGAGGCGCATGACGCCGTGAACCGTGCCGCGGGACAGGGTCAGCCCGTCACGCAGCAGATCGCGATCACGGTGTCCGACAACACCGTGGAGTGCGCGATCAACGGCACTGTGGTGGCGAGCTATCCCAAGTCCGAAGTGGTTCAGGCGGGACGCCTGAAGTCCACCGATGGCGTCTACGGGATCCGCTTCGCGCACAACACGGAAGGCATCGTCACCGACCTGACGGTCACGCGGCGCTGAACCCGCATTCGCACGCCCGGGCCGGTGGATGTCGACCCACCGACCCGGGCGCGATCTTTTCCCGGACCTGACCGCCCTGGCGCGCTGTTTCGCGCATCCCGTCCGTCTCCGTCGCCACGCCCTCCCGCACCATGAACACGCCGACCTGGGACCAGCCCACCGTCAAGCGGTTCGCGCTGTCGCTACCCGAGGCCCACGAGCATTCCCACTTCGGCCGCCCGGACCTACGTGTGCGCAATCGCATCTTCGCCACGCTCCCCGAGGACGGCCGCACCGTAAACCTGAAGACGACGCCGCTCGCTCTCGACATGTTGGTGCGGAGCGACCCCGAAGCGTTTCGGGACGTCTGGGGAGGTCGATGGGTCGGGGTGGATCTGTCGAGGGTACCCGCCGAGGAGCTTCGGGAATTGATCCTCGACGCCTATGCCCTCGCCGCGCCGAAGCGGTTGGCGGTAGAGGCCCGTGCAATGGCGGCCTCCGGCCAGGCGGACGCCTGAGTCCGGAGCGCCTTACAATTCACGACGCGGTCGAGCTTCTGCGACGGCTAATCGGTGAGTCGGGGAAGGCGATGCGACGTTCAATCCACGAGTCTGCGCTTGTGGGCTCGGTAAACTGAGGATACGCCGCCGGGCGGCCACCCTGGAGGGTGACCGCCCGGACTGACGGTACGGTGGCCCGCTCGCGACTACTGTAGCAGGTCAGGCATATTCCAGCGGGCCGCCACACGCTCGAAGCCCGCCCTCACCTCCGGCGACGCAGCGCGTGCAGCCGCGGCGATGGCGTTCCGCTGCTCCGCAGTCAGGGTAGGTGGGTCGTCATCCGGCCACCCTCCCTGGTTTCCGCGCCACTCCGAGCGGAACTGCCGGCCTCCCTGGGCAGCGCCCGCGATACCCTCGAAGACACCTTCGGCGAGCACCGCATTCGCCTGAGGAGCTGCCGTCAGCAAGGCCACGATTCGGCCCGTGTCCCTCTGGCTCGCGTGGTACCTGGTCAGGAACTGAACCACCGTGCGGGCCCCGGCCAGGTACGCCGAATCCATCGCCGCCGGCCGAGACTGCAGCAGCTCCAGCGCGAGGTCCGGGGCCTGCCGCACCGCCGCGATCGCGACTGCGTCAGGCATCCACCGGTCGCGCCCGTTCTGCGGCGTCATGATGACCTGCCGCACCGCGGCCGCCCCGCGCGCCGACGCCGGTAGCTCCGAGAGCGCGAGCAGCCCCTCCATCCGGACCGAGAGGTTCGCGTCCTGGAGCATGTCCGCGGCGAAGATCGCCTCGTCGAGCTGAGCATCCCGCGGCAGCGCCTGCAGCGCCGCCCGCCGCAGGGAAGCGGACGGGTGATAGACCGCGTTCGCAGCCGCTGCACGGGCCGTCGCGTCGTCTGCCAGGGCACCGAGCCCATGGAGCGTCCACAGCGCGTGCAACGCCCCGACGTTCAGCCCCAACTCATCGACCGTGTGGTCGTTCAGCAGCGCGACGAGTGCCGGCACGACGTCCCGCTGGCCGCGTTCCACGAGCAGCCGCTGGGCCGTGAACCGCCAGAACATGTTGTCGTGGCTGAGCGCCGCCACCAACTCGGCCGGTGAAGCGCCGTCCAGCCGCATCGGCGCCTGCTCAGGAGCGCCCTCGTAGACGATCCGGTAGATGCGGCCGCGCTCGGCATCCCGGTTCGGTGTCTCGTACGCGTTGCCCACTCCCTCCGGGCAGCACCCCTCCATGTTCACGTACGGGTTGTGCTGCGAGACGAGCGTGTAGAAGTCCGACACCCACAGCGCGCCGTCCGGCCCCACCTTCACCTGCACCGGAGCCACCCACGAGTCCCGGCTGGCGAGGAAGCTCCACTCGTTCTTCGCGCTGAAGGCGGTGCCTTCCTGCCGGAGATCGAACATCCCGATCAGCTTGCCCGTCGGATCGGCCACGAACGCCTTGCGGTTCCAGTACTCCTTCGGGAACGCGCGCGCCGTGTAGAGCTCGTGCGCGGAGCCGGCGGTGTATCGGCCGAACTGGTCGACCTGTAGCGCCTCCGTCACCGCGTAGATGTCGGCCCGATCCTCGATCCCCGGAAGAATCGGCTCCCTCATCCCGATCGCGTTGTAGTAGCGGGCGGGGATATGGACGAAGTTGCTCGGCCGACCGTTGGCGGTGGACCCGAAGACGTATCCATCCTCGCTGAGCGCCACGCCCCAGGTGTTGTTGCTGGTGCGGGCGATGTACTCGAGGTTGTTCCCGTCGGGCGTGAACAGGTAGTAGCCCTGCGAGAACTCGCCGGGTCCGTACTCACGGCCGCCCACGGTGCCGCGGAACCCGTTGTAACCCACGGACCCGAGGATCCGATTGTCGTAGTTGTAGCGAAGGTTGCTGGGCGTCCCGTGCGTGTCGTTCCGCGGCCAGCCGGTAATGATCAGTTGCTTCACGTCCGCCCGGTCGTCGCCGTCGGTGTCCTTCAGGAAGAAGAAGTGCGGCGCCTGGGCGACCACGACCCCACCGTTGATCAGCACGAGGCTCGTCGCGAGGTTGAGCCCGTCGGCAAACACCTTCGCGTTGTCGGCCTCGCCGTCTCCGTTCGTGTCCTCGAGGATCAGGATGCGGTCGCCGCCCGGCTCATCGTCCGGAAGGACGCGGTTCGGGTAGTCGTTCGTCTCGACCGCCCACATCCGGCCCCGCTCATCCCACGTGAAGTCGATGATCCGGCGGATCATCGGTTCACGGGCGTACAGGTGCATCGAGAAGCCCGGCTGGAGTGTCGTAAGCGCGAACGACTCCTCCGGTTCGAGCGGGACCTGCGCCTCCCAGCGCGGCGGGCCGAGCGTATTCCAGGGCGCGTTCTGCTGATAGGTGGGAAGCGGCACCTCGAGCCGAGCCATCGCGGGCGTGGGCTCGTCGGGCGTTGCGGCCAGACCCCAGTCCCCCGAGGCCCAGCGTAGGCCCTGCACAACGAGCCGCTGGAATCCTTCATTGCTCCACGTACGGGCGTCGTGACCCCAGGCAGTGTAGAAGACCCGCCCGTTCCCGTACGTGCGCACCCACGTCCAGGGCTCCTCGTGATCTCCCTCCCGCCGAACCTCGAGCACCGTTCGGTTGACGGGGTTGTGCTTCGAGTGGATGTACGTCTCGTCCCAGCTCTCGAACGTGGGAACGCCTTGCACCGCCGGGTGGTCGGCAACCACGCGGACCGCGCTGAACGTTCCGTCGCCATGACTGCGGAACGACCCGCCCACCAGCCGGATGTATTCCTCCGAATTCTGGAAAGCCGCGGAGCCACAGTGGACGACGACCAGCCCGCCGCCGGCCTCGACGAACTCGAGCAGCGCATTCAGCTGGTCCGTCGAGATCGTCGGGTGGTTGTTGTAGAAGATCAGGGCGTGGTAGTTGTCCAGGTTCGCAGGGTTCAGGTCGGCCGGGTCGTCCGAATAGTACAGGTCGACGCCGTTCGCCGCGGCGATCGGAAGGAAGTCCTTGGCCCGCTGGTACGGTTGATGGGTCGGGCGGTTGTCTCCCAGGAACAGAACCTTGAGCCGACCGGCAGGGGCCGCCTGTGCCGCCGCCTGAGCCGTCTCGCCCACCGCGATCAAGGCCAACGTTAGCGCTATCATCAGCGCGCGGACGCCGAGAAGCTTCCTGGCTATCCTGGTCTGCATGTCTGTCTGACTCCGCGTATTGGTGAGCGTCTCTAGCGGACCGAAGGTGCCGCCGCCTCCTGGCTCGCCGCAATCTCCTCACGGCGAAGCCGCTCCGCCCGGTACCCGCCTCGCTGGCGGTCCCGCAGGTACATCGAACCGAAGACGAGGGTCACGATGAGCGCCGACCAGGAGACGTAGCGGAACGAGGTCTGACCGCCGTGCAGCTCGGCGGGGTTCAGGATCTCGCTCGCCTGGGCGGCAAGCGGGTCGCCGGGCACGCCGCCGGCGATGGCGCGGAGCGCGTTGGCCGTGATGTCACCGGTCAGCACGCCCCTCGCCTGATAATCCTGGAGGGCGTTGCGCGCCTGGTCGAGCGCCGCCTGCGCATCCACGGCACGATACCCGAGGGTTGCCGGGTCCTCCGTCTGCGCCCGCTCGACATAGGCGGGATAGGTCGCGTCGACCTGCTGGAGCAGTTCGACCGTGACGGCCGGATCGAGCGCCTCGGGCAGGTGCCGGTCGGCCACCGCGCCCATCAGGGGAACGCCGATCGCGCCGGCCGCGCCGAGCCCCACGCCGGCCGTGAGCACGATCCCCAGCGAACCGGTGCGTGGCAGCCGCTCCGCCACGAGCCCGACGATCGTCGGGAAGTTGAATGCGACTCCCCACGCGAAGAGCGTCGCGGCGACCAGCGCCATCCCCAGTCCCTCGGCGAAGCTCATCAGGAACAGCCCGCTGAACATGAGCAAACCGGCCAGCGAGAGCATCCCGGTCGGGGCGAGCTTCTCCACGAAGTGATGAGCAAGCAGCCGCAGGACCACCATCCAGCCGCTGATCCACACGAGCACCAGGATCCCGTGCATCCCCCCGACCTCCAGCGTCGGCGGAATCCAGCGGCCCGCCCCGAGCTCGAGCGAGACCGCGATACCCATCGCGATCAGGAT
>CAZJEH010000060.1:0-13491 GCA_964544905.1 uncultured Gemmatimonas sp.
AATCTTGTGGTTGCCATGCGAGGCATGCAAGCGGCCGGGGCGGCCACCGCTATCATGGAATCATGAGCGTACGCCTGAATCGCAACAGCAATCCCAATAATACGCGTCCTGCGTGGAGCCGCGAAGTGGGAGCGTTGTTGCCGTAACAGGCGCGTACGCCGCACCCGAGGGGCTCCACGGATTCCGTGGGGCCCCTCTCTTTTTTGCCCGTACCCGGAGCAACGCCGATGTGCTCGATCCTGGCAGTTCTCAACCTGAAGGGCGACGTCCTCCCGTTGCGTCGCCAGGCCGTTCGCCTGTCACGGCTTCAGCAGCACCGTGGCCCGGACTGGTCCGGCGTCTATGCGGACCCGCATGCGGTGCTCGTCCACGAGCGGCTCGCCATCGTCGACGTGCTGCACGGCGCGCAGCCGCTGCGCAACGCAGACGGCACACACGTCCTCGCGGTCAACGGCGAGATCTACAACCATCGGGCGCTCCGACAGGCACTCCGCACCCCCTACGCGTTCCAGACCGACTCGGACTGCGAGGTCATCCTCGCCCTGTACCGGGACCATGGTGCCGACCTCGTCGGAATGCTGAATGGCATCTTTGCATTCGTGCTCTATGACGCGGCGCGGCAGCGCTACCTGGTCGGCCGCGATCCGATCGGCGTCATGCCGCTTTACATGGGCAGTGATGCCGCAGGCAACACGTACGTCGCTTCGGAGATGAAGGCGCTGGTCCCCGTCTGTGACGCGATCCGCGAGTTCCCGCCCGGACACGTACTCGACAGCACCGACGGCGAGCTACGCCGGTACTACGCGCCCGCGTGGCGCGACTACGAGGTCGTCGCGGGTGACTCAGCGGGGCCGACGCCAGAGGTTGCGCAGACCGGTTCGGCAGTGGCTACCCCTGCTGGCGCCTCCGGTGGAGCTGCCCCCACTGGAGACGCGTCTGCGCAGATCCGCACCGCACTGCGTGCTGCGGTCCAGCGTCAGCTGATGAGCGACGTCCCCTACGGCGTGCTGCTCTCGGGTGGGCTCGACTCATCCATCATCGCGGCGACGGCAAAGTCATTCGTCGATCGGCGGGTCGAGGAGGACGGGCGCGCTCCCGCATGGTGGCCGCGGCTGCACACGTTCTCGATCGGCCTCGAGGGCTCGCCGGATCTCGCCGCGGCGCGCGAAGTCGCGCAGCACATCGACTCCGTGCATCACGAGTTCCACTTCACGGTCGAGGAGGGCATCGACGCGCTGGAGGATGTCGTATATCACCTCGAGACCTATGACGTCACCACGATCCGGGCGGCCGTGCCGATGTACCTGATGGCGCGGCGGATCCGGGCAATGGGCGTCAAGATGGTGCTGTCGGGTGAAGGCGCGGACGAGATCTTCGGCGGATACCTCTACTTCCACCGCGCGCCGGACGCGCGCTCGCTCCACGAGGAAACGGTCCGCAAGCTCGACCGGCTCCACATGTATGACTGTCTCCGCGCCAACAAGGCGATGGCCGCATGGGGCGTCGAGGCACGCGTTCCGTTCCTCGACCGCGAGTTCATCGACGTCGCGATGAGCATCCCGCCGGCACTGAAGCTCAGCCGCGAGGGCCGGATGGAGAAACACGTTCTGCGCGAAGCATTCGCCCCCGACCTGCCGCCCGGTATCGTCTGGCGGCAGAAGGAGCAGTTCTCCGACGGGGTTCAGCCCCGGGATCGTCTGCCGGATCACCTCGTCGAGGCGTTTCACGATCGGATGGAGGTCGGGCATCACGCGGCGGATCCAATCATCGATCTCCGCGTGGCTATCCGAAGGCTCGGGCGGCTTACGGCCGGAGCCTGACGGTCCTGGTTTCTTCATCCCTTTTGCCCCTGACGGTGGTTGGAGCGCCGGCCTCATCGCGGAGGATGGCGGTCGCTACGGAACCGAGCCTGACCTGGGAAGCGGTCAGCCGATGCAGTCACCGAGGTCGTTGCGGTCCGCGGGGCCTCCTGCGAGATGCGGTCAGATGATGGGGCCGAGCCCATGAGCCCCCTCGCGACAGCGACCCGACGCGGGTGGAGCGCGCCTCACAATTCCTTCGCCATCCGGCTCGTCGAAGGAGTAAGACTGCCGTTACAACTGAGCGATCTGCGCCGGCAGCTGCTCGAGTGTCCCTGGCCAGCCGGAGCGACTCGGGCGTGGGAGGGACGTTTGCAGCACTCAGCCGCCCCAGAAGCGCCACCAGGGCCGGCGCTCGACAGCCACCGAAGCGATTGCCGGAACCCGCGCCACCTCCTCGTCGCCGTGCACCACGACGATCATCCCGACCGTGTCCCCCTGCGCTACTGGTGCTTCGATCGTCCGGGGCTCCAGCGTCCATTGGACCGTCGACTCCTCACCCCGGGGCACCAACACGCTGACGTGCTCGGCCGCGATCGCCGACAGGCCGGGAGTGATGCCTCTGTTTACGATGACCTCACCGACCGACGCCCCCTCCCGGACGGGTACGACCGTCGACCAGGATAGGAAGACCTCGTCCATCAGCCGACCCGCAAGCTCGAACGAACTCTGACGGCCGCGAGACGATCTCGCACCGGTGACGACCGCGATCACGTCCGTTTCTCCGCGCTTGGCAGCAGCCGTCACCGAGAACCCCGCCGAGGCGGTATAGCCGGTCTTGATCCCGTACGCGCCCTCGTACTGCCGCAGCAGGAAGTTCGGGTTGGTCATCCCCGCCGTGAAGGTCGCATTCTCGAAGGGGAGTGTGGCCGTCCCGGAGTATTCGCGCATGAGCGGATAGCGCATCAGCTCGTTGCCGACGACCGCGAGGTCACGAGCCGTCATCACGTTCTCCCGACCGGGGCTCGGCAACCCGTGCGGATCGTAGAACGTGCTTCCCTCGAGGCCGAGCTCCTCCGCCCGTCGGTTCATCAACCGTGCGAACGCCTCGTTGCTGCCCGCGATCTTCTCCGCCAGAGCGGTCGCGGCGTCGTTGGCGGATTGCACCATCGTTGCGGCGAGCAGCGTCCGTACCGTGAACACCTGCCCCTCGGCCGCATAGATCTGGGACCCGCCCATGCCGGCCGCGCGGGCCGAGATCCGCACCGAGTCGTCGAGGGACAGTCTGCCCGCCTCGATTTCCTCCATCGCGATCAGGCAGGTCATCATTTTCGCCATGGATGCCGTCGGGACGGGCGTGTGCGCGTTGTACTCATAGAGGACGCGGCCCGTCCCTCGCTCGACGACATACGCCGCGGTGTAATCCACACCCGGCTGGCCCGCGCGCAGGAATCCTTCCGTCGCGGGAACGGGCGGACCCGCGGAACCCGCGGGGAATGCTGTGGATGTCCGGTAGACCGCGCCGCCGACGTCCTGCATGCTCTGGGCAGCCGGGGCCGCCGCAACCGATTCGTTCGGGGGATCGACCGGCTCCGTACCGCTCGTGGACGGGTCCACCGGGGCGGTCGTCCCTGATGCCACGTCTGGTTGCACCGCGGCCGTGACCTGCGCCAGTCGGGCCCGTGTCTGGTACAGCATTGCCACTGCTGCGACGAGGCCCAGCGCGAGGAGCGCGGTGAGAATCTTCAGACCGCGGTTCCTGGGCCTATCATAGCGGGGGTATCGCGCCACGTTACTGCCTCGTGGGTGTTTTCCGGGTACGCCAGGTAAGAGGGATCAGCCGAAAGTACCGAGGCGGTGCGGAAATGGCGAGGGGGACCGGCGAGACCGGGGCAGGATGCCAGGATGCAGTACAGTCGAATGGATGAACCTCGTTCGCGCGGAGGCTCGCGCGACCGTGAGCACCGTCGGCGATGCGATTTCGAACGAACTCCGTCCCTGGCGCCGTGGCGGCTGCACCGCGGGTGCTGCTTCAGGCTACTCCAGCGGTATCTCGATCGAGCTATCGAGGGTAGGGGGTAGGCTGAAAAGCAACCGGTAGGCTGCTCGCACCGGCCGGAGGACAACCCCTACTGCCGTAAGAGAGCCTCGATGGGCGCCGTCCTTACCACCGGCTCGACCGTGCGGGCAAGTGCGGAATCGAGCGTGATGAAGGCGTCCGCCTGGAGCAGCGTCAAGGCAACGTACTCCGCGGTGAACGTATCCGACCAGCCGAGCTGCTCGGCAACCTGCCACGCCTTACGCTGGAGTACGCGGTCACCGAGCAGGCGAATTCGCAGGCCGCGCATGAAGTCGAGGCGGCGCTCGGCCTCCTTCCTGGTGATCTCTCCCTGACGGACCGCCGAGTAGAGCAACGAGAGTGTTTGCGATCGCAACAGTGTCGGAGCCAGCAGGCGATGTTGGGACGAGATCGCGATATCGTTCTCGGCCAGGTGGAGCGCAACGTCGGGACCGATCACATATTTCGTCATGACGACTGTCCTGATGTTCTGGATGATCCGCGAGCCCCGCCGATCCGACCGAGATGGGTGTCGGCGAAGGCTGTCGGTAGCTTCAGGCCATATCCGAGGAGTCGATCGAACCCGATGTGCGCCGCCCAGATGAGCGGAACGGCGACTGGCCGGTCGCTGAGGTAGAGCACTGTCGCGACGAGCAGCGGGCCGACGTATGAGTGTGCGACGTTGTAGATCACGGCACCCCGTCGCGGCCCGGCGGTGTAGCCGATCAAGCTGAGATCGGGCGTGAAGAAGAGGAGGGCAAACGCCAACCAGGAGTACCCGGCCGACGCGAAGAGGACGGTCGCGATGGTGAACGCCGCGGCTCCTTCGGCTCGGAGCCAGATGCGAACACCGCCCGGCAGGGCGGAAGGAACGGGTACCTGCCCCGCCCGCGAATCGCTCACGAGATCGTTCCGGGTGAAAATCTGCTGGAACTCGTGGGAACCCGAAGCAGCTCCTTCCCCTGCGGGCCGATCGGCCCGACACTACGTCCCCCTGGCAGGAACCCCGGCCATCCGTCACGAGACTTCGTTCCGCGTCACCGCCTCGACAACCGGAGGAAGATAGATGCTCTCAAACCTGCGGTACTCTACCATCCGCGCAGGCCTTCTGCTGTTCTGGGCCGTCTGGCTCAGCCTGGTCACGGCGACGAACCTCTTCGACGCGATGAAGCAGCTCGATCTACTCCCCGAGGGCTTCACACTGGCGTCCTACAACTTCGCCCTCGTCGTTGAGACGGTCGGAGCGCACGGGGTCCCGGCGGCCGTGGCCGCGTTCCTGTTCGCGGGAGTCATCGCCTGGGAAGCGCTCGCCTCCATCCTCTTCTGGCGAGCGTGGGCCGCATGTCGCCGGGGCGAGCCCGGTACCGCGCAGGAAGTGACGCAGGCCTTCGTCGTCGGACTGGCACTGTGGGCGGCGTTCCTCATCGCGACCGAGGCGACCGTGAACTACGTCACCGCCGCTACCCACAAGAGCACGCTCATCGCGCAGCTCGCAACGCTCGTGGTGGTCAGGCTGCCCGACGCGGATACTTCGACGGTCGACGCGGACCTCCGCTCCCGTCATGCCGCGGGGAACTGAATCGGGCAGATCCGCGTAGGCCAGCTTCGCCGCCATCCCGGCGAAGGGCTCCGGGTCGAGCCGGCGATCCCGGCCCGTCATCCCCGGCGCAGGAACCATCGTCCAGTCCGCCCACGCCGGCAGGGACCGTGGACGGGAGGGCGGGTGCCCCCTTAGTTCGAACTCGACGCTGGGAACGCCTTCAGCACCTCGCGCGTGAGATCCCAGCGGTCGAACCCCCTGCCGCCCCAGTCGAGCCCGCGCCGCACGATCACGAGGTCGTGCGAGGGCACGATGATGACGAAGTTGCCGCGGTTACCGACCGTCGCGTACGCATCGGAGGGCACGTCGGTTCGGCCCTCGGGGACGAGCCAGAACTGCCCTCCATACTGGCGGCCGGTGTTCGACGTCGCCGGAGCCGGCGTTCGCACGAAATCGATCCACTCCTCCGAGATCAGCCGCTCGCCGTTCCACACCCCGTTGTTGAGGTAGAGCAGGCCGAACCGGGCGAGATCGCGCGCATTCGTATAGATCTGGCTGCTGAAGATGAAGTCCCCGAACCGGTCCGCCCCGACGAGGGTGTTCCGCATCCCGATCTTGTCGAACAGCGCCCGCCGCGGGAACTCGAGGTACGCGCGGACGTCACCGAGCGCGAGCTTCATCGCGTACACGCCCAGCAGCGTGTCATAGTTCTCGTAGTCCCAGTAAGTGCCGGGTTCTCTGTAGAGGGGACGGCTGAGGGCGCCGGCGACCGAGCTCGCCCCAGCCCAGTAGGACAGCCCCGACCCGGTCGCGTACTCGAGGTTGTCGTTGTCGATGGGGAGCAGCCCGCTCGACATGTTCAGCACGTGCCGGAGCGTGATCCGGTTGCGCGGATCCGTCTCCGGCGATGGACCGCGCGGCAGCCACTCGAAACCCAGGGGCTCGTCCAGCCTGAGCCTGCCCTGGTCCACCAGCATGCCGATCAGCGTCGCAGCGATGCTTTTCGCCGTAGACCAGGTCCGCGTGCGGGTGGACATGTCGACGCCCGTTGCGTACCGCTCGTGCACGATCCGTCCGCGGTGCACCACCAGCAGGCTCACCGTAATCTGCTCCGGGGTCTCCCGCTCGAAGGCCCAGTCCGAGGCCGCCTGCAGCGCCGCCATGTCGATCCGCGGATCGGGGACGGACGGCTCGATGAGATCGCCGTCGGGCCAGGGAATGCGAGCCGGGTCGCCCGGCGGCGGTGGCATGTCGAGGACCGGCAGGGTGTCGATGTCGTCGAAATCCTGGTCCGGGGCGAGGACCACGCAGCCCAGTCCCTCGCGGAAGACGGCCCGCATCACCGGCGCATCCTCGCCCGAGCCGATGGCCACGGCCCGCCGCTCCCAGTCGATGACGTAGTCGCCCCCGGCCGGCGTCCCGACAGGCTCCGGCAGGAAGGCCAGCTCCTGCGCGAAGATGTTCTCGAGGGATCGGTTGCCCGTGAACAGGCCGTTGCACATGAAGATGGCCTGCTGGCCGTACTGGATCATCCTTCGCTGCGGTTCCCAGTAATCGTAGGTCTCCCGCTGCTGCCCCATGGCGGGAGTGAAAACGAGGACCAAGGCAAGGAACGCGAGAAACGTTTGCTTCATTGGATAGCCCGACTGCTGCCGTAGGTGCGAAGGTAATCCGGGGTTACGCCATGGCCCAGAATACCTCGGGCCTGACCAAGCGGTCAAGGAAGGCAAGCGGGACTTCCTCGGCAATGCTACGGCCCGGGTCCGGGGCAGCCCCTGCGCAGACGATACCGAGGTCGACGAGAGGGACTCCCGTGGGCAACGCCGGACTTCCTTTGTCTCCCTTCATGGTGGTCGCCAGTTCCTAGCGTTGGCATGTCGATGCCATGCGGACCAACCCAGCTCATACGTAGCATACCCTCCAACGTCATCGTTGACACTTCCCTACTGAACTCCTATCCTAACCGACGACCCTAATTTCGCCGACAACCCACCCCTCGCGCGGGATCCACCTCCTGTAGGATAGCACCCTGCCCCGCTGAAGCATGCGGGGCAATGCCCACTTGGATCCCGCTGCCAGAGGCCCGGCCAACCGCCCCTCGGTGGCGATCTTCGGCTAGAATGTCTCGGCGCCTCGCCGGTCCTTTCTGCATGCGTCCCACTCCGGCCTACGGGCAAGATCAGCGCGGTTTGCCGGCGTCACAGACCAGGAGCGGGTGCTAGCCGAGACGGCCTCAGCAGCGCCGGTCTGCTGGACGTTCGGACTTGTCGTCGATTGAACCACGCATGTCCATCGACAGCAGTCTAGCGCTCTCGAGGCGGGGGGACCCGTAGTGCAGTTGGGTTCGTAGACTGCCAGTGACAACGGGGTCAAGAGCGGCCTTTCTCCGCCACATCTTGCTCTTCGCTGTCTCCTATCGACACGCTGCATCAAGGGAGACCTCAATGCCAATATTGCGGCGCTTGTATCGCGTTGTTCCAGCTGGCCTTCGAGCAATCTTCAAGACGAAGATCGTCGCGCTGCTGCCCGACAGCTTCTTCAAGTTTCTCTTTGGACGACGCCTTGCCAGTCTCCCTACCCTCGGCCTACAGGCCTACCATCCCGTCCGCTACGACAAGAACCGGCTTCGGGAAGCACAGAGACGTGCATCCGAGAAGATTGCCAAGCCCGAGGACGATCTCTTCGTCTGTGGATTGAGAAATGTCTACTTGCGACTCGATCGCGGATTGGTCGAACTCGAGGATGGTCGAATACTCATCGAGTCTTCCTTCCTTCACTCCAGGATGTTCCGCGTTGTGACGATGTTGGGCAATCCGAAGCCGAGGACTATTCCTCGACTCGAGGGTAGGACGTATGCGACGATAGTCACGATGTTCGATCGTAACTTCTATCATTGGTTCATCGATACGCTACCGCGGTTGTACCTGTTCGACTCGCTGAACCTGGAGGAGCCAGTAACGCTCTTGATGCCGGCGGATCTCAAGGAGTACCAGGTCGAATCACTGCTGTGCTGTTTGCCGCCGAACATGACGGTCGCGTACGTCGATAGCGAAGGCGTGTCGGTCGAGAAGCTGTTGATGCCTTCTAACGTCGGCGTCAGGACGAATCACTATGTGCCGATCGAATTGCTCGACTATGTGCGAAACTCAGTTCTCCGCAGGTATGAGCCATCGGACGCAGAGTCGGCAAGGTACAGTCGACGTATCTACATCTCCAGAGCCCTTGCTTCTCGTCGGCGACTACTCAATGAAGAGGCCGTAGTCGCTTGCCTATCGAAGTTCGGCTTTTCTGTAGTGCATGCGGAAAACCTTACCCTGCGAGAGCAGATCGCCCAGTTTCGCGATGCCGAGTGGATAGTTGGACCACATGGGGCGGGGTTCACGAACATGCTTTTTGCCAGACATGTGAACGTCATGGAGTTTCTGGGTGATTTCGGTCCGTCGTCCTGGTATTTCCGCCGGCTCGCATCCACGCTCGGCCGTACGCACTATTTTCTGACAGCCGAACAGAAGAAGAAGAATGCGGATATGATGGTCGATGTCACGAAATTGGAGGAGGCGCTGAAAACGCTGGGACTATCGAGCGGCAATGAGGAGCCTTCAGTGTCGAGGCCACTCGCGTCCGCGCCGGGATCGCCGACCGCCTGAGCATGGGTCGGCCTACGGAATGAACGTCAAACAGAGAAAGACTCAGGAAGTGACTCCGAAGTAATCGGCCGACGCCCCCCGGTGACGCCGCGGACCGCTCACCAGGTGGTGGTCCGCGTGAAGGCCCTTTCAGCCTTCTTCCCGTCGTGCGCGTGCCCGCGTGGTACCCGCTTGAGGACGAGACGATTCCGCGGACCGGGATGGAAGAGTCGCGAGACAGAGTCCAGCCGTCTCCTGTCCCTTCCGTTGCGGCGCTTCCCGTGCCCCCTACCGTATTCGGCCCTGACCTCCATCGTTCTGTAGTAGGGCGGAGCATTGCTGGTGCGGGACGTGCTCGCCTTCGTCCCACCGCCCGCCGGAGGAACAGCCCCACCCGTCTGTCACGGATGCGGTGGTCCGATGGAGACCAGGTGGACGCGACACGACTCGGGTACGATTGTCCACGTTGAAACTGGCTGCGCATCCGGCCCGCGTCTGGCAACCCGGATCGGGTCTGTCAGTTCCACGAGCCCTTCGAGACACGACCCAGGATGATTCGAAGAAACGACGGCAAGATGATAACCATGCGGGGATGGCTAAGCTTGCTCCTCCTTTCCGGCTGCGGCGCGACTGCCAACCCGCTGACCTCTCCCTATCCGGTCGACGAGTGCCCTGACTGCGTCGGTTGGAACACCCCTCGCGAGCCGTTCCACATCTTCGGCAACGTGTACTTCGTCGGGACGGAAGGCTTGTCGGCGATCCTCCTCACCTCGTCGGAAGGTCACGTGTTGATCGACGGGGGTTTGCCGAACACCGCTCCTCTCATCATCGAGAACATTCGTTCGTTGGGTTTCGATATCGCCGACGTCGAGGTGATCCTGAACTCCCACGCCCACTACGATCACGCTGGCGGGATCGCCGCGCTCAGGCGTGCCTCGGGAGCAAGGGTGCTGGCGACCGTTCCGAGCGCGTCCGTCATGGAGAGCGGCGGTTCGAGCCCCGACGATCCGCAGGGCGATCTGCTCTTCGATTATCCAGCCACCGGACCCGTCGAGCGGATCGAGGACGGGCAGATTGTCGCCGTGGGCCCTACCTCGCTTACGGCTCACCTCACCCCGGGGCATACTCCCGGCGGGACGAGCTGGACCTGGAGGACGTGCGAGGAGACGCGCTGCATCGATTTCGCCTACGCCGACAGCATGACCCCGGTCTCGGAGGACGGCTTCCGGTTCAGCGATAGCCCGTCCATCCTGGCGAATTTCGAGCGAGGGATCGCCGCCATCGAGAGATTGCCCTGCGACGTACTGATCACGCCGCATCCCAGCGCGTCGGAGTTCTGGCAGAGGTGGCAGCGAGGGATCGATGGGCTGGTCGACACGTCCGCCTGTCGGCAGTACGCCGCTCGCGTCAGCCGGCAGCTCTCGAACCGACTGGCCTCCGAAGCCTCGCCCTGAGAACTTGGTCCTGGTCTTCGCTGGCCTTCCCGGCGGCCTGCGCACGTCACTGCCGGGACGATCGGCGCACTCAAACGAAACTGAACGATTCCTGGAGGCTGGATGGCCGAGATTGACATCCCGATCGGAGCGACCGCGAGCCGGAGCCTGGAGGTCACTCCTGAGCGTACGGTTGCGCACTTCCGACCGGGCATGCCGGAGGTCTTCGCGACACCGATGATGGTCCACCTGATGGAGATCGCGGCAGCGTCCGCGATCGAGCCCTACCTGCCGCCCGGCTGGACGTCCGTCGGCACCCATGTCGATGTACGACACCTCGCCCCGACGCCCGTGGGGTTCACCGTTACCGCGACCGCGAAGGTCGTTTCGCGCGATGAACGGACGGTCACCTTCGAGGTCGAAGCGCACGATGGGGTCGATCAGATCGGTAGCGGAACCCACGTTCGCGCCCCCGTGGACCGGAGCAGGTTCGACCGACGGATCGCGGGGAAAGCCGAGAAGCGGGCGGGGTAGAGTCAAGGAAGTTGGGGGACGGCGGTCGGGCGCCAGCGCCCCCGGCGCCGTCCCCGGCTCACCGTGTTCCATGTGCCCGGGATCGACATCCACGCGTCCCGCATCGCGACCGCACCGGACGAGAGCGCATAGAAGGGATCGGCCATTGGACTGGTTGACCGTGCAGGTGATGGCGGTGCTCCTTCTGGCGACGCTGATCCGGTCCGCGTTCGGCTTCGGTGAAGCTCTGGTTGCCGTGCCGCTCCTCGCCCTGGTCATGCCGGTCGACGCGGCGGCACCCCTGGCTGTCTTGGTATCCATCACCGTAGCTGCCATTGTGCTCGCACAGGATTGGGTAGACGTGGATGCGAAGAGCGCGGACGGCTCTTCCTCTGGACACTTCTGGGAAGCCCGCTTGGCCTTCTTCTCCTGACCCGCGTGGCCGAGCCGGTCGTGAAGGCGGTTCTCGCGCTCGTGATCATCGCATTCTCCACCTTCTCGCTGCCGGCGCGGCGCCAGCACCGCCTGGCCGATGATCGTCTCGCCTGGATGTTCGGTCTCGGCGCGGGCGTCCTCGGTGGAGCCTACGGGATGAATGGGCCGCCGCTGGTTGTCTACGGCGCGCTGCGCGGATGGTCTCCCGCGCGGTTCCGCGCGACGCTGCAGGGCTACTTCCTCCCGGCGAGCATCGTCGTCATGCTGGGGTACTGGTCAGTTGGTCTCTGGACCGACGAGGTGAGCCGGTACTACCTCGCTTCCTTACCGGCCGTGCCGGTAGCGATCGTGGTCGGACGGATCGTCAACAGGCGACTGTCCGTGTCGCGCTTTTTCTTCTACATCCACGCGGGACTGATCGCAGTCGGCGTGGCGTTACTGGCGCAGGCAATGCGACGCTGAACCCGGGTCGGCCGGGTCGCTGAGCCGAGCGCCCACGACCGGGTTCACAGGCACAACCGATGAGCGAAATCAACCCTACCACCCACCCTGCTTTACAGATCGACACCGGTGTCGCCGTGCTCGAGCGGACCCCGGAGGTGCTGGTTTCCTGGTTGAGCGGCATGCCGGGCGAGCTGCTCGACGCGCGGGAAGGGCCGGACACCTGGAGTCCCCGCGAGGTAGTCGCGCACCTGCTCCACGCGGAGCGGACCAACTGGATTCCCCGCGCGCGGGTCATCATCGACCAGTCCCGCGATCGGCGGTTCCCGCCGTTCGACCGGGATGCGCACCTGCGGCTGCTGCGCGGTGTCCCGATCGCCGACCTCTGCCTCGATTTCGCCGACCAGCGCGCGAGCAGCCTCGCGACCCTGAGACGATGGAGGCTCGCTCCGGACAAGCTGTTGCTGACCGGGGTCCACCCCGAGTTCGGGGAAGTGACCCTGGGCCAGCTCTTCTCGACCTGGGTCGCTCACGACCTCGCGCACCTCGGGCAGATCGCGCGAGTGATGGCGAAGCAGTACAGGGAAGCGGTAGGGCCGTGGCGCGCCTACCTGTCGATCATGGACCGTTGAGCGACGAACCGTGCGGAGATCACACCAGGGACCGAGGGCAACCGTCCGCACCCGGATCCGATGACTCTCGCGCGGAAGCGGCCGGTCCCGGCACTGCGGACTCGCCAGATGGTCTCACGGTCTGGGCGGTAGGCCACTCCTCGTATCCCGCCGAAACCTTCCTTGCGTTGCTCCTCGCACATCGGATCGAGGTCGTCGCCGACGTCCGTCGGTTCCCCGGATCCAGGAAGCATCCGCACTTCGGCGCGAAGGTGTTGAAAGATCAGCTGGCATCGGCGGGCATCGGCTACGAGGGATTCCCCGAACTCGGCGGGCGGCGCACACCGCGCCCGGACAGCCATAACACGGCTTGGCGGAACCTTTCCTTCCGGGGATACGCGGACTACATGGAGACTTCGGAGTTTCGGGCGGGTCTGGCTAGGCTGCTGCGTCTGGCGGAGCAGCGACGGGTAGCGATCATGTGTTCGGAGGCGCTCTGGTGGCAATGCCATCGGGCGCTGATCGCCGACGCGCTGAAGGTGATAGGCGTTCGGGTACTGCACATCGCGAGCACCGGGGAAGCCCTCGAGCACCCGTTCACCTCGGCGGCGCGAATTCGGGACGGGGCGCTCGGATACGAGGCTGACGGCGGATGACTGCTGGTTGGCCCAAGGCGCCGGCGACTATCCTTCTCGCGCCGTGTCCGCGGAGTCAGTTTCGGCCACACTCTACCCTTCTCGCCACTCGCGACGCAGCGACGATCGCATCCCACCCAAGCCGCGCGATCGTGGGTGTCACCGGCGCGTCAACCATCGACTGGTGCCTCATCGGCGCCAGAGCCCACCCATCGAGAGCTCAGAGCCCGATCACCGCCCGATGCCGCCTAAGGCCGACGCCGTGCAAGCCTGACGATACACCGGTCTTCACAGGTTTCCTGCGCGAGCTTCGTCTCCAAACCTCAGCCGCCCATCGCCGTGGATCACACCGGCCACAGCCAACCGAAAACGCCCGCGGTCAGCAACGCGTAGACGGCT
>CAZJEH010000060.1:13501-18040 GCA_964544905.1 uncultured Gemmatimonas sp.
GTCGAAGCAGGCCTTCAGCGTGTTGCTCCAGGGACGCCCGAACCAGATGGACTCCTGAGGCAGCGCCAGGACGTACCCGGCAAACGCGGTAGTACCGGCGAAGCGGAAGACCTCGAGATACTCGGCGCCCGGTGCCAGGGCCTTGGCCGCAACGTATCCGGACGTCCAGCTGACGATCAGCGACAATAGAAACCAGAGAATCAGCGGCTTGCCGAGCGAGGGCGGACCGCTGGGGAGGAGCCGGATGTGGGCAACCGGTCCGCGAGTCATCTTCTCGACGTACTCGGGAGCGGACATCTCCTTCGGCGTCGCTACGTGGGGAACGGAGTACTCCCCGGGCGTCAGATTGGCGCGCCGTAGCTCGTCGAGCAGGCGATCCTCATCGGGGACCCCGCGGAAATCGGTTCGGTGATGGGGCAGCACCATGTGGCTGATGGCGCTCGCGATGAAGACGATCACGGCTGACAGGACGATCGGGAGCAACAACGCGGGTACGGGTGTCATCGGCCTCTCCCGGTGCGGATGGGTGGGGGGCGGTGCCGTCGTGACGGAGCGGTCACCGGCGGCTGGGCAGCGCGACGCCAGCCAAGGATATATCGATGGTGCCCGGTGCGGAACGGTTTTGTGGCTCCGGTGCTTGCCGACCGGCCTTCCCCGGGCCTACCGTTCGCAGAACCAGGTCGATACACGGTCGGAAGCCGGGTGTCCTCCGACGTAGCCGCACCATCGATCGGTCCGACACGAGTCGTCGCGTCGCCGATTGGTGGAAAGAATCCCGATTTGGATGATGGATGATGAACGTTGTCGAGTTGCTGGGAAACCGCAGATCGATTCGTGAGTTCACGGATCGCCAGCCGACGAGGGAGGAGATCGAGACGATGCTGGAGGCAGCGGTTTCCGCACCGAACCACCGGCTCACGCAACCCTGGCGGTTCTACGTCCTCGGGCCGAGGGCGCGACGTGCCCTCGGCGACGCGCTCGGTGTCAGAAAGGCGCGGAAGCTCGACGACCCGGCGAAGGCCGCCGAGTTGCGTCGCAAGGTTGCCGATGACCACGAGGCGCTGCCGCTGATGATCGCAGTCGCTGTAGTGGAAGACGAGAACCCCGAGATCCGCGAAGAAGATTACGCCGCCACGATGATGGCCGTGCACAACATCACCCTCGCGGCCGTGCAGCTCGGCCTGGGCACGCACATCAAGACGGGGGCGATCATGCAGGATCCCGCGGCGCGCGCGGCCATCGGCGTGCCCGAAGGCCAGCGGGTCGTCGCGATGTTGAACGTCGGGGAGCCGGCGACCATCCCGCCCCCCAAGCCGCGGACCCCGGCGGCCGAACTGACCACCTGGGTGCCTTGAGCCCGCGCGGCCCCGAACCTGCCGACCCGCTGCGTCCAGCCCCCGCGAGCGTGCCCCCGGGCGCTGGCGGAGCGGAGTATCCGCTGGTGTATTTCGCCGACGCGAAGGGATGGGAGGACTGGCTGGAGGAGAACCACGCGAGCGCCCGCGGAGTCTGGCTGCGGCTCGCAAAGGCGAACTCCCGCTTCCCTTCCGTGTCCCGCGCCGACGCTCTCGACGTCGCGTTGTGCTTCGGCTGGATCGACGGACAGGCACGAAGCCTCGACGCCGACACCTGGCTGCAGAAGTTCACTCCGCGAACAAAACGCAGCATCTGGTCGAAGAGGAACCGCGAGCACGTCGAGCGACTGATCGCGAGCGGCAGGATGCGGCCCGCGGGACTCGCCGCCATCGAGGCCGCGAAGCAGGACGGCCGCTGGGACCGCGCCTACGATTCCCCGTCCTCGGCGGAAGTCCCCCAGGACCTGAAAGAGGCGTTGGACCGGAACCCAGCGGCGCGACAATTCTTCGAGTCCCTCAGTAGCGCCAGGCGGTACTCCTTCATCTTCGGGATCCAGACGGCCGTCAGACCGGAGACCCGGGCCCGTCGGATCGAGAAGTTCGTGGCTATGCTCGAGCGGGGCGAGACGCGGGGCTGACGCATCGATCGCTCGCCTCCCAGCGTGGACGAGGCGACGCGCCAACGCCCGCTGCCTCCGGCACGAAGGCATTCCCGGCAGGGGTCGCTCACGCCGGAGCCGCTCGCGGGGCTGTCCGGAGGTGAGGATCAATTCGGTTTTGCGCCGACCTCGGCTGTCGCCTATGCTGGTGATCTCGTCGTCTCTCCCGCAGCGTCAACGACACACGGAGGAGTAGCCATGCGCCTCATCGCTGTTGTGATGGTATTCCTCGCCGCCGGTTGCAGGGCAGCGCCGGAGTCTATGGCCGCGACCGGTGACCTCGCCGCCGCCTTCTCCGGAACCAGCGGCGAATGGGTCGACCTGACCTATTCGTTCTCGGACCAGACCATCTACTGGCCGACGGATACTCTCGGCTTCGTCCACGAGGAGCTCGCCTTCGGTCCCGATCCCGCCGGTTACTTCTACTCGGCCTACCGCTATTCGGCCGCGGAGCATGGCGGGACACACCTCGACGCACCAATCCATTTCGCGGAGGACGGCGACGCCGCCGACGAGATTCCGCTCGATCGGCTCGTCGGCCCGGCCGTGGTGATCGACGTATCCGACCACGCCACCCCGGACTACACGGTGACGGTCGAAGACATCACCGCCTGGGAGGCGGAGCACGGCCAGATCCCCGACGGGGCGGTTGTCCTCGTGCGGACCGGCTGGGACACGCGGTATGGTGACCGTACCGCCTTTCTCGGGACCGACCGCACCGGACCCGACGCCGTCGCGGAGCTACACTTCCCGGGTCTGTCTGTCGAAGCCGCCCAGTGGCTGGTCGACAACCGGAACATCGACGCGCTCGGGATCGATACGCCAAGCGTCGACCCGGGTCAGTCGACCGGCTTCCCGGCCCACGTCGCCCTCTACACGCACAACATTCCCGGTTACGAGAACGTGGCCAACCTTGATCAGCTTCCTCCGACCGGCAGCTACGTGATCGCCCTTCCGATGAAGATCGCGGGTGGCAGCGGCGGTCCGCTGCGGATCGTGGCCTACGTGCCGGAAGCGCGTTGACGCAGCGAAAGGCTGGTAAGGACGCCGACAAAACTAGGGGGCGCCGGCCGTAAGCCGCGCGCCCCTTTCTAGTTTCTCCTGGCTTTGTCTGATTGCCTGGGTCCGCGCTACGCGTAATCGGAAGGATCTCTCTGCTCGTTCAGCCGGCGTCGGGCACCCGGCGTACTTGCCGATCCCGACACTTCACCACCCCTGCCCGGCGAGCCCGCGGCGATGGCTTCCAGCGGTATCGAGCGCGTGACCGCGGCACCCGCAGCGACCACCGCCCCGTCTGAGTCACTCCACACCCCGTGTCCGAGCGCCGAGCTACTGGAGGAATCGCTGACTCTGGACCCATATCGTCAGGACCGCGAGCGATCCGAACAGGATCGTGGACCAGACCATCGTCCCGGTGCGGAAGCCCGCGATCCGAATCCCCTCGGGCAGCAGCTTCTTGTTGATCGCGATCAGCAGCATCGAGTAGATGAACATGATCGTTCCGCCGGTGGAGGCGGAGATCACCAGCAACGTCAGCGGCTGATCGATGCCAGCGAGCATGATGGCGCACCCGAGACCGACCATCCCCCAGACGAGCCCGAAGTAGAGATGGCTCTCCGTCAGCGACGATTTCGGCAGGTACGTCGTCTTCAGAATATCGGCGGCCAATCGGCTGGTGTAGTCGATGACGCCCATCGCGGATCCGAAGAGGGCGAACGTCCCGACCGCGAGGAACAGCGTGCCGAACCATGGCCCGACCATGGTCCGCAGCTGCTGCGCTTCGATCTGAAGGAAGGAGACGTCGTTCGGCAGACCGGGCGTCCCGAACAGGGTCGAGTGGGCCAGCATCGAGGTGAGGATGATCGTCACCAGAGTCATCAGCACGAAGCTGAAGAACTGCTCGACGTTGGCGAAACGCCACCAGCTCCGCCACCGTGTCATGTTCTCCGGTGTCGTTTCGAAGATGTAGCTGCGGACCGTGGAGGCGGCCTCGATCTGACCCGTCACCGGGCTGACCAGCCGCGGGATGTACTGCCCCATGCCGAACCCCTTGTCGCGGATCCAGTTGCTCTGACACAGGTTCTGCGCTCCACCCGACCCCGCGAAGGCGATCGCTCCGAAGAGCAGCGCGATGCTGAGCCCCTGCGGAATGTTGCCGACCCCGAAAAGCCCTGCAGGTAGAGCTTCCCACGTCGCCGGCCGGATCGCGAACGTCACCGCCAGGGCTACCAGCACCAGCACCGCGGCGACCTTCACGAAGATCAGCCGCTCCAGCGCCAGGTAGATCACGGGGGTGAACGTCAGCCCCGCCCCGATGATGATCAGCGCGACGGCCGCGATGATGGGCGGACTGCCTCCGAACAGGTAGCTCGCGAGCGTTGCCGCGCTCGCCGCCCAACCCGGCCACAGGTTCGCGAAGTATGCGAGGATGGCAAGCACGAGACCCCAGTGCCTCCAGAGCCGGTTAAAGCCCGTCATCGCCGTCTCGCCGGTGGCCAGCGTGTACCGCTCCACCTCCATGTTGA
>CAZJEH010000060.1:18140-19296 GCA_964544905.1 uncultured Gemmatimonas sp.
CCCGTCATCGCCGTCTCGCCGGTGGCCAGCGTGTACCGCTCCACCTCCATGTTGATGAAGAACTGGGTGATGATGCCGATCACCGCGCCCCACAGCAGGACGAGACCCACCTGCGACGAGATGTAGGGCCAGAGAACGAACTCTCCGGAGGAGAGTCCGACGCCTCCCGCCACCACGCCGGGGCCCACCAGCCGCCAGTAGTTCTTGGGCGGATCCGGCAGGTCCCGAATCTCCCGGGACGGCAATGCGAACACGCTTGAACCCACGCTCGTGCTTTGTTCGACAGCCGACATTTCAGGGCCTCCTGGGTATGCGGCGGATCCACCGCCTCGGCTGGGACGCCGCGCTCAGAGGGCGTCAGGGAGAGGTAGGATGGCCGGCGAAAGGACTTCTCCGAGCCGGCCATTCAATGCGGGACGAACCGGCCGTTCGTTCCCGCCGGCCACCAGGCCCCGGGCCCGCGAAAGCGTGCTCGATCCGAAGGATTCCGCACCGACGCCCGGGAATGGACATGCATGGAACCCGTGCAGGGCTCAGTGCAATCTGGCAATCGCTCGCCCGACGTCAATGCTTGCTGCGAGGCGAGCGTCTCGCGTGTCATCCGCAGACCATGATCCGACCGTCTCGGAAGACCCACCATCGTCGGGGTCAACCGGCCCCGTCATCTCCCGGGCGATCCGGGAGCGATCCCTCCCATCATCTCGACGCATCATCCCCCCGTCGGCCGGAATGCATCATCTCCCCCTTTGGAGAATGTGTCAGAACTTCCCGATTGTCCGTCACCTCGCCGAATCTCACCGACCTGATCCGCGCCGGGTGCACCGAAAACCCAGCATCGTCATCCCCGGCGAAAGAGGCTGTGTCAAAACTGCCGGATCTCCGGTATCTCACCGGATCGCACCGAGCTAATTCGCGCTGGGTGCGCGGAAAACCACGATCGTCATTTCGGCGAACGAGGCTGTGTCAGAACTGTTGGAGCGTCCCTATCGGATGGACTTCGTGTCTATGAGATGTGGCTGAAAGCCGGCTCCGTCATCCCGGCGAAAGAGGCTGTGTCAGCACTGTCCGATGGTCCTTCGTCGCACCGGCCCGGTGTGCGTCGGGTGCAACCGAGACCACCAACGTCATCCCGGCGCAGGCCGGGATCCATCCGCCT
>CAZJEH010000061.1:0-19289 GCA_964544905.1 uncultured Gemmatimonas sp.
GATCGCCGTCCCCAGGATTCGCACCGCCTCCTGGTCGGCATGGAAGCCCATCGAGTTCTCAGCCTCCACGAAGTCCGTATAGAACTGGGCGAACCGCTGATAGCGCCGGGCGACCTCGAGAGCCGGATTCGCGCTGTCGCGGGCCGCCGCCTGCTGGATCTGGATCGCCAGCTGGATCACCGCGTCGAGCGCGCGGCCGCGCATCTGGTAGGTGCGATCCTGGATGGTGTGGACGAGTCCGATCAGCTCCTCGGACGGACGATTGTGACACGTCCGGCACGCGTTGTCGACGTTCAGGAGCGGGCTGCGCACCCAGTGGTCGCTCACCTTCTGCGCTCCCTGTCGGGTGTACGGCATGTGGCAGTCCGCGCACGTCACCCCGCTGCGCGCGTGCACGCCCTGGCTGAACATCTCGAACTCGGGATGCTGAGCCTTAAGGACCGGCGCCCCGCTGATCTGATGTGTCCAGTCCTGGTGCCCCACCTCCTCGTAGTAGGCCATGATGCTGTCGATGAGGAGGCCCTTCGCCCACGGGTAGGTGAGTCGTTTCTCCGGGCCTCGGAAGTAGTATTCGACGTGGCACTGCCCGCAGACGAACGTGCGCATTTCCTGCCGTGTCGCGTCGCGGTTCACGTCGTAGTCCGCGATCCCCTCGCTGGCGCGGAGCGCGCGTATTCCTTCGATGAACCCCGGGCGTGTCACCCGCAGCTCCATCGTGTTGGGGGTGTGACAGTCGATGCAGGAAACGGGATGTTCCGCGAGCGCCGCGGCTTCCTGGTACGGGAGCTGGTTGACCCGCTCGAAGCCGGCAATCAGGTCTCCGTCTCCGGCATCGCGGTAGACCGTATAGACGGAGGCGTGGCAGTGGAGGCAGGTTCCCGGCTGCTGCGCGACCTCCTGCCGTCGGGTGAAGACCTGGTCGATGAACATGTAGGCGTGCCCGCGCTCCTCGCGGAAGTCCTCGGCGAACGCATAGCCCGCCCAGAACTGGCGCAGCCGGGGGTCCTCGACGAGCCGCGACTGGGACACCGTATCGCGAGGATCGCCGGCGGCGCCCTCGTCCGGATGGCGCGGTATCGCCTCGCTGCCCCCGTACCGGGTCCGTGTCTGGTCGACGGTCCGGCTGTACAGGTCGTAGTGGAGCGGGAAGTTCTGCCCCCAGATGGCCGGGTCGACGGTAGAGTCGGTGATCTCGACGACCCGGAAGTAGGGGTCCCGGCCCTCCAGCCGCCGCTCGAAGATGTTCGTCAGAAGCGCGGCGAGCCCCAGGGTGACGACAGCGGCGACCACCCCGGCGGCGATCAGCCAGCGGCCGGTGTAGGTCCGCGCACGTTCCGGATCCGGGTTCAGGGGTGGATTCGCCATGGTCGAGATCTTCTCCGGGTGGGTTCGGGACACTCCCGCACTGTTTCGGTCAACAGGAATCGCACAGGGCCGCGAGTCCGCCGGATGTCAGCTACACGGGTCCCGACCTCCTCAGCGGGTCCAGTGCCCCACGCCGCTGTGGCAGCGGGTGCACGCGACAGCCTTCGCCGGCTGCAGACTCTCCTCTCGGAACTCGGGCCGCACATCCCCATGTATCAGCGAGGCCGCTATCCCTGGATGGCAGTCGCGGCAGGCGCTCTCGACCACGTTCCGGCTGAACGCGGTGATCCGGATCGGGTCGGGGAAGGTCCCGGTCGTGAAATAGAAGGAGTGCCAGAATCCGTTGCGCGCCTTCGTCGTGTACTTTCCGATCAGGTCGTGGGGCGTGTGGCAGTCGTTGCAGACGGCGACGGAGGCGTGACTGGACTTCATCCACGCGGAGAACTGCTCTTCCATGACATGGCAGTTCGCGCAGGCGGCCGGGTCGTCGGTCAGGTAGGAATGACCATCGGCATAGACGAACGTGAACGCGCCGATACCGATTGCCGCGCCGATCAACAGCGCAGCCCCGACCGGTATCCAGCGCGCTGCTCTCACGGGCGATATTCCAGCTCGATGTATCCCATGCGGACGACGTCGTCTTCGGGGTAGAGATCCTCGATGACGTGCTCACCGTCGAGGTAGCCGAAGTAGAACGACGCCGTCAGGTTGGAGCCCAGCCGAAGATCCACGCTGGCGTCAGCGAGCAGCCCGAGCTTGGTGAAGCCCAGGGACGGTCTCCCCGCGAAGCCGAACGTTTCGGGTTCGAACGCCCCGCCGCCGGAGTACCACAGGTCGTTCTCGTCGACGAGCCACAGGTTGCGCAGGTCCGAGCGGATGGTCATCCACGACGTCGGGCGCAGGATGAGGCTTCCGAACACCTCCTGGGTGTTCATCATGTTGTAGACGGGCAGGCGGGCGTAGAGGCGGGGCGTCGGCAGGGGCTGGAAGAAGGTCCGATGCTCGTCGTCCTCGGGGTCGTCGTCGCCGCTGCCGCGCGACCAGCCCAGCCGGAACCAGGGGCGGAGGGGGGTGTCGGGTGTGGGCTGGAAGCCGACTTCCGCCGCCGCTGCCCACGCGCGATGGTCCTGGCTCCCCCACCTCCCGGCCTGCAGGGCGCCCCAGAGCAGGAAATCGATCATCCCGCCCTCGGTGACGAGACCGCGCAGGTAATGGCCACCGACGGTCGCGATGGTGATGTTCTCGTTGTCGACCTGCCGCTGGGCGGCGGGCCGGTTGTCGACCTTCACGAGGTTCGTCTCGTCGCGGTAGTCGACATAGCCGAGCGCGAACAGGCGGGCTTCTCCGGGATGCTGGGCCTCGTCCTGTGAGATCGTCAGCCCCGCGTAGGCCAGGGCCACGTCGAGAGACGGCCAGCCGTCGACATCGAACACACCCTGGGTCGGCCGAGCGACGACCGCCGTGAGGTTGGCGGCGGGTCCCGTGTACGAGTAGTGCGCACCGTCGAAGCTGCGCCCTACGTGGGACCAGCCGAACGTCCCCACCAGCCGATGCGCGATGCGGTCCCGCTTCAGGCTCGCCAGGCTCGGGTCCGCGGGAGCGCGCTCGGACCCCTCCACGAATTCGAACCGTCCGAGGCGTATGCCGTGGCCCTCGCTCCCCGGGGCGACGCCGAGTCGCAGGTAGGCCTGCTTGAGGAATGCGCTGGCGACGTTCTCCTCGCCGTCGTTGGCGGCGTAGTACGATGCGCCCGCACCGGACTGCCCCAATGGCGCGGGGAGTATGGCACCCTGCGGCAGACCGAGGAGGATGGGGGCACCCAGCTCGAGCTGCCAGCCGATCACGTCTCGCTGCTGCCCGACCCCCGCACGAATCAGCGTACCGCTGAATGCGTATCCGTCATCCTCTCCACCCGGCTCGAACCACTGCCAGTACTCCGCGCGTGTGCGGATGCTGCCGGTTACGGTCAGCCCACCGACGGCCGAAGGCGTCTGAGCCGCGAGCGCACCTCCCGACATCGTGACGGCGAGCAGGAATACGATGATGACGGTCGGACGAGCGCGCATTTGCAGTCGGTAGGATCGGGCCTGGGTTTTGTCGCTGAGCGCCGGGCAAGATCTGAACCTTCCGCCCGTCGCGCCAGTGATGGCCGCACGACGGACGGTCAGGCGTCGCCGAAGTGCCGCAAAGCCGGGCCACGCGGGAAGCCGAGGACCCCACCGCTGTACAACCGTTGCCCGTTGCTGGCCTCCATCGTGCTACCGGGCCGACACAACCCGTACCGGGGGGCGACAATTGGCAGATACAGGCATCGACGATCGCGCGGCGGCCCTCCTCGAAGGGCCGGTCTGGCGGGCGATGGTGACGCTTTCCGTCCCATCGTGCTCGCCAACGTTCTGCAGACCGTCTATCAGCTCACCGACACCTTCTGGCTCGGCCGCGTTGGCCCGGCCGCTGTAGCCGCAGTCTCCCTGTCCTTCCCCGTGCTCTTCCTGACGCTGTCGATCGGCGGCGGACTTTCGATCGCCGGCGGCATCCTGGTGGCGCAGAGTTACGGCGCACGCGACAGGCACGGCGTGGACCACTTCACAGCCCAGACGTCCCTCGCCGTAGGTGGCCTCTCCGTGCTGCTCTCCGCGACCGGCTACTACCTGACCCCGGCGATGGTGCGGCTCCTCGGCGCTGAACCCGAGGTGGCAATACCCGCGACCGACTACCTGCGCATCTCCTTCCTCGGACTCGTCTTCCTGTTCCTGTACCTGGTCTTTCAGACCACCCTGAGGAGCGTGGGGGACGTCAGGACGCCCTTCTACATCGTCTTGCTGACGGTGACACTGAATTTCTTCCTGGACCCTCTGTTCATCCTCGGCTGGGGGCCCGTACCGGCGATGGGAACCGCCGGCGCCGCGGTAGCGACCGTCGGAACCCAGGGGCTCGCCGCCGCCGCCGGAATCGCGTTGCTGCTGCGCGGCAGGATGGGTGTGCGTCTGAAGATCTCGAGCATGACTCCGGACATCCCTGTCATCCGGCAGATGCTCCGAACCGGGATTCCCGCGTCGCTCGAGCAGTCGACGCGTGCGGCGGGCGTGGCGATGATGGCGGTGCTGGTCGCCGGGTTCGGAACGTCGGTGCTGGCCGCCTACGGAATCGGGGCCCGGATCCTCAGCTTCATCATCATCCCGGCGCTGGGATTCTCGATGGCGACGTCGACGCTGGTCAGTCAGGCGGTGGGGGCCGGAAAGCCGGACCGCGCAAACGAAGTCGCCACCACCGGCAGCCGGGTCGCCTTCCTTTCGCTATTCGTCCTCGGCGGCGTCCTGTTCTTCTTCGCCGATCCCCTGACCACGATCTTCCTCCCGGATGCCCCGGAGGAGGCGGGGATGGCGGCGCGATTCGTCAGGATCCTGGCGCTGAGCTTCGGCTTCACCGGTGCGCAGCAGGTGCTGGCAGGTGCGTTCCGCGGCGCCGGGGACACGGTGGCCGCCATGCTCCTGGCTGTCCTCGCGCTCTGGGTGCTTCGCTTCCCCCTCGCCTTTCTGCTCTCCCATCGCTCGGGCCTGGGCTACGAGGGAATCTGGTGGGCATTCCCGTTCTCCGAAGTGGTCGCCGCCGTGATTGCGTGGTTCTGGTTCCGCACGGGCCGATGGCGCCGGGTCTCGCCGCTTACCCCCGAACAGCGGGTCGAGCAGCTCGTCGTCGAGGAAGCGATCGCCGAGGAGGGGATCGAGCGGTAGGGTCGCGCCCGAGCCGATACTCGCCATTCCAACGACCAATCAGGCCGGCTTCTTGCTTCTACATACGGCGTCCGAAAGACCGATCGATTCCGACGATGAACCCGTCGAAAATGGAGAGCCGCATGCCACAGATGACCGAGCCGAAGGAACTGCTGAAGCACGAGCTGAGCGACCTGCTCTACGCCGAACGCCGATTCCTCACCGCCACGAAGACGCTCGGCCGTGAGACAAACGACCCGACGATGAAGCAACGCATCGAGGCCCACGTCGGGGAGACGGAACAGCAGATCGAACGCCTCAAGCGCGCTTTCGAAAGCATCGGGGAGAAGGCGAAGGAGGAGAAGTGCGAAGGGGCGATCGGACTGCGCGAGGAGCACGACTCCTTCAAGTCGGAGGAGCGGCCTTCGAGGACGGTGCTGGAAGCCTTCGACCTCGGGTCCGGTCTGCGGGTCGAGCACTACGAGATCGCGGCCTACCGAACCTCCATCGCGATGGCCAAGGCGCTCGGTTTCGATGAGTGCGCCGAGATCCTTCAGGAAAGCCTGACGGAGGAGCAGCAGATGGCGGACTTCCTCGAGAAGAACGCAGCGAACGCGCTCCAGCGCCTTTTCGCGGAAGCCTGATCCTGCAGTGGCGTGCCGCCGGCCCGGCGGCACGCTCACTATTCTTCCTTCCGGTATCCCACGACCTTTCCGCACCGCGGACTACGCCCTCGCTCCAGACAACCGACCCGACCGCAGACAACCCGAGTGTGCAGTCGTCGGTCCGGAAAATCTCACTGGTTAGGAGTCTCCGGGGGACGACCGGCGACCCCTCCACTTCAAGTGTTTCCCACGTTTTCCACCCGATCAGTTAGGTAGTGCTTGCACTTATGCCCCGAGGGTTCGGAAAAGCGCGTCGATTTTCCGACTGAGGGGCGCACGCAGAGATTGACTTCAAGGGGGCGCTCCCTCTATCTGTGCTTTCAGCGTTACCGTCCGCGGGTTCGGAGTCGTCGGTAGTCCGGTTTACTTCTCCATTCACGAGCGGGGGGCACGATGGCCGATGTCTGGACCGGCCTGGTCGAAGGCATTCTCGCCTTCGGTCAGACCAGGGTTGCGGACCTCGTCGGTGAGACGTTCAGCGACACCGGCTCTTTCGTCGGCACGCTGGCCGAGGACCGGGCGATCACCCCGAGCGTCAAATCGAAGTTCGAGGAGCTGAAGCAGGACATCGAGGATGGGGTGGACGCGGTAAAGCCCATCGTCGAGAAGATCCAGCCGAAGATCACCGCCGCAGCGAACGCCGCGCAGAAGATGGCGGCGGAGCTGCAGACATCCCCCTTTACACTCGAGGCGGCGGCGCGAGCGGCGACCGAGCTGGCGTTCGTGCTGATCGCGGTCGACGAAGCAATCCTCATCCTCGCGGAGGAGCTGTCGAAGGACGAGCATGGGACCGTCCAACCGGCGATCAAGTCGGCGATCGAGGGAATCACCGAGCCCTGGAAGAAGCCGTTCCGCGAGCTGGGGCAGGACGCGGCTGGCGTCTTCGACGATCTCGCCAAGCAGCTGCTGGACATCGACAACGCGTCCGAGGGGTTCGCCGACGCGCTCTCCTTCGACCGCGCCAACCGCGAGCTGAAGCTCGAGTTCGCGCGCACGGGTCGGAAGGAGCTCGGCGCGCTGGCGCTCGAAGACATCATCCTGGTGGGCTTCCTCAACTACAAGGAGAAGGCGGTCGTCGGGGTTCGTCTGCGGACGAAGCTCGAGGCCGGGCTGCGCTCCGACAAGCTGCTCGAGAAGACCATCCCGGACGGAAACAACCCGAGCGCCGAGTCGACGATGATCCAGCTCGACTCGGACAAGGGACTCTCGTTCGGCGAGGGGAAGAACAAGCGTCTGACGCTCCCGGTGAGCTTCTCCCTGCCCGGCGTCGAACTGCGCGAGTTCATGATCGGGCTGCCCGCGGACGAGGGCGAGGCGCAGAACACGTTGGAGATCTTCGCCACGCTGGCCGCGAAGTTCGGCGACGCGGTGGGCCTGGTGGTCGAGGGGACGGGCGTGAAGGTGCAGTGGTCGCCGAACGGCGGCGGCCCCCTGAGCGTTGCGCCGCGGCTCCCGACCGGCCTGGGAGTGAAGATCGACGCGGGCATCGTCGGTGGCGGCGGGTTCATCCTCCGAAACGAGAACGAGTACTCCGGCATCCTGGACCTGAAGATCGCGGAGTTCCGCATCACCGCGATCGGCATGCTGGTCACCGATCCGTTCTCGTTCGTGGTGATCCTGGCGATCCGCTTCTCGCCGACGATCCAGCTCGGCTACGGGTTCACGCTGAACGGGCTCGGCGGGATCCTGGCGGTCGAGCGAAGGGTCGCGGTGGATCCGCTGCGCAAAGGCGTGTCGGACGGCACCGCCGATCAACTGCTCTTCCCCGAGGACCCGATCGGCGCCGCGAAGACCATCCTCGACAAGGTGCGGAACATCTTCCCGCCGCAGGAGGGCGCGTTCGCGGTAGGGCCGATTGGCGAGCTGGGCTGGGGCGGCGAGGCCGGGTTCGTCACCGCGAAGGTCGGGATCGTGCTCAGCCTGCCGGATCCGCTGCTGATCCTGCTGGGATCGGTGCGGATAGGGGTGCCGTCACCGAAGGTCAAGCCGCGGATCGTCGACCTGCGGGCCGAGGTCTACGGGGAGTTCACCCCCGATCACCTGCTGTTCAAGGTGGGGTTGGTGAACTCGAAGGTCGCGGAGATCTCGATCAGCGGCGAGATCGGCTTCTACGTGCAGTGGGCGGGAGGAGGCGACTTCGCGATCAGCGTCGGGGGCTTCTACCCCGGCTACGAGCCGCCCCCGGCGCTGGCCGGTCTCAAGCGGATCACCATCGACCTGTCGCCGGCGTCGTGGCTGACGCTCAAGGCCACCGGCTACTTCGCCATCACCACGAACTCCCTGCAGTTCGGGGCTGGTCTGGACCTCAACGCGAAGCTGGGACCGGTGCGGGCGAAGGGCTGGCTCACGCTGGACGCGCTCTTCAAGTGGTCCCCGAAGTTCTACTTCGAGGTAAAGCTGACCGCTGGCGTGTCGCTGATCGCCTTCGGCAAGGACGTCGCGGGCGTGCAGTTCAAGGGCACCCTCCAGGGCACCACCCCGTGGCGGATCGAGGGGTACGCATCCGTTTCCTTCCTCTTCTGGGACATCGAGTTCGACCTCGGGCCCTTCGAGTGGGGGGAGGAAGACACCTCGACGCTCCCGACCGTCTCGCCGCGGGCGCTCGTCGCTCAGGCACTGTCCGAGGACAAGGCCTGGATCCCGCAGGTCCCGGACAGCGCCGACCAGATGGTCTACCTGCTTCCCGACCCCAATACGCCGCTGCTCGTGCACCCGCTGGGCGGGCTCGAGGTGAAGCAGCTCGAGGTGCCGCTGGAAACGAAGATCGACCGAGTCGGCAAGGCGAACGTTTCCGAGAACCGGATCAACCTCTCGTCGCCGCAGGCGTCCGGCGCCACGGCGAGCGTCATCTCCCACGCGCAGGATCGTTTCGCGCCGGGGCAGTTCCTGAAGTTGTCGGACGAACAGCAGGTTTCCCGGCCGTCGTTCGAAACCATGCCCGCGGGGATCAAGCTGGCGGCGACACAGTCGCACTGCTTCGGCCCGTCGTGCAGCGTCGCGTACGAATGGGAGACGGCCTTCCCGCAGGATCCACAGCGGAAGCGGCGGCTCGAGCCCTTCCTCTTCTCCAGGGCGATGACCCGGGCGGCGGTGAAGGCGAGTCCGGTCGCCAAGGCGACTCGGCTGAACAGCAACCCGTACGCGGTGAAGGGCGAGGCGGTCCAGCTGCGGGACGCCGAAGAGCGGGAAGTTCGCCGCGCCGACGACTTCACCGTGGCCGTCACCGATGCCCGGTTCGTCACTTACAGCCATGCGGCGGAGCAGATCGATCAACTGGTCGAGCCTGACGCGGTGGTCGTTCCCGGAGCGGCCCGCGTTCCTTTCGAACTGGTCGCCGTCGGAGTCGGATCATGAGCGGATCGCTTTCGAAGCTCCCCAACTTCGTCCCGGATGCGTTCGCGACGGCGGTCAAGGTCGCCTACGCGCCGGAGGATGTTCGGCTGGGCGTCTACACCTTCCTCCCCTGGACCCGCACCGGGCTCGCCTCGATCGTTCAGAACCCGGGACCCGGCGAGATCCGCGCGAAGGTGACCGTGAGCCTGGACGTCGAGGACGACAAGGGCGGGAAGACGCCGGTCCAGAAGACGCTGACGCTGCGAGGGCCGGGAGACGTGCTGGGGATCCAGCCCTCGCAGATCGTCCGGCGCTATCCAGCTCCGAACACGCCCGACGCGCAGGACACCTTCCTCGCGTACGTCGAGTTCGATCGGCCGGAGTTGCCATGGCTGTTCACGCCGTTCGCGCCTTCCGGGGCGAACCAGGAGAAGCTGCCGCCCTGGCTAGCGCTGGTGGTGCTGGAGGCGAAGCACGCCTCGTTCGAGCCCGCTCCGCCTGCGACACCGCCGCTCCCGATACGCGTTCGCACCCGCAAGGGCGAGCTCCAGCCGCTCACCAACTCGTGGGCGTTCGCGCACGCGCAGGTCACCGGGGACGCCGGCGGTGTGCCGTCCGTCAGTATTCGCGCGGACGGCGCCCCGGGCGTGGGGCCGGACTCCGCCTCGCCGTCGATCGCGGATCGGCTGACCGACGAGTACGCGCCCATCAATCTGTCGCGGATCATCTGCCCGCGCCGGCTGGATGACGGCGTCAACTATGTCGCCTGCCTGGTCCCGGCGTTCGACTGCGGGGTGAAGGTCGCCATGGGGTTGCCGGGCGGCACGCTCGACCCCGCCTGGACCCGCGCCGCGGGCGACGATGACGAGGAAATCGTCCTCCCGGTCTACGATCACTGGCGGTTCACGACGGCCAAGGGCGGCGACTTCGAGGAGCTCGCCCGGCGGCTGGTGCCCATCGCGGCGCCGTGGAAGGTCGGCCGACGGATCATCGACACGCACCACCCGCGTGGTGGCGTAACCGACCTGGCGGAAGACGACCCCGGGCGCGTCCAGGTACTGAAGTGCGCGCTCTTCTCGCCGGCATCCCCGCCCCCCGACGCACCGTCCGAGGATACCGGCTGGTCGGAGGCCAAGCGGACCGAGCTGATGGAGGAACTCAACCGCAACGACGCGGTCGCGCTCTCCTCGCAGTTCGAGAACGTGGATCTGCCGAAGGTCGGAGCGAGGATCTACGCCCGCTTCCAGCGAGGCCAGGCCCGGCTGCCGAGCCTCGACGACACTGATTGGTTCTGCCAGCTCAACACGAACCCGACGCACCGGATCGTGGCCGGCCTCGGCACGCGGGTGGTGCAGAAGGATCAGGAGCAGCTGATGCAGGCCGCCTGGGCCCAGGTCGGCGAGATCGACAAGGCGAACCGGGCCATCGTTCGGGCTCAGTACGCGCGGCACCTGGGTACGTCGCTGCACAAGCGGCACCTGGACCGGCTGAGCCTGTCCTCGCTGGTTCAGGTCACCCGCACGGTGCAGGGCAAGATCAAGCTGGACGGCTCGCCGTTCACCGTCCGCGGCGACCTCGAGCACAGCTTCGTCGCGCCTACCGCGGCGGACCTGACCTTCCGCAGGACGATGCGGCCGCGCGGCGCCATCGCGCGGATCGCGCAGACGTCCGCGAAGAACCTCCTCGACCAGACCGTCGCGCCGGCCGGCAAGTTCCGCGACTTCCGCCGACTCCATCAGGAGCCCGACGGCATCACCGGCCTCCGCCCGATCACCATCTCCCTGATCCCGAAGACGGTCATCGCCAAGACGCTGGGCGTGCCCGAGGCGGATGCGGTGACCGCGCTGCGCAACCGCCTGAAGACGCTCGAGAGGACGCCGACCGCCGCGGACCAGCTGCTACAGCCGGTGACGAAGTGGCAGCTTCGCGACGGCTCGATCGACCTCGGCAAATGGGCCGGGGAGAGGATGCTCGAGATCCTGAAGAGGGCCACCCCGGTCGACGTCGCCCGCGAGCCCGCCCGCGCGGAGGCCATCGGCAGCCTGATCAAGGGCATCGCCGACAGCGGAGTCGAGGGAGTGGACACCGCGGCACGAGAGCTGACCGATGCGCTGGTGCGCAAGTTCCCGGAATCGCTCATTCGCGGCATCGACGTGAGTGGCCCGGTGACCGGAGGCGGTGGTGTGGTCGTGACGGGCCCGGTCGATCGGGGAGGGACGGTCGTGAGCGGGCCGGCGAGCGGAGGTGGAACCCCGGTGGTGACGGATCCGACGAGAGGCGGCACCGTTCGGGCCGAGCCGGCCGCCGGCGGTACGGTTCTCAGCGACCCCCCGCGAGGGGGCACCGTCACCGGCGGGGAGATAAGGCAGCCGGCGGCGGGCGGAGGGACCGTCATCGAGCGGGGCGTCTCCGTGCCGCGGGTGGTTGGACCCGGCACCGTATCGGGAAGGGCGGTGCTGGACACGAGTGTCGCCGACGCCGGCCGCCTGGTCCGCCGGCCGCTGGCCGACCGCACGGTGCTCTTCGAGTCGCCGACCTCGGTCGCCCTGGGGATGAAGCTGAACGCCGTCCGGCAGGTGACCGCCAGCACGCTGGCGAATACTCTCGCCTCGGCTCTGCTCGAGACGCAGGTCACGGTGCTGCCGGCGCCGCCGCCGAAGGGCGCGCCGATGGTCACCAAGGCAACGCTGATGGCCGAGCTGCAGCCGGCGAAGACCGTAACCAGCTACGCGCGTGCCCGTCTCAAGCTCCACCCGTCGTGGCTCCCGTCGGACTGGTTCGCCGACGGCCTGATCGAGCCGATCATGGCCGCGCCCGAGTTCACCCGTCCGATGTACGAGGCGCTCGACGCGTACGACCGCGACTGGCTCGTGCCCGGCCTCGGCCTGATCAACCGGACCGACTTCGTCACGCTGCTGGAGACGAACCCGGTCTTCACCGAGGCGTTCCTCATCGGCCTGAGCGACGAGATGGGTCGCGAGCTGCTCTGGCGCGAGTACCCGACCGACCAGCGCGGCACCTACTTCAAGCATTTCTGGGATGACGACGAGGACGAGCTGACGAGCCCGATCCATCGCTTCACCCGTCTTCCGCTGGGCCAGCACGTACCGGGCGGAGCGTCGGGGCGGGTGGTGTTCGTGGTGCGTGGCGAGCTCGTGAAGCGGTATCCCGACGCCGTCATGTTCGCCCTGCGCCAGGTCGATCCGACGCCCTCGGGCATGGAGGCGCCGGTCTTCGCCGATCCGAACCAGCCCGGCGCATCGGCCCCGGTCATCTTCCAGGCCAACCTCGCGCCGGACATCCTGCTGGTCGGCTTCGACCTGAAGGTGCAGCAGGTGCGCAACGAGAAGTGGTGGTTCTTCATCGCCGAGCACCCGACGGCTCCGCGCTTCGGGCTAGACGTGGAGGGTACCCGCGCCCCCGCCGGGAGCACACTGAAGCGCAACGACCTGGACTGGAACGACATCCCGCGGGTGCACGGCAACCGCTTCATCCACCCGGGCGGTTCGGCGCTGACGATCACGGAAACGACGGCGGATCCGCCGCCGCAGTCCGTACAGTGGCCGCCGGCCAGCTCCGCCGTGCTCGCGCGCATCCTCCTGCAGAACCCGATCCGCGCGGCTTTCGAGGGTCGGAAGCTCCTCGACGACATCGAGAACACGAGGGTATGACCCATGCCCGACGACCGGAACACCCGCCTGATCAAAGAGGTCCAGAGGGATACCTCGAAGGTTCTCGACGAGCGCGCCCGGATCCGTCAGAGGATCGCCGCTGCCAACGCCGAGATCGCCGCGCTGGATGCCAAGGCCCGTGAACTGGCGGCTGCCGGCGACCGGGAGGGCGCCGAGCGGATCCGAACCCGAATCACGGCGGTGGAGATCGCGCGCGGGGAAGCCCTCACCGGATTGCGCGACACCGAGGGCCGGATCCGTGACATCCTCGACCGTTTCGAGCGGATCGACCCGTGCGATGCCGATCCGACCATCCCCCTGGTCCTGCTTCCCGTCCGCATCGAGACGCGGTTTACCCCCGACAGGAAGACCCTGAAGGTCAGGATCTTCCCCGACACCATCCACATCGATCAGCTGGATCGGGGGATGACGGAGGAGGAAGTCGCCGCCGGTCGGGCGTTCTGGATGGCGCTGGCCGACGGGGAGGAGAAGCTCGGTCCCGCCTGGGAGGAACTGGTCGGAGCCGTCGGGGCCCGCCGGGCGACGTGGGTCGCGACGGGAATGACGCCTCTCAACCGGGCGGAATGGCTGGCCGGCGCGGAGCCCGAGTTCCCCAAGCCGGGGCCGCGCGACCGTTCGGCGGCCATTGCACGCCTGCTGCCGGATCGCTTCGTGGTGGTCGCGCAGCAGGGTGGCAACCGGTCGGAAGCCCGGACGAACCCGGTGCCGCCGGAAGTCCTCACCGGCGTCCTTTCGGATGACGGCTCACAGCTCGTCGAGGTCGGAGGCGCTCGCGTTCCGACCGGCGCCGAGTGGATGGTCGACTACGACGCGGCCGTGAAGGTCGGGCTGGCCGTCGATCTGCCCCTCAAGGTGGCCGGGCCTGTCGATCGACTGTACGTTATGGGTGTCCGCCGGAGCCTCACCCCGGAGCGTGCGGCCGAGGAGTTCACGACGCTGCTGGCGAGTCACCGATGCTCCCGCGGCCTCGGCTTCGTCCCGCAGGGATCACCCACGAACAACACGGACGGCGAGCGCTCGGAGTTCTCCCGCGAGAACGCGCCGGAACCGCCGGCGCACCTGCTGTCGCCCGACGCGCCGCCGGCCGATGGAAACGCGGCCACCCTGGCGCGCGCGCTCGGCATCCCCGCCGAAGCGCTGGACGGGATCCCCCACGCCGACCTGCCCGAGCAGGCCCGCGCGCGGGCAATGAACGCGGCGCTCTGGCCGGCATCCTGGGGGACGTTCCTCGACCGGCTCAGCGAACCCAGTGGAACGAGCACCCGTCCAGCCGTCTCGGATTCCACGGAGCAGGCGGTCCGCGACTTCTTCCGCGACAACGTCTACGGGCGGGGCCCGCTTCCCACCCTGCGTGTCGGCGATCAGCCGTATGGCTTCCTCCCCGCCTCGACCGGCATCACCAGCCGGTGGACGACGAACGCGGCCGATCGCATCGACAGCCTGCTCCTTACCATCCTGCGCAACCTGCGGCCGTGGTGGGAGCGCGCCTCGGAGTCGATCCCCCACCTGGGCAACGGCGGCGGCCAGAACATCGACGAGACCTTCCTCGAGATCCTCGGGATGTCACCGGTCAGCCAGGCCATGCGGGTGCGGAACATCGTCAGTGAGGACGCGAAGGCGACGGCCTCGCAGATCGGCGTCTTCGAGGCCCTGGGCTGGCAGGTCGAGCAGGAAATCGCGGCGCTGCTGCTCGAATCGCTCGGTATCGACCACCGGACGGTCGGCAGCCTCGGGTCCCGATCGCATCGCTCGCGCGGGCTTCCCTTCCCGCTCGTCCACGCCTCCGATCCGGACTACATGCAGGGCCTGCTAGACAGGCAGGCGCCGAAGGTCCGCAGCCTCCTCCAGGCGATGCTCGGGCTGGCGCTCGACTCCGCCCGCCGCGACGTCGACGCCGCCGCGCCCACGGACAAGGTGCGCGAGATGGTGGAGATGGTGTCGGTGCTGGACGCGCGCCAGAAAGCCACTGTCCTCGCGCTCGCGGGGGACGGCGGTAGCCGGATGGACTCGACGCGCATCCACCAGGAAGCCGATCGGATCGCGGCGGTGGCCCGCATCGAGGAGGAGCCCGGCAGGCAGACGCTCAAGCAGTATCAACCCCTGCAGGCGCTCCGGACGTCCTACGCCGAGCTCGCTGCCGACAGCAGCATCACCGACGCGAAAGTCGAGCTGGCGACCCTGGGGACGCTCGCCTGGATGAGAGCGAAGGCGCGGTATGCCGAGGTCCGCGAGGCCATCGCGGCGCTACGGCAGACGGAGCTCCGCGAACGCGCCATCCTGTTCGGCGAGTTCCTCGACCTCTGCTCGCACCGGCTGGATGCGTGGATCACCGGAGTGGTGAACCGGCGGCTGACGGAGCTGCGGTCGAAGAAGCCCGCCGGGTTGACGATCGGTGCCTTCGGGTGGGTCGAGAACATCCGACCCGGCGCCGGGACGCGGCCGGTTGGTGGATACATCCACGCCCCGAGCCTCGACCAGGCAGCGACCGCGGGAATCCTGCGCAGCGCGTACCTGACCCACAACGCCGATCAGAACGGCGACGGCGCGTTCGCCATCGACCTGTCGAGCCAGAGGGTTCGCGCGGCGCTCCACATCGTCGATGGGGTGCAGCAGGGGCAGCCGCTCGGGGCTCTGCTGGGCTACCGGATCGAGCGGGCACTCCACGAGGAACGGCTGGACCGGCTGATCCTCTCCCTGCGGCGACTGGCGCCGCTGGTCGCGCGGAAGCTCACCGACCGGAGCGACAACGTTCCGGCGCCCGCGGCCGAGGCGATCGCCGCGAACAACGTCGTCGACGGCGTGCGGCTGATCGAGATGTACAACAGCGGCGCGCAGGCGAGGGCCGAGATCCGGCAGGCACTGAACGCTCCGCCGGAAGACAACCCGTACATCGAGCCGGGAGACTGGCCGCCGCTGACCGATGTCGAGTGGTCCAAGGTGCAGCGCATCATCGAGGGCGCGGACGAGGTCAACGACGCCGCGGCGGACCTGCTCCTCGCGGAGTCGGTGCACCAGCTCGTCCGGGGGAACACCGCGCGCGCCGCGGCGACGCTGAGTGCGGCCGGGAGCGGCGAGGTCCCGCCGCCGGACCCGGAGGTGATCCGCACTCCGGCGCCGGGCACGGCCTTCTCACACCGTGTCATGCTGGTGATGGACGGGTCCGGAGAGGCCTGGAACCCGGCACGTCCACGAGCCATGGCCGAACCGGCGCTCGAGGCCTGGGCGGCGGCCCGATTGGGCGACCCCGCGCAGGTCTTCGTGGCGGATGGATCGGGATCGGAGCCGCTGACGCTGGCGGACACAGGACTGTGCGCGCTCGACGTCGTGTACGACTCGGGCGACCGGAGGACGCTGGAGCAGCGGGTCCGGGCAGCGCTGCCCGGGCTCGACCCGGACGTCCCCCTGGCGGAGCGGCGTGACCCCGCCTGGCCCGAGGGACGGCTGGCGTTCGGGGAGGTGGCCGAGCTTGCGGCGGCCCTCCGCTCCGTGCTCGTGACCGCTTCACCCGCGTCGCCGAGCGACTTCAGCCGCGCGGCCGAAACGCCGGCGCGGACCATCACGCCCGAGTCCCTCGCCGAGGCGGCCTCACGGGGTGAGGCGGCCCGGGGGCTGCTCTCCTCCACGCTCGAAGCCCTGGAGGCGGCGATGTCGGCATCCGGCGGCGGGGAGCCGGATCTTGCGGCGGTCGGTGCCGCCCTCGAGGCGATGGCCGCGTTCGGCGCGGTCGTGCCGGCCGTTCCGAGCGACAACCTGCTCGCCGTGGCGGAGGTCGCGGCCGCCGAGGCGCGGCGCAGGATCGAGCAGGCGAGCGAGCTTCTCGATTCGCCGAACTTCGACGCCGAGGACGCCGCGGCGGTCGGGGCCGCGATCTTCGGAGATGGGTTCTGGATCCTCCCCAGGATCGACCCTGCGCCCGAGGGCGACCTCTTCGCGGCGAGCTGGGAAGCCCTGAAGCCGCCGCGCGCCGAGATCCGCCGGTTCATCCGCGACGTGGCCTCGGTAAGGGAGCCGCTCGCGAGACTCTCGAAGGCCCTGATGCTGGGAGATGCCCTCAACCGGCCCACGCCGCTGAGCGTGTCGCAGCTGGCGGTGGGAGACTACCCGTGGGTCGGCGGCATGCTGGGGGCCGACGTCCCAGCGCCCGACGAGCCGGTGACCAACGTCGTCGTCCAGGCCCCCGCCGGCTGGGATCCGAATTCCGCCACGGCCGGGCTCATCATCGACCAGTGGACGGATGTGATCCCGGAGCTGACGCCCTTCGCGGGCGAGACCGAGGACGAGCAGGAAATCATCGAGCGTCGGTCGACGGGGATCGCGGTCAACGCCGCGTCCGCCTCCGCGCGTCCGCCGCAGGCGGTGCTAGTCGCCGTCTCGCCCAACGGTTCGCGGTGGACGACCCCGATGCTCGTGGATCTGCTCGACGAAACCCTGGAGATGGCCAGGATCCGCACGGTGACGCTGGAGGCCGCCCCGGGCGCCGGGGCATTCCTCCCCGCGCTCTATCTCCCGGGGTGGTCGGTAGGGAGCGAACCGGCCTTCGATATCCGCTACGCGGCGAAGAACGCATATCTCGACTCGCTGCTCGCATACGTAAAGGAGCCGTCATGAGCGATCCGATCAATCTGATCGCCACCAGGCCGATCAACGCCCAACTCCAGTCGATCATCCTGCAGAGTCCGGCCTGGGTCCGGCTGGAGCCGCAGACGGTCTCGGGAGATCCGACGCCCGGCATCGAAGCGCGGGTGCATGATCCGCTCTGGTCCATCGCGCGGCAGTGGCAGCTGGCGGAGTTCGAGGGCGAGGACGTCGGCACGCCGGTGACAGTCGAGGTCCGCACCCGGACCTTGCCGGTGACGGTGTATCAGCCCGGCGCGCCGGAAGCGGGTAAGCCCACACTTCCTGTCGACCCGCTCATCCCGCTGGACTACGCCGTCGAGCGCGAGGGCCGGCCCGCCGAACGGCTCGGCCTGAAGGAACGGGCGGACGCGGGCGCCTACCTCGTGGAGCTTCTCGAGGACGCGGGGCTGAATGCCCGCGCGAAGCTGGTAGCTGCCTGCCCGCTGGACGTCAGCCCGCAGGACGACGAGATCCCCGAGCACGTCGCCATCCCCGGATATCTGTCAGTGCTGGCGAGTGCCGTTCCCGACGGAGTCACCGCCGCCGAGCAGCTGGAGGCCGGCAACCCGAGCTGGCTATCGGGCGCCTCGCAGAAGGCGAAGAACGCGGCCGCCGCCTGGCTGCGATGGTTCCGTGAATCCGTACTCCCACAGACGGGGACCGAATCCTGGATCGATGAGAGGTTCGAGTACCGCTTCAGCGTGAGCGTCGGTGATGGAGACGATCAGGCAGTGCTCACCGCGCCACTCCACGAAGGCGGATCGATCGACTGGTACTCGTTCGACTACGTGCCCAATGGGCGTCTCGCCGCCGAAGGTGAAAACCGCACTCGCGAGTTCCCCGGCGAGAAGTTCGTCATGCTGGCGACGCCGCTGCGCTTCGCGGGGATGCCGTCCGACCGCTACTGGCAGTTCGAGGATGGCCAGGTCCACCTCGGGCGGCTGGACGCTCAGCCGTACGATCTCGCCCGCCTCTGCGTCGCCGAGTTCGCGATGGTCTACGGGAACGACTGGATCGTCGTACCGCTGACGGCACGGGGCGGGACCTTCACGCGGATCGAGGAGGTCGCCTACACGACCACGTTCGGCGAGCGGTTCGTCGTCCAGCAGGCGGATGACTCGAACCGGAACGGCCGCTTCCGGATGTTCGCCATCTCCGATCGCGACAAACCTGAACGGACCTTTCCCGGGCTGTTCATCCCACCCAGCGCGCTCGGCGTCATCGAGGGTGGCCCGCTCGAGGACGTCGCCTTCCTGCGCGACGAGATGGCGAACATGGCCTGGGCTGTCGAGCGCGTCGTACAGGCGCGTTCCGGCGAGCCCCGCTCCCGCGGCGACGAGGAGCGCCCGGTCAATCGCGTCGAGGACCTCGAGCCGGGCGCGGAGTTGCAGTACCTGCTCCGGACCGAGGTGCCGCGCCACTGGATCCCGCTCGTCCCCATCTCCACGGGTATCGGTCAGATCAAGCTGCGGAAGGGGACGATGGCGGACGTGGACCTGTCGCTCGGGCTGATTCTGGCGCCCACGCCGCTGACCGTGGAGGACGAGGAGATACCGCGAGAGGGACTGCGCGTCCGGAGGATCCCGGCGCTCGCGCGCGCCTCGGACGGCCGGTACCTGCGCTGGATCACGCGGCGGGTCTCAGTCGGGCGCGGCGAGGGGTGGAGTGGCCTGGCGTTCGACGGGGCTTACCGGCCGTAAGGGATCTCAGGCCGCGTCGTCCCGGGCAGGAGGTGTGGCGAAACCGCCAACCTCCCCCCGTCGTCCCGGCGCGGGCCGGGACCCATCAGTCGGCCCGAACTCCGAAGGATTGGTCCTATCCAATGGCCGGCCAATGGATCCCGGCTTTCGAGAGTGTGTCAGAACTGTCGATCCCAGTCCGTCACACTCGCAAGGAACCGTGAA
>CAZJEH010000062.1:0-19143 GCA_964544905.1 uncultured Gemmatimonas sp.
CCTGCGCCGGGATGACGATTGGGAGCATACGGCGCCGTAGGCCGCTCACGGTTTCGTGCCAGCGCAAACGGGACTGGATCAGCGGTTTTGACACAATCTCCTGCGTTGGGATGACGATGGTGGTTTCGGTTGCACCCAACGCACACCGGGCCCGTGCGACGAAGAACCATCGGGCAGTTTTGACACGGCCTCCTTCGCCGGGACGACGATCGTGTTCGGCCGCCTCCACGCACACCGACCCTCCCCGTCGTCCCGGCGCAGGCCGGGACCCATGAGTCGGCCGACGCGACAACGTCCTGGGGTCACACGCCCTGGCGGGGTCACCGCGTCCCACCGACCGCGTCCCGCGCGGCCAGGCAGCCCTCCCCCTACTCGCCGCCTACCCGCCTGATCAACTCCGCCAAGCGCGCCGTCTCTTCTTCCGTCAGCTCGACCAGCGGACTGCGAACCGGGCCCGCGTCCCGCCCCACGATCCGCACCCCCGCCTTGATCATGCTCACCGCGTAGCCCGGCGTGCGGCTGCGAATCTCGATGAGGGGCAGGAAGAACTCGTCGAGGAGGCGGTTGGTCGTCGCCTCGTCGGCGGAGGAAAGGGCCTCGTAGAACCTCATCGCCGTCCGGGGCACGAAGTTGAAGACCGCGGAGGAGTAAACGGGCACCCCCATCGCCCGGTACGCTGCGGCAAAGACCTCCGCCGTGGGCAATCCGCCGATGTACGCGAGGCGGTCGCCGAGCTGGCGCCGGATGCGGACCATCGGTTCGATCTCGCCGACGCCATCCTTGAAGCCGATCAGGTTCGGGTGACGGTCCGCCAGCTCGGCGAGGAGCGGCGCCGGCAGGCGCGAGTTCGCGCGATTGTAGAAGATCACCCCGATCTCGACCGAGCGGCAGACCCGGGAGACGTGTTCGGCGATGCCAGCGGGGGGTGCCTCGGTCAGGTAGTGCGGCAGGAGCAGGATCCCCGCCGCGCCGAGCCGTTGCGCTTCGCGGGCGAGCTCGATGGCCATGGCCGTTGCCCCGCCGGCACCCGCGATGACCGGCACCCGGTCTCCGCAGGCTTGCACTGCGGCGGCGATCACGCGGCTGTACTCGCTCGGCGACAGCGAGAAGAACTCGCCCGTCCCCCCGGCGGCGAAGAGCGCCGACGCGCCGTAGGGGATCAGCCATTCCAGCCGCTCGCGATAGGTACGCTCCCGGAACTCGCCGGCCTCGTCGAAATCGGTGACGGGGAAGGAAAGCAACCCCCGCGACACGATCGATTGGAGGTCGCGGGGAGCCATCGATATGGTGGGCATGCTCTTCCTGCGTGTGGTTCCGGTACGCGCGGGGGCTGGACGCAGCCGACTCTCAGAAACCGCGTGCACAAGCCGGGATTACCTGCCCCCTCGTTCCCGGATCGGCAAGACTCCGATACGCCCGGACAGTTTCAGGGCGAGGCGGCATATTCGCAAGTGGTTGCGCGCTCTCCGCTTCGCGGGCGTGGAGCGGCGCCCCCGCCGTCCCAGTGGCCGCAGCCGCTCGAAAAGGCCATCAGGGGATCTGCGCGAAACGCCGGGACGAGCAGCGAACACTTGCGCCCCGCCTCCCCCGTCGCCAATCGTGATGAAGGATTCCGACAAGCCTGGCGACCGGACCCGATCCCCGGATGCGCCGCGCCCCATCCGCCCTCCGACGTATACCCGCAATGAATCGACGGCTTCTTGCGACTTCCTGGCTTCCGGCAGCTTTGCTGACTCCACTCCTGCTCGTAGGGGCAGGGTGCGAGGGTTCAGCCCCCGATGTGGCGACCGCCTCTGCGGCCAGCAAAGCGATCCTCGCCGAAGTCGACAGCCTCCTGGCCGACCAGCTGGCGATCTGGTATCCGCGCGTCGTCGACGAGGAGCAGGGCGGCTTCTTCAGCCAGTACGACTACCGCTGGGAGCCGAAGGGGAACCAGAACAAGATGATCGTGACGCAGGCACGGCACGTCTGGACGCTCGCGAAGGTGGCCGAGGCGTTCCCCGACCGGCGCGACGAGTACCTCGGCTATGCCCGCCACGGCTTCGAATTCCTGCGCGATCGCATGTGGGACCCGGAGTTCGGCGGCTTCTACACAGACGTGACCCGCGCGGGCGAGGTGATTCCCGGTCGAAACGGAGTCATCAACAAGGGCCTGTACGGGAATGCCTTCGCCATCTACGGGCTGGCCGCGTACTACGGCGCATCGGGCGACCAGGAGGCGCTCGACCTGGCGATCGAGACGTTCCGCTGGCTCGACGCCGGCGCCTGGGATCCCGAGTATGGCGGGTACTACACCAACCTCGACCGACAGGGCCGGCCGCTCGGTGTGGATTCGCCCAGAGCCAAGGACTACAACAGCGGCATCCATATCCTGGAGGCGCTCGCGGAGCTGTACCAGGTGTGGCCGGACTCCATCGCGCGCGACCGGCTCGAGCGCACGTTCCGCATCGTCCGGGACGAGTTCACCACCGATCGCGGGTACATGAAGCTCTACTTCACCCGCGACTGGGTCCCCCTCTCCAACGAGGACTCCACGCGCGCGGTGCAGGAAGCGGGTCTGGGTGGCGACCACATCACCTTCGGGCACGACATCGAGACCGCATACCTGCTGATCGAGGCCGCCCACGCGCTCGGATTGCCGAACGACTCCGTGCTCACGCACGCGAAGCGCATGGTCGACCACACGCTCGACCAGGGGTGGGATGATGAGCTCGGCGGGATCTACGACGCGGGCTATTACTTCGCCGGTGAGGACAGCGTCACGATCACCAACTCCGGCAAGGTCTGGTGGGCCCAGGCCGAGGCACTCCACTCCCTGCTGATGACGGCGGAGCTGTTCCCCGGCGATCCGCGCGGCTATCGCAGCCTCTTCGAGAAGCAGTGGCAGTACATCAAGGATTACCTCATCGACCCCGAGAACGGCGACTGGTACAACGCCGGGATCGACGAGGACCCCGAGGCCGTCGAGGCGGACAAGGCGACGATCTGGAAGGGGAACTACCACACTGTCCGGGCTCTGCTCGGCGTGCGGGAGATGCTGATGTCGGAGCGGTAGCAGGCGGAGACGGCGGGTTTATCGTCGAGGCAAGCCGACGGACCCGGCTTCCACCCGCACGAAAGCAACGGACAGACGATGTTCACATAGCCGCGGAGAGCGATGTCGAGCCTCTCTCGCGCTCGCCGCCACACGAACGACGGCCCTGTCCGATATAGAAGGCCCGAGACAAACAGCCGCCTCGGGGGGATGAGTCCAGGCACGCAGGCGGATTGGCCCGCGGGGAGGCGTACGAGGACGTGCAATGCTGTATCGCGGCGGATCTGCCCCGCGAGGCGCCACAATCGACTGATAGGAGGATGGAGATGAGGATAGCTGACCTGGCCGCCTTGGCCGCCATCGGGCTTGGCGCCACGCTGCTCGAAGCCTCGGCCGCCGCCCAGACGCCGGTTCCGACCTCGGGTCCGGCGGAGAACGGCTCGCCCGCCTGGTTCCTGCAGGGCTCCTTCCCCGATCCGACCGGTCGCACGGCGGTGGATGAGTACGGCAACGTCACCGTCGTGGAGCGAGCGGATCCTCCGGCGCCGGGCGCACCCGAGCTGGACACTCAGCGGCCTCCAGGGTGCCGTGGGGCTCCCCACTGCGGGAACCGGCTGGGCCCGAGCCGCGGCTCGCTGCAACGAGTGCAGTGGGAACAGCACCTCGGTTACACGTTCACCTATCCCTACCGGCTTCCCCCGGGGACCGGCGGCGCCCCCGCCGTCGCGCTGGACTCCCAGGGCAACCTCTGGGTCCTGCAACGCAAGTCGATAGGCAACCCGCAGCTGTACAAGTTCGACCGCGATTACAACCTGATCCTCGAGGTCGGCCCCGACGTGCTGCCCTACCACGTCAAGGCCCACGGGATGGCGGTGGACTCCGAAGACAACGTCTGGGTGATCGATACCTCGGGCGCGACGGTGACCAAGCTCAGCCCCGAGGGCGAAGTGCTGATGGTGATCGGCGAGCGCGGCCGACGCGGGGACTGGAATGAGCAGGAGGGACGACGGCTCCTCTGGGAACCCGTGATGATCGCGTTCGCTCCGAACGGCGACATCTACATCGCCCAGGGGCATGGGAACGAGAGCCCGAACGATGCTGGCTCCGACGACCCCGCCAACAACATCGGGGCAGCCCGCATCCTGCACCTCGACAGAAACGGCAACTACATCAACCAGTGGTTCGGTAACAACGTCGGCCAGGGCAAGTTCGAATCGGCGCACGGGCTGGCCATCGATCCTTCCAACGGCGACGTCTGGATCGGCGACCGTGAGCAGTACCGCATCGTCATCTACAACAGCGGGGGGCAGTTCCTGCGCACCATCCAGATGCGCAACCTGGTGTGCGCGATCCAGTTCGACCCGGCGGGCGAACCGTGGATCGCCAGTGGCCAGGACGGCCAGTTCCTGAAAATCGATCGGGACGGCCGGGTGCTGGGCGCCATCGGGAACGGCATGGGCATCGGCCACGGCCAGTTCACCGAGGCCAGCTACTGGGTGTTCGACGATGACTTCAACCTGTACGCGGGGGATACCAGCGTCGGCCGAGTAACGAAGATGGTGGCGCCGGCGAGCATGCGGAGCAGCCGGTAGCAGCCCGGCAGGCTTGTAGCGGCGGAGCATTTCGGCCCGTGAACCGCCGCTCGGCGGGGGCTGCGGCTGGTTGCCGGAGGCTTGCGCGAGCTTCCGTGCGCATGGCTGTCCCTTAATACTGAGTCTTTCGGTCCGCCGCATGGCGGGATCCGCGCGTCTACGGCAGCTCGGGCGCCGCGTCGATAGAGTGGGCTGGCGAAAAGTCGGATCGGCGGATCGAACCGCGCGGATTCCCGAACCGCCAACGGGTGGGGGCCGGATTCGACCTGGCATCCTCGCGGGCGGTTTGCGGACCGACGGCGCGCTCAACCGGATGGACCTGGGCCGACTGGACCGGGCCGGAGTGGGCACGCACCACCGGCACGGTTGCGATGAGCGAGCCGCGCGTGCGGCAGTTCACTCGCGAGCTGCACGCCCCCGATCCCTTGCACCACGCGGGTTCCCAACCTGGAACCTCAAGGCGACCGCGCCTGTCGGAAACGCGGCCATTCCGTCGACAACCGGTAGCAGTGGACTGCGACTGAAGGCGGACGCCGCCCTTGTCCTACCTCCACTCGCTCGCCGGCTCCGCCGGATCGGATCTGAGGAACCGGATCAGGTCGGCGTGGAACCGTTCGGGGATCTGGTGATGAGGATTGTGCCCGACCCCCTCGTACAGCAGGAGCGTGGCGTTCGGGAACTGCTCGACGGCGTTCCGCGCGAGCGCGCCCCAATCGCTGGCCGTCCTGTCCTCGGCTCCGCCGACCACCAGCGTCTTGGTCGCGATATGCTGCCAGTCGTAGAGGACCGGGTCGGAGTAGACCATGTGGCTGAGTAGCGCTCGCACCCGCGCATACCTCGGATAGTCCCCGGTCAACGTGTGTCCGAACTGCCGGCGCACGTACTCGAGCTGGGGTGGGTGCCACTCGGGGTAGTAGCGCATGTGCGTGGCGAGGGCAGCCCGGTAGGCGGCCTGCCTGTCCTGCGGCCCCTCGTACCCGTCGCCCGGGTCCGACCAGTCGCGGTCGAGGCGCGCGTCCGTCAACCCGATCTGATTGACGAGCACCAGGTGGCTGACCATCTCCGGGTAGTGGAGCGCGAAGCGCACCGCGAGCATGCCACCCATCGAGTGACCGACGACGGCGACGCGCTCGACACCGACCGCGTCGAGTACGGCCTTCGAGTTCGCCGCCAGGAAGCTGAACGTGTACGGCACCAGCGGCTTCGACGACTTCCCGAACCCGATCTGGTCCAGCGCGAGGACCCGGAACCCGGCGTTCCGCAGCGCCTCGATCGTCGGAGTGTACGCCTCCCCATAGAAGTTCAACCCGTGGAAGATGACCACGGTCTGGCCGTTCGCCGTCCCGGCGGGTGGGACGTCCATGTAGGCCATCCTCATGTCCTCGCCGAAGCGGTTCAGCTCGAGGTACCGAACCGGGTAGGGATAGGGGATTTCCTCGAGGTCGACGGATACCGGCCCCCAATCGGCTGGCGGCTCATCGGGAGGGTTCGCCGGCCACTCCTGACCCGGGAGGGCCGCCGGCTTCGCGGCTATCGTCGCGATGGCAAAGCCCGCGGCCTGAAAACCGACTCCGGCGAAGTGGAGGAAGCGGCGAACCGGGCTGGTCGTCATCGTTCCCTCCCGGGAACTCGAAAGGGTGGTTGCTGAGCGAGCGGCCCTGCGCTCACTCGGCGACCCACACCTCGTCGACGTGCTCGTCCGCCCAGTCCAACAGCTCGACAACGAAGACGGGGCGCTCCGTTCCCTGGCTCTGGGCTCGGCTGGTGTAGGCGAGCGCGTCGTCCCACTGGTAGGTGTTGAGGGCGCGACGGTTCAGCGAGACTCGGGAGAGTGTGTCACCGCTTTCGCTATGCACGATCACGTCCACGCCCTCGACTGACGGGTAGTCGGTGAGGACCTGCCGAATGTGGACATTGAACAGGTAGAAGTACGGAGTCGCACGCTGCCACAGCCTGCCGCCTCGGGCGAGATGCTCGGGATCCATCGTCGCTGCGACGACGAGCCGTCTGCCATCGAGAGTCACGTCGGCGTTTCCCTCGAACCACGGCTCGAGCGTCTCGGGGTCGGGAAGCACGACCTCTTCCTCGGCTCGCGAGCAGGCGACGAGACCCAGGAGAATGAACGGGATCAGCAGAACGGCGGACCGGAACGACATGGTTGTAAACGGAGCTGAAGACGACGAACGCGGCGGTCCCATCTGGAGCGCCGGACGGGCGCTGATACCCCGGCGCGGGTTCGATGATACGGCAAAGGGGCGGTAGCGGAATCCCAGATCCGCAACCGCCCCTCCGAACTACGGAAACCGCTCTCAGTCCATGATGTCGTCGGCCGGGATGTACTCGACCGGGTTCATCACCTTGTACGGGTAGTTCGGATCCGTCGAGGCGGTCATCCGACCCCAGAACTGTCCGCGGTTGGCCTGGTGGTCGCTCGCGCGGATCGTCTGCTCGCCAATGGGCGTCATGATCGTGAGACCCTCGAGCGCCTCGATCACGGCGTCCGTATCGGTCGTGCCGGCCTGGCGGATCGCCTCGGCCAGGAACTGCATCCCGATGTAGCCGGTGATCTCGAAGGAACCGGTGTACTGCTTGCCGCTACGCTGTGAGAGCTCCTGCACGTACGCCTGGTGCTCGGGCGTGTCGGGGTAGTAGAAGACCTCGTAGGAATTCGCCCAGACGCCCTCGGGCATGTCGGCACCGAGCTCCTCGGAGACCTCCGGCGTGCCGACCTCGCCCGCGGTGACGTACGTGACCTGATTGAAGAAGCCGAACGGGGCGGCCTGCTTGGCGAACGCGGGGAAGTTGGAGCTCCAGATGTTGCTGAAGACCCCCTCGCAGCCGGCGTTCAGGATGTTGGTGATGTAGGTCGTGTAGTCGGTCGCGCCGAGGGCCGGCCAGGCCTGGTAGACGATCTGCGCGTTGGGCCGCAGCTTCTGGATCTGATCACGGAACGGACCGTCGAGGCTGTGCCCGTACGAGTAATCGAACAGGATCGTGCAGATCCGGTCGATGCCCAGGCGGTCCATGATGATCGCCGCGGACCGCGCCTCCGTGTTCGTGTTGGCGGCGGTGCGGAAGACGTAGCGATGGAAGTTGGCCGGGTCCGTGATCTCCGTCGTCTTGGGGATGGTGGAGATGTAGATCACACCTTCCTGCCTTGCGACCTCGGAGATGGCCTGGCCCTCCGACGACGTCAGCCCGCCAAGCAGGAACTGGACGCCATAGCGGGTGATCAATTCCCTCGCACGCTGGGTCGCGACCGCCGGGTCACCCTCGCTGTCCAGGTGGATGCTTTCGACCTGGCGACCGAGGAGCCCTCCCTCGGCGTTGATCTTCTCGACCATCATGTTGTGGCCGTCGAGCGCTGGGCGTCCGGACACCTGTGAACCGCCGGTGGTCGGGTACAGCACGCCGATACGGATGGGATCGCCTTCGCCACCACCGCCTTCGCAGGCGGTGGCTACGAGGATCAGCAGCGCAGCCAGGGCGGCTCGAACTCGTGTAGTCGTCATCGCGGTTTCTGAAGGGCTCTTGTGAGGTGCGGTGCACTGGGCGGGTTGCCAACTTCACGATCGTCGGGTACCAGTTTAGCAATGTTCAGGGGCGGATCGCCAGTCTCAATGCGCATCCTGGCGTGAAACCCCGGCCGAGGGCGGGCGGGGAGCGGCCCGTTCGCACCCTAACGCAGCGGCCCGTCTCCCTCGATCAGCGCTTTCTATCGATGCTTCCCGGGCGTCTTCGGCCCTCTCGTTTCGTCACCCGTCGACCCGTGCTTCCGATGAGGATTCTGCTCGCAGTACTCGTCCTTCTCTGGTCCGCCCCGGCGGTCGGCCAGCAGACGACGCCTCAACGACCTGTTGAACCCCCATCGAACGATCGCGTCGGCATCGACATCGATCGGTTCATCGGAGACGCGAACAGCGCACCGTCGCGGGTAAGCCACGATGTGATGTTCACGCGGTCGATCCTGCGCAAGGGCGACCCGCTCCAGCCCGGCGACCCCGGGGCCGTCCTTCGCTACACCAACGACGTGTCCGTGGCGACGCTGCCCGGGTCCAACGTTACGCCGCTCACGCGGATGCCGCAGATGCTCATTTTCATCGTGCAGAGCGGCACCGGCCGGCTGGACGATGGAGAGCGCGAGTGGGACCTGACGCCGGGAATCGCGGTCCTCGTCCCGCCGAATGTCCCGCACCGCCTGCGCAGCGACGGCGAGCCGCTGGTCACCATCATGCTCACCCGGGACCTCGAGCCGGAGGTCACGCCGCGGTCCAGCATCCTCGTCCGGGACATCAACGCGCTGGCGCTGACGGAGCGCAACGTCCACTGGTCGAACATGGCCAAGTACGTGTTCTCCGGGGCACATCCGGACGATGGGATGCACTGGGGCGACCGGCTCTACATCGTCTACATGGGGCCGATGACGATCGCCGGCCCGCACGCCCATACGCCCGACCAGGAAGAGGTGTGGATCAAGTTCACCGACGGTCCGGCGCTGATGCAGCTGGGTAGCGAGATCCGCTGGTGGCCGAAGAACGCGGGCTTCCTCGCGCCGCCGAACGGGCAGACGGTGCATGCGGCCATCAACCTCAGCGAGGACATCCAGAGCTGGCTTTACTTCTCGCGGCTGAACCCCGAGGCGCCGAGGCCGGATCCGAACGCGACGCGCCCGCAGAATCCGGTGATCGAGGAGGCGCTCCAGCGGTCCACGATTCCGGGGCGGCCGCTGCGTGACTGAGGTGCGCCGCGGGAAGCCGCGACGACGCGGAAGTGGTCCGACGGCCTCCTTCGCGGCTTCGCGTGATTCTTTAGCGGCTCACCGCCAGAGCTCGACCTCCGCCCCGCCCTCGCTGCCGTAGGGCAGCCACACGAGGGCGGTGAGCCGGGTCGCGATGGCCGTGAGCGGTGGGCGGATGACCACCTCCTCCAGCGTCTCTTCGGCGTCGGCCGCGTTCTCGATCGCCTGCAGTTCCGCTTCGAACTCCTTCTCCAGGTCGGCGATCGCCGCGCGCACCGCCTCGACCGACTCCTCGGCGTGCTCCACGTCCTGGCGGCGCTGTGCGGCCCGGCCCGCGGAGCGGATGGCCGTTCCCGCGCGGGACGTGCCCCGTCCGAGGAACGCCCCGAGCAACCCGCCCTTCCCCCGGCTCCCCTTCCCCGCCGACGCGCCGAGGATCGCGCCGATCGCCGAGATGCCGGTGTCGATCATGGCCTGCTTCGAGCGCGCGGCCTGCTTCTCCACCGCCTGTTCCGCGCGCCGGAGCCGGTCCTGCAACCGCTCCATCTTCGGCTCGTACTTTGCGCGCAGCTTGTCGGCCTTGGCGTCCCTGGCCTCGCGCCCGAGATCCGCCAGCCGCATCCGGAACTCCCGCTCGCTCTCCCCCGGACGCGAAACGGTCTTGTGGACGCGTGATTCGAACAGCCTCAACGGCTCCGCGCCCTGGATCCAGCGCTCGATTTCCCTGGCCCATGCCGTGTACTTCGGTGCCTGCGTCGCCTCCGCGGGCAGGCGCCCGAACGACGCCGGCCCCGCCGGCTCCTGATCGAGCAGATCGATCGCCAGATCGACCGATTCCGCCCGCTCGACCGAGAACGGAATCGGGCCATCCATCAGGGGGACTACCGCTGTGACGGTCCTCGTTTCATCGACCTTGTGACGAGCCGACGAGTACCGGACCTCCGCCGCCGACAGCACCGCTGGCCGGTAGGAAATGGAGGCGGAGGGGCGGAGTGCGGGTGCGAAGAACTCGCGGACTCCCGGTGGCAGGATCGGCCGCGTGCCCGCGCCGGCCGACGCCGCGGACCCGGCTGCGGATGGAGAGGGATCGGCCGAAACGTTCGCCGCCGCGGACGCTGCCGCCGGTTGGGCGGTCGACTCCCCACCTCCTCGCTCGCCCCCCGACAGCATCCGGATCTGCGCAAGCGTCAGGGGACCCGCGAGGTACGACATCGCCCAACGCGTCGTGAAGAGCACGGGCGCGCCTCGGTGAACGCTGTGCAGCAGGAACACCCGCTTGCCCAGCCCCGACAGCAGCCGGTCCAGCTCACCGCGCGGCATCGGGGCCGAGCCCGCCATCGCCCCGTCGAGCGCCTCCAGCACCCGCGCCTTGTCCCGGTCAGTCTGCAACCGCCCGACGAACCACGTGCCGGTGTTGCCCAGCCCCTTGTAGTCGAGGTCGACCGGGTTCTGGGTGGCCAGCACGACGCCGATCCCGAACGCCCTCGCCTGCTTGAGCAGGGTGAGCAGCGGCTCCTTGGACGGCGGATTGGCGACCGGCGGGAAGAACCCGAAGACCTCGTCCATGTAGACGAGCGCCCGAAGGCTGGTCGTCCCCGCTTGACCACGCATCCACCCGGTGATGGCCGTCAGGAGCATGGTCACGAAGAACATGCGCTCCGCATCCCCGAGGTGCGCGATCGAGAAGATCGACACGCGCGGCTTGCCCTGGGGGGTGTAGAGCAGCGATGCCACGTCCAGCGGGTCGCCCTCCATCCAGGCCTGGAAGCTGGGGGACGCGAGCAGCGAGTTCATCTGCATCGCGAGTTGGAACCGGTCCTTGGCGGGGTAGACACTCTCCAGCTCCATCACCCCCAGGCGGGTGAACGGTGGTTCCTGCACCGCCCGGATGAGCCCGCCGAGGTCCAGGCTGCGGCCGTTCCGCCAGGCGTCATCGAGGATGGCCGACAGGAGCACATGCTCGCGACTGCGGACCGGATCGGCGTTCATCCCCAGCAGGCCGAGGATCCCCGTGACGGTGCTCTGGATGCGCTCGCGGAGGGCATCCGCGTCTTCCAGGAGTTGCGCCGGCGGAGCATCGAAAGAGCGGAGGACCGACACCGCGCGGCCGGACGCGCTTCCGGGAGTGTAGATCGTGAACTCCGCGTGCTCACGCAGCCGGCGGATGCGCTCGCCGTCCTGTTCCCAGTCCGACAGCCCCTTTCGCCACAGCTCCGCCTGGGCGGCGGCGAACGTGTCCGGATCCTGGTCGTTCTGACGCGCGACGTCCTCGTTCACCCACGGTCGGAAATCCTCGGGGCGCAGATCGGGGAAGGTCAGCAGGAGGTTGCCGATGTCACCCTTCGGGTCGATGGCGATCACGGGGATGCGGTCCATCGCCGCTTCCTCGAGCAGACCGATTCCAAGACCTGTCTTGCCGCTCCCCGTCATCCCGATGATGACGCCGTGGGTGGTCAGGTCTCGCGAGTCGTAGAGGAGGATGTCGTCCGTCACCTTGCCCGTGCCGGGATCGACCTCGCGACCGAGATAGAAGGCACCGAGCTTCTCGTAATCGTGGGACATGGCGAGCAGGTGGGGGTGATGAACTGGTCGGCGTCAAGCGGCCGCGGGTTAGGATAGAGATGGGCTCGCAGGCGTGGCAAGCCTGTGGCGGAAGGGGGCGCCGGCGGGGCGGTCACGGCGATGCCCGCCCGGTTGTACACAGGTCATTCCTCCTCCGGCCTCCTCAGTTCCTCGCGGGACAGACATCACGCGGGGCGGAGGCCGCGAGGAGAATCGATTCCGATGCGGTGCCGGCGACTCGTCCGCGGCGCCGCGGGAACCGTATTCATCGGCCAGGTGGCCCAGGATGGACTTCGTGATGAGTACCGAGGGTCAGCGGGCTCGCGTGATCTCTTTGCCCCGTCCTCGGCGGCCGCCTATCTTGCCGCTTGGCGCACGTCGTCGATCCCCACAGCGCTTTCCATTGACTCCAGACCGCACGACGATGGGTCTCAGCACCAACATCGATGGTGTTCGGATCGGTCACGTTCACCTCCGCGTATCGGATCTCGATCGGTCCACCGCCTTCTATCGGGACGTTCTGGGCTTCCACGTCACGGCGGACGGCCGGCCGGCGGGAATCCCGGCGGTGTTCCTGGCCTTCGGTGACTATCACCACCATATCGGCCTGAACACTTTCGATGGCCCGGCGGCGGGTCCGCCGCCGGCGGGACACGCGGGACTCTACCATTTCGCCCTTCTCTATCCTGGCCGGGCGGCGCTGGCCGATGCGGCCCGGCGGGTACTCGCGGCAGGCGCGCGGATTCGCTCGGCCATCGATCACGGGGCGACGGTGTCACTCTACCTCGAGGATCCGGACGGCAACGGCGTCGAGCTGTACTACGACCGTCCACGGGAGCGCTGGTTCGATGCGCACGGGCGGCCCGTCCTCCAGGCCCGACCGTTCCCCCTCGGGGAGCTGTTCTCCTCATCCGCCGACGAGTCGCCTCCGACACCGTCCATCACCGCCTGATCGAAGATGCGCGCCGCGAGTTCGCTGTCGACCGCCAGCGGGCGGCGCAACCGTCATCGGCCGCTGCGCGTGGCGCTCGTGGCTCCGCTCCTCATCCTCTTCCTCGCCGGATGTGACCGGACGGCTCCGGGCGGCACCGTCGACCAGGGACCGCTCCTCATCGTCCCGTCCCGCATCTCGCCCGACGAGCAACTGGGTTCGTTCCGGGTGGGGGAGATGGACGTGCGGCCGGAAGCCGCCGACTCCACCTCGTGGACAGGGCGGGTGAGCTTCCTCGGCACCGTAACCCTTTCCGGCGCGTACCGTCCCCATCCCGAGTATCCCGATGCCGAGGCGCTCTGCTTCTATCCGGACTCGGCGTCGGCCGCGCAGCTACCTCGGTTTCCCAACGACGAACGAATCTCCTGGTTCTGCTTCGCCAACCACGAGGATGCCGTGCGCGACCTCGGCGGCCCGCAGGCGCGCGGCGAGGCAACGATCGTCATCAACCAGTACGATTACCTTTACGAGCACACGGATATCTACAACACGGCCATCCTGCGACAGGTGCTGAGGCGAAAGATCGGAGAAGCAGGGGGATAGCGGGTCAGCGGACCGGATCGGGCGGGCGAATCCGAGGCACGCCGCCGCCGATGTCGATTTCCGCGTTCCCCGAACGACAAGGAGGTATCGGGACGTGTGAGCGAATCAGAACCCCTACCGTTGGAGGAAGCCATGATCACTTCGGTCCATCCCTACCTCAACTTCCCCGGGAACACCGAAGAGGCGTTCAACTTCTACCGCTCGGTGTTCGGCGGCGAGTTCCTGGGCGTCTTCCGCTTCCGCGACCTCCAGGGTGAGAATCTGGGCGTTCCGGAGGAGGACCTCGACAAGATCATGCACATTGCCCTGCCCCTGGGACCGAACACGATCCTCATGGGCACCGACGCACTCGAGTCGTTCGGCCAGAAGATCGTCTTCGGCAACAACAGCTACATCAGCCTCCAGCCGGATTCGGCGGCGGATGCCGAGCGGATCTTCAGCGCCCTGAGCGAGGGAGGCAAGGTCGAGATGCCGCTGCAGCAGACCGATTGGGCGGAGAAGTACGCGAGCTTCGTCGACCGCTACGGGGTGCAGTGGATGATCAACTACGAAGGGAACGTGAAGTTCGCGCCGCAGGCCGAAGCCAGCGCGACGGCCTGAATCCTGTCGGAATCGCGTCGGGCGGGAGGCTCCGATACGCGACACGGGTCCGGCATTCGTCGTCGGACCCGTGTCCATGATCACGCGAGCACGAACGGCGACCGCGCGCCTCCACTACCGCCCTTCCTCACCCGGGCGCTACGGCCGCCGTGATCCTCCGCGGGGAGTCCGCTACAACAGCTCCTCCTCTTCCCGGTCCTCTTCCTCGTACCAGGCCGGCAGGTCTTCCGCCTCTTCCAGCTCGCGGCCCGACGCGCGACGGGCGATCTCCTCGTCGTCGAATCCGCTGCCGCGCCCGAAGCCGCCGTCCGGGCGAGCCGGAGCATTCAGCGGCTGATCGGAGACGTCGGGCTGTTGGCTGGTACGCCCCGTCCTGCCTCCCAACTCGCGCTCCTCCTCATTGCCGCGGCGCGGATCGGCCTCTTCCCTTCCCGCCGATTCCCTTCCCTCCCGACCCCGCATCCCCTCCTGGCTCCGCGATCCCGATCGCTCCCGATCGGTCTGAACGCCCTCGTGAATGTTCCGATCGTCCCGCTCGAGCGGGTCGCGCTGTCCGGCGCGCTGGATGTCCCGTTCCCGCTCCGGATCCATTCCGAAGCCGCGTTCCCGATCCTCCGGCCGATTGGTGCGTTGCTGGTCGGTCATCGGTCCCTCTGGGTGTTGGTGAAGCATGAGGCCGGGAATCGGCCCCGGGTGCGGATAGGCAAGCGGCATGCCCCGGGGGGGCGGGGTACGGCGATGAGTGGGGTGGGGGTTGGCTCGGCGCTCTTCGCAGGCCGGCCTGGTGGCGGACCGTGATGCGAGGGCGCCAGTCCGCAGGTCACGGAGGTGTTGGACCTCCTTGTATCGCGGGTTGTCGGCCGGTCGGGGGCAGGCGCTGGCGTGAGCTCTGAAGCAGGGGTGAAGTGCAGATCCCTCGGCTGTGCCTCGGGATGACAAGCGGGTGGGGGAGCCGAGGTTCCCGCTGGTCTTCATCCACAGCCCGACGTTGCGGTTCGCCTCCCAGGGCGCGCCCACCGACGTCCGAGGCGGGTCGGGCGACAGCGCTCGGACGCTGACGTCGTGAGCAGGCCGGCTAGAACTCCTGCCTGACGGCCTCGAGCGCCTCCACCGCCCGCTCCACCATCTCGTCGTTCGCGGTGAGGGACATGCGGAAGTAGCCGGGCATCTCCACGATCGTTCCTGGCAGGCAGAACACGTCGCGCGCTGCGAGGCGGTCCACGAACTCCACGTCGTCCGGGATGGGGGAACGTGGCAGCAGGTAGAACGTTCCTTCCGGCACGTGCACGTCGTAATCGAGGCGGCGGAGCTCGTGAACGAGCCGGTCACGGCGACGCTGGAGCCGCGACACATCGAGCGACAGCTTCTCCAGATCTGCGATCGCGTGCTGGAGGAGCGCGTTGGGGAATCCCCACCCGATCATCAGTTGCGCCGTCTCGAGCGCCGACCGGATCTCCGCGCGACCCGCCATCTCCGGGTGAACCGCGACGTAACCGATCCGCTGACCGGGCGTCAGCAACGTCTTCCCGTAGGTGTATGCGATGAGGGTGTCCGGGTAGAACGCGGTCGGACTCGGATAGTCCCCACCGTCGAATACGATCCGGCTGTACGCCTCGTCGGACAGGAGAATGATCCGCCGCCCGTTGCGCTCCGACGCCTCCTCCAGGACCTGCGCAAGGTCCCGCAGCGTGCTCGGCGGATAGATCCTGCCCGTGGGGTTGTTGGGCGAGTTGACGATGATCATCCGGGTGCGCGGCGTGATGGCGTCCGCGATCGCGTCCACATCCAGATCGAAGTTGTCCGGGCGCACCCGGACCCGGATCGGGACGGCACCGATGGCGTGGATCAGCGCCTCGTAGAAGAACCACGGCGGGCTGAGGAAGATGACCTCCTCGCCGCCCTCCACCAGGGCGTTCAGCGCGACGGTGATGGCGGCGAACCCGCCGTTCGTCATCATGACGTCCTCCGGCTCGTAGGGGAGCCCGCGGATCTCGCGCAGTGTGGTTGTGACAACCTCCCTGGAGGCCGGCTCGCTCAACTTGTACGCGAACCAGTTCTTGTCGCGTGGCTCCAGGTGGCGCCGGAGGGCGTCGACGTAGGCGGTCAGCGGCAGCTCGTGCGGGTTGCCGAACGCGAAGTCGGCGACCCCCGGCTCCAGGTGGCGCCTCGCGTAGGTGGAGTCGGTCAGGAACTCCATCACGCCGCGTATCGACTCCTGGTACGCAACGACCCGCCGCGGAAACTCGATCGTTCTCAGCATTCTTTTCACCGCCTACGGCAGGTAGCAGGTTCTGGTGATCCCCGAAGGGCGTCACACGGAGTTCCAATCTTCCTCGACAACGAGCGGCTGGCGCTCTTACCTTCCGGACGCTGGCGCCGTCGCTTCCGACGACGTTTCGCGCGGCGTAGTCGCCGCCGCGGGCGGCGGCGAGTTCGGCAACTCGAGTCCGGCTGTCTCACCCCTGCACGACCGTCATGTCCATCCTGGTTTCGTGGCTGGTTTTGTCGTTCGCGGTCTGGGTAACCGCCAGAGTCCTGCCCGGCTTCCATGTCCGGAGCTTCGGCAGTGCGGTGGTGGTCAGTGCCATCTTCGGACTGCTGAACCTGCTCCTCGGCTGGCTGTTCTTCACGCTCATGACCGTCGTGACGCTCGGCCTCGCCTGGCTTCTGGCGTTTGTGACCCGAGTCGTGGTCAACGCCATCATCCTCAAGATAACCGACGCCGTGACGGACCGCCTCACCATCGACAGTTTTGGCTGGGCGCTGGCCGGGGCGGTCATGATCTCGGTGATCGGCACGATCGGAGAACGGCTCGTCCGAGTGATCCTCGCCTGACCACTACCCACGGGGAACGTCGATGAAGGGATGGGAGCGGGCTCTGACGGTCGCGGCCTCCGTGGCGGTGGCGGTGGTCGCGGCTCGGACCGCCGGCCGCGCGGTGTGGACCCGACGGACGGAAGCGGTCACCACGCGGCTACGGGAGGCATCGTCCCAGGGCTCCCCAACTATCGCACCCACCTTCTCACCCGCCGATCTCGAGGGACTACCCGCGCCTGTCGCGAGATATTTCGTGTTCGCCCTCACGCCCGGGCATCCCGCCGTGATTCGGTGCCGGATGTCGCAGACCGGTGAGTTCGCTACCGCGCCCGGGAAGTGGACGCCCTTCGAGGCGACCGAGCACTTCAGCGTGTCCCCGCCGGGGTTCGTCTGGGATGCCCGGATCCGGATGGGCCCTGGAGTGAAGGCCCTCGTGCGCGACGCATACGTTCTCGGGGAAGGGTCGATGAGCGGGGCGATCGAGGGACTCGTGCCGGTGGTCAGCCAGGGTGGGACGCCGGAGATGGCGACCGCGTCGCTCCTCCGCTATCTCGCCGAGGCCGTCTGGTTCCCGACCGCGCTCCTGCCCGGCGCCGGCGTCACCTGGGAGGCCATCGAAGACGATTCGGCGCGCGCGATCCTGGCCGACTCGGGGGTGCAAGTATCGATGACGGTCGACTTCGAATCCACCGGGGAGATCTCCAGGATCACCGCGCTCCGGCACCGGGATGTCGACGGCGTGCCCGTCGTGACGCCGTGGGAGGGACGCTTCTGGTCGTACGTCGAGCGGGCCGGAATGATGGTCCCGCAGATCGGGGAGGTAGGCTGGATCATCGCCGGCGAGTGGCAGCCCTACTGGCGCGGGCGCATCGTCGACTACGACGTCGAGTACGCTGCGCCAGGTGCGATCTGACCTGCGTATCACCGCTTCTTCTCGCCGCGAGGCGTTGGCACCCGGCCCGACCGCACCCGATCCAACCCGGCCGCTCGTCCGATCGGCGCGAATGTGCTAGCTTTCCAGTTCTGAACGCATCGTGGACCTGAAACCGGATGGATGAACGGATGGCGGACTGGGAACAGCTGGTCGATTTCACGATGGGATTCCGGCGCGCGATCGTGGGGATGCTCGAGGGAGAAGCCGGTCGCGCTGACATTATTCCGCCCACGTGGAACAACAATCTCCACTGGCATGCCGGTCACCTCGTGACGACCCCGAGGCTGCTCACGCTGGGACTGCTGGGCGAGCCGCTCGGGGTCCCCGAGACGTATCGTCGCTGGTTCGCGAAAGGGACGAGCCCTGCCGACTGGTCGAAGGACGACGCAATCCCGCCCTTCGAGGAACTGGTGCCGGTGATCGTCGAGCAGATGCCGGCCCTCTTCGAGCAGCTCCGCCCGGTCGCGGACAAGCCGTTCCCGAACCCCTACACCACGTCCGTCGGACTTACGCTGCGCACGCCGGCGGAAGCGCTTCGCTTCAGCCTGGTCCACGACGGCACCCACATGGGGATGATCCAGGCGCTCCGGCGCGGGCTCAATGGGATGTCGATGTGAATAGGCCGGTGTAAACGGTTGGCGGATCAGGGGCGCTGAGGGACACCCGGCGCCCTTGTTGTTTGTCGTTCAACCTGCGGCCGTCGTTTCTTCACCGGTCGTCCCCGGATCGACCAGCTCTCACCAACTGAGCGGGGCGGCCGGATACCGCGGCATGGGGGAACGGGGAAACGCCGCAGGTCGCTCCAGAACGGCCGGCTTCCACCGAGCGGACGTCCCCACCAGGAAGCCGGCAGCCGACTGTCGATAAGGTGGAGACTTCGTTTGGCGTCCGACTCGTCGCCTCGAGCGAACCCACCCTGTCACTTTAGCGAACCTCCCTCGTCCACCCGGAGCGAAGCTTCCCTGGCACCCGAGCGAAGTCGAGGGGTCTGCACTTCCCCTGCTTCGACCTGGCGACGGAATCGACAGGCGGCGCCGAGGTGGAGAAACGGGCTCCGGCGCGCACCGCGCCGTACCGATAGTCCGGCGAGACCGATCGGCCGGTTGGACCAGCGGTGGGAGCAGTCATGGGACGCTTGACGGAGGTGGGACACGCCTCGATCGTAGGAATGCGACCTGTTGATCCGGCGGGCTCGCGCGGGCGGATGCACGCCTGTCGCCGCCGAGTCCCAGGGTTGACGCGTCTGAGCGGCGCCATTAACTTTACTTTCCTTGCGCCGCGGGGTGGAGCAGCCTGGTAGCTCGTCGGGCTCATAACCCGAAGGTCGCGGGT
>CAZJEH010000063.1:0-18913 GCA_964544905.1 uncultured Gemmatimonas sp.
CGAGTGTCCGATTTTCACCCGACCGAAGTGTCAGATTTACGACCGCCGCTGACACGTTGGAAGGGCTTCCGGTGACGGGGATTTTCGCAAGCAGATGGAAAGGCGACCAAGCCCCGGCCCCGCGCACTGAATCAGGCGTTCATCACCACCCGGAACCGGTCAGCCCTCGTTTCCATCTCGAGCTTCATCGTTGCAATCCCGAGCCTGTCGAGGGATCTGCACTCCTCCCTGCTTCGGCGCGAACGCGGAGTCGGCCCGAGACGCCGATCTGCGCAGACGTGGTTGGCGGGCCCCTATGTGGGGTCGAAGTGCAGATTTCTGGGCAAGCTCGAAATGACACGAGGGCAAGCCCACAATGACGAGGGGCAAGCTCGGAACGAAGGACGACAATCGCGAAACGGAGGCAAGCTCGAACGACCAGAGGGAGGGACCGACCGGGGCGAGCGAGTACGCTGGGAACGATCGGAGGCGAGCAGTCCGGGTGCGAATGGCTGTGACCTACTCCCTTACCCTCGCAGACTCTCCAGAATCTCCTTCACCGCACGGCGCCCAGTCTCGATGGCCCCGTCGACGGTTGCGTTGGCGCCGCTCGGGGCGGTCGCCTCACCGGCGAAGAACAGGGTGTTCTCGATCGGGCGTCCGAGTTCCTCCTGCGCCGTGAGTGCGCCTGCGGGTACGTAGCTATAGGCGCCACGGGCGAAGGGGTCGGCGCCCCAGTCGTGGAACTGACAGTCGACCAGAGACCGTACCACCTCGTCCACATCGGTACCCAGGATGCCCGCAAGCGAGGCGACGGCCACCCGGGGCGGATCTCCGAGACTGCGCACGCGCGAGGTCGCCCCGCCGCCCACCCAGGCGGTAATGATGGGGGATATGACCGGTGACGTGGTCCACCAGGTAGGGAACGTCGCGCGGGTCACGAAGAGCTTTCGCTCGACCGGCACGTCGCCCCGATCGAGGAAGCGGACGTGCCGGTCCCACAGAGACTCGCGAAACCGGAAGACCACCTTCAGCACGCTTCCCATCGCGAGGGAGTGGATCGCGCGCTGCTTGGGTTCGATAGAGGGATTGAAGCTGACCGCACCCGGCTTCCCCGGAGATGCCTGGAGGACCCCGAGAGGCAGCGTAATGAGCGCCCTGCGGGCAGAGAGTGTGACTCTCTCGCCGTTTCCGCTCGAGTAGCACTCGACCTGCACCGATCCCGGTTCCCAGTCGACCGCCTCGGCTACGGTCTCGAGAAGCACCTGGCAGTTGGGGCCGAGTCGCGAGCGCAGCGCCTCCGCGACGCCATCGAAACCGGCCAGGGGGTGGAAACGGACCTCGCCTCCGCCGCCGGCGCTCCCCTCGCTGGCCAGGGCGAGCCAGTGGATACCGACGCGGTCGAGATCGGCCGCGTGGAATCCCTCGACATAGCGGAGGGCCCAGGCCCTGTCGTCCTCATCGATCCCGGACTGCCGGTCGAGCCACTGCCGGAAAGGCTCGTCTACCGGGGGTGGTGGATCGAGCTTTCCGAGCGTGCGCTCGGCCACACCCTCCATGTCGACCGGGCGCGCAACTCCGGCTTCCACACTCCATATCCCGTCGACGCTCCTGTACGCGGCGCCGCCGGCCGAGCTGAGCGCGTCCCAGGCAGGGCCCGGGACGTCGATGAATTCCGCGCCGAGTTCAACCGGGAGGGGCCAATCGTCGAGGTGCCTCGTGTGCACACGCCCGCCGACCCGGTCGCGCGCCTCGACGAGCGTGACACTGGCGCCACCTCGCGTCAGCTCGGCGGCAGCCGCGAGCCCGGCCACACCAGCGCCGATGACGACGACGTCGGGAGGGTGGCCTGCGGTGCGATCAGTCATTTCTGGACAGGCCCATGCGCGGGGCGAGCCTTCCCGCCCCCGGGGTGCGCCCGATGACGCCCCTCCACCTCTCGCCCGGAATCACCGCTCCCGCGCCGTCGCGGGTCTCTCGTAAGTCCCCATCAGCTCCGCCCTGGCGAGGATATGCCCTTCCATCGCCCGCTCGAGCTGCGCCTTGGTCGGTTCCCCGAGGTCCCCGAGCACGGTGTCCAGCGCGTACAGCTTGAAGAAGTACCGGTGTCGGCCGATCGGCGGGCAGGGGCCGCCGTAACCCGTGCGATTCCAGTCGTTCTTCCCCTCGCGGCCACCGACGGACGTGGCAGTTGCTCCCTCGCCGAGCCCGCTGACCGACGGCGGGATGTCGTACATGACCCAGTGCACGTACGTCATCTTCGGGGCGGCCGGGTCCGGGGCGTCGGGATCGTCGACGATGATCGCGAAACTGCGCGTACCCTCAGGCGCCCCGCGCCAGCTCAACGGCGGCGACCGATCGGGTCCATCGCAGGTGTATTGAGCCGGGATGCTTCCGTTGTGCGTGAATGCGGAGGAAGTGAGTTCGAGGGACATGGCTGGTCGTTCGGTTCGTTGTTGTGACTGACTGGTACCGCTCGAGCGAGTGGGCCACCCAGGGTCTGCCGCTACATCAGGAGAGCCTGTCTACCGCGGAATCTTCGCATATCGATCCTATATCGCGTCAGACTGCTCGGTACTTCAACTGACGCGGGGACCGAGACGCCGGGCGGCTCCATCCCTTCTTTCGCGGTGCTTCGGCGCCTATTCGACCGGCCGTTCCGGCGGTGGTCTCCCCATATCGATCTGCTTGAGCCCATCCAGTTCCGCCTGCAGTGCCTGGATCCGGGCGTCGCGCTCACGGACCTCCCGGGTCAGTCGGTCGGCGATAGCCTGAAGGCCATCCGCCCGGGCGGACTGGGTGGCGATGGAGTCGTGCAGCTCGGCCAGCATGGCAGCGGTAGAGTCTCTCGCTGCCGTAGCCTCCGCCAGGTTCTCCTCCAGCCGCTGTGTTTCGCGCGCGAGGCGGTCCGTTTCCTGGAGTATCTGGCGAAGGCGGAGAGCCTCCCCGCTTCGGCTGCCACGCGGGTACAGCGTGAGGAGCCGGTCAAGGGTCTCGATCGCGCGCGACGGATCGTAGGCGGGGCTCTCGGGCAACGCGTACGCCATGGCGGCGAAATACAGCGCCTTCTCCCGGCTCTGCAGCGACGAGTCGGCCTCGAACAGGCGCGCTACCTCGAGGTACTGGCCCGCCGCGAAGTGGCGGTCGAGAGCGCTCGCGACACAGCCGGCCGCGAGCAGCAAGGGAGCGAGGGACAGAAGGAAGCGGGAGATGCGAGTCATCCGGCGATCGTGGATGGCTGGAGCCCCGCGCCGGACGGCAGCATCGGCGCCTCGGTCAGGCGGGCTCGCGGGAACAGCACCGAGAAAATGCTCCCGCCTTCCGGGCCATCGCTCACCCAGATCGCACCGCCATGCAGGTCGACGATCTCGCGGCAGATGGCGAGCCCCAGACCGACCCCACGGCCGCCGCGAGAACCGCCGCGCGACTGGTAGAAATCATCGAAGATCCTGCGTTTGTCGACGTCGGGAACGCCCGGCCCGTTGTCGATGACCTGGATGAGCGCGCCAACCGATCCTTGCCCGAGCAGCCGCCTGTGGCTCGGGGGGATGGCGGGGTCGCCAGGGGCGACCGCGCGGGCGGTGATGCGGACGGGCGCTCCATCCTCCGAAAACTTCATCGCGTTCTCGAGCAGGTTGACGAGTACCTGTACGGTACGGTCACGATCGCAGAACACGATCAGAGGCGCATCTCCCAGATCGGCGCGGATGCGCGTTTCGGCCAGCGCGTCGCCAGGGGCTACGGCCTCAGCCGCCATCCGGACGATCTCCCCCAGCTCGTGTTCGCCCGTCTCCAGCACGAGCGCGCCCGCTTCCATCGCCGAGAGGTCGAGGATCTTGCTGATCATCGAGGAGAGGCGCTGGGCGCTCTGGTTCGTGAGGTCCAGCAGCCGGCGCTGCCGGGCCGTCACCGGACCGGGCACCTCGTCCAGCATGAGCTGCACGGTCTCGCGCATCGAAGCGAGCGGGGTCTTCAGGTCGTGAGACACCTTGGACAGGAAGTCCCGCTTCATCCGGTCCAGCTCGCCGATGCGCCTCGTCATCAGGTTGAAGTCGTTGGCGAGCTGAGCGAACTCGTCGCCCCCGACCATCGGGATACGGTACTCGAAGTTGCCGAGCGCCACCTGCCGCGTTCCCGTCTGCAGCCGGGTCAGACCGTTCGATATCGAGCGGACGATGACGGTGAATACCGCGATCATCAGTAGGAGCGTGCAGGCCCCGACCGCCCAGGAGACGTGTTCCGCACGGCGGGACGCGGCCACCGAAGCCGCGAGCCGCTGGCTCATCGCCGCCTGCAGTGCGTCGGTCACGGCACGGGTCTGCTCCCGCAACTCGGATAGCGACGTGGCGAACGCTATCGCCGGTGGATCGGACAGCAGCACGTCCGAACCGATCGAGCGAGCGGTCGGCCCGAACTCCTCCCAGCGTGTCCGCAGCGCCTCGAGCTCCTCCCGCTCGCGGGGCGTCGTGGCGCCGGCGATGAGCCCGTCCAGTACGGTCTCGAATTCGCTATAGGCCTGCCGGAACAGCTCCAGGTAACCGGCGTCGCGCGTCACCCAGTACTTCTCCGCCGCTTCCTCGAGCTGGTTGAGCGCGGCGATCTGCCGGGTGTTCGCGATCGATGTACGCGATGAGATTTCCGCCAGCTCGAAGCTTGCCGAAACCGCCGCCCGGTTCGCGCGCACGTGGTAAACGAGCAGCCCGGCCAGCACCGCGATGATGAGGCAGAACGCGGCCGAGAGCTTGGTCGCCACCTTCATCGTGACGCGTCCCCGTTACCGTTCTCGCCGCTATAGAGCTTGAGCTTCGCGCGGATGGTCTTCACGTCGAGGCCCAGTTGCCGCGCGGCCTCCGACTTGTTGCCGCCGACACGCTCGAGCGTCTGGAGAATGAGGGCCTTCTCGGCTTCGGCGGCTGATGTGCCGAGCGGTAACCTCAGCGCCGGCTCCGGCTGCTCGTTCGTCCGGAGATAGGGCGGGAGATGGGAGACTTCGATCCATCCGGACCGCGCCACGATCACCGCCCGCTCGATGACGTTGCGCAACTCCCTGACGTTCCCTGGCCAGGAGTAGGCCTCGAGCGCCGCGCAAGCGTCGTCCCGCAGCCCCTCCAGGTCCATCTGGTGCTTGCGGGCGAACTCCTTGACGAAGTGATGCGCCAGCAGCGGGACGTCGCCATGCCGCTCGCGCAGCGGCGGGACCTGTACCTCGAAGACGTTGAGCCGGTAGTAGAGATCCTCGCGCAGCACTCCGTCGCGAACGGCCTCGAGCGGCGAACGGTTCGTGGCGGCCAGTACGCGGACATCGAAGGCCATCTCCCGATCCCCGCCGAGTCGCCGCACCCGCCCGTCCTCCAGGATCCGGAGCAGCTTCGGCTGGAGCGCGAGCGGCATCTCCGTGATCTCGTCGAGGAAGAGCGTACCGCCATCCGCCTGCTCGAAGCAGCCGGGACGGGTGCGAACGGCGCCGGTGAACGCTCCGCGCTCGTGCCCGAACAACTCGCTTTCGATGAGACCTTCGGGGATGGCGGCCGAGTTGACCGGGACGAACGGGGCGTTCCGCCGCCCGCTGAGGTCGTGCAGCATCCGCGCGATGACCTCCTTGCCGGTGCCGCTCTCACCCGTGATCAGCGCCGGGGCATCGCTCGTGGCGAGCACTTCGATGGTAGCGAACAGCTCCCGCATGGCGTCGCTGCGCCCGATGAGCGGGCCCATGCGCGCCCCGTTCTCCAGGGATGACTCGATCGCCTGGATCTCGCCGCGTCGGCGGAGCTCGGCGGCGGTGGTCTCGAGCAGCGCGTGCAGCTTGGTGTAGTCCAGCGGCTTGGTCAGGAAATCCTGCGCGCCTTCCTTCATCGCCTCGACCGCGGCATCGATGCTCCCGTGGGCCGTCACCATGATGACGGGCTTGCTGGGATCGTTTGCCTTCAGCATCCGCAGGAGCTCGATACCCGTGGCTTCGGGCATCACCACATCGGAGATGATGATGTCGGGCGACAGCTCGCGCAGGCGCTCGTTGGCCTCACGCACGTGAGCCGCTGTGGCCACCTCGTAGCCCCAGCTTTCGATCCGCATGGAGAGGACTTCCCGGAGAGCCGGTTCGTCATCCACCACGAGTACCTTCATCGATTGCATCTATCGGATCCTGGAGGTCCCACGACTTCAGGTGGCAGCGCCACCGACTTCCTCGGCCCGGTCTGGGCACTACCCCTTTTCTGACGATGGGTGCCCGGCCCCTATGGCTTGGCGGGCTGATGGCCGCCTGTGGCCGAGGCCCTGAAGCTTCGCTTTTCTCAGCCGTTTCGGAATCGGCGACCATCGCCTCCGAGGCCTGATCGGGGCGCAGAGACGGCCGTTCTACGTGAGAGAGGCCTGTCCGACGGACAATTCTTCGCAGGACTCGGGCCGCGGTAGGGAAAAATTCCCCACCCGAGCCGGTCCGGCGATCTCACGGAAATCAGCCAATCATCCCCGTAAGCGAAGCATTGGCAATTGTTTACGTAAATGATTGCCAGACTGGTATACCCGTTGCTTTTGGGCGGCACACCGGACACGCGGGGGAATCCGGAAGGTGTTCCAATCACTACAGCAGTGAGGGAAGTAGAATGACTGAATTCTGGAAAGCCGGAGTTGGCGCCGCGCTGACACTCGGGCTGGTCGCCGGTACGGCGGGCCTTGCTCAGGCGCAGGTGATGGACTCCGACCAGGCCTCGGATGCGCCGCAAATCACGATCGAGTTGACGGGTGACGCGTCGGGTGAGGCGGTCCTGACTGCGGACGGGAATGAGACGGACGTCGCGCTCCAGATACGCGGCGCGCCGGCGGACGCGGAGCTCTTCGCGTTCATCGTTTCGGGGCAGTGCGAGGACGGTGGAGAGATCATCGCGCAGCTCGGCGATGTCGACGTGAACGACGCGGGTCAGGGTGAGCTGACGACCGATCTGCCGATCAACCTGTCTACGATCGCAGCCGCTCCGGTAGCGGTGCAGGTGCGTGCGGCCAACTCGCAGGATGCTCCGTCGCTCGCGTGCGGTCAGCACGTGGCGGTGAGCGACACGGAAACGCCGGCAGCGGCTGAGGAGCCGGCGGCGCCGATCCCGTCGGAGCAGCCGGGCCCCGTGGGTGAGCCGGCGCCGTTCCCGGGTGGGCCGTCTGATCCGTCGCCGACCCCGGAGCCTTCGCCCATGCCGGAGCCCGGGCCGATGCCGGGTGGCCCGTTGGACGAGCCTTCTCCTGGGCTGCCGGATCCGGCCCCCATGCCGTGATCCGTTGAGCACGGCGCCCGCACCGTCGGGCGTCGTGCCAGCCCATCCCGAGGCCCGTGTGCTCCCCCGCGTGCACGGGCCTCGGGGCGTTGACGGTGAGAGACCTCGCTGCGCCGGTAGATCTCGTCGGATCGGTGTGACCTGATGGCCCGAGCGACTACGCCCGCGAAGACACCGCACGGCCGCGTCCCCCATCTCCCACAGATCCTCCCATTCCGGTCCTCCCAATCCCGGATCGCCCTTTTCCTGACAGGTCCGCTCATCGGTGGGAACGGGGGGAAACCTCCTCGAACTGGCCGTTCCTGCCGTCGGAGTGGCGGCGATAGCGTCATTGTAGCATCTTTCCTAGTCGAGAGAGATATTATGACCCGATCTATGCGGGCCCCATTCCGCCTTCCTTTCACCTCATCTTCCGTACGGCGTGCGACAAGCGACAACCGTTGGAGCCGTCTGGCTCGCTTCGCTGGTCCCGTACGCGGGGCTGACGGCGCAGACGCCTGCTCCGCCCACATCCCGCGGCGACACTCTTCTCGTCACCATCAACGCGATACCCGGGTTCCGCTTCGATCGGGTCCGGTTCAGCGTCCCTCCGGGGCGTCCGGTCATACTGACGCTCGCCAATCGCGACGACGAGAGCGAGATGGACCACAACCTGGCCATCACCCAGCCCGGGGCGCGGGCCGACGTGGTTGCGGCCGGCCTGCAGGCTTCGCCGGAGCGCGACTATGTGCCCGACACGCCGTTGGTGCTCGCGGCGACGCCGCTCAGGGTGACACGTTCGAGCTTCGCTTCACCGCCCCCACGACGCCCGGCGCCTACCCGTACGTCTGCGCGTTCCCTGGCCATGGCAACATCATGTACGGCGTGATGTACGTCGGGCAGCAGATGCCGCCGCTGGCGCGTGACGAGAACGTGCCGCCCGATCAACGTGAGGGGCCGGACGCGGCGCAGGGTCCGCCGCCCCTCGCCAACCGCGAGTACCCGGGCCTTTCGTACGGAACGACCTTCCCCGCGATCTCACGCACCTTCCTGCCGGAGAGCGGGCCGGCCGCCATCGCCGTCGCGTTCCACCCGGAGCACGCCTACAACTTCGATGCGGCCGAGGTCTTCCTCGCCTCCGCATGGAAGGGCGGGTTCGTGGACAACCAGGACCATTGGCGGGGCAACGGGAACGCCTACGGAAGCATCCTCGGGGCGATCTACTACAGGAGCGAAGTCGGCTTCCCCTTCCGGTTCGCCGACAGCGACGAGCGGCCGAAGGTCGACTTCCTTGGCTATCGTCTCGTGGAAGGGGGGCTGCCCGAGTTTCACTACTCGATGAACGACGTGCAGATCCACGAGCTGATCCGCGAGTCCGAGGGCGGCGGGCTCGAGCGACGGTTCCGGGTGGTGACCACCCGACCGCTGCGCTTCCTCATCGGGGACGATGCCGGTGTTCGCTTCGAGGCTTCGGCAGGGCGCTGGAACGGAACCACGCTCGAGCTGAGCGCGGAGCAGGCTCGCGAGTTTACCGTGACCATGACGCCCGAGAGGACGAGCGTGCGATGACCAGCTCCGCGATCGTGTGGCTTCTCGCGCTGGCTCAGCTCGTCGGCTATGGCGTCGGGACGGCGGCCGCCCAGCGTCGGCAGGAGGAGGTTGCTCCCACGCGCACCGACTATCCCTACCGGGTCGAGATCATCGATACGCCCGAAGGTCTCGTCCCGGAGGTGGGCGGGCTGAGCTTCCTCCCGAACGGTCGGCTCGTGGCGGTCTTCCACCACGGCGAGGTCATGATCTACGACCCGGAGCGGAAGGAGTGGTCCGTCTTCGCGACGGGCCTCCACGATCCGCTCGGTGTCGTGGCCGTGAGCGAGCGGGAGATGTTCGTCATGCAGCGTCCGGAGCTGACGCGCCTGGTCGACGAGGACGGCGATGGCGATGCCGACATCTTCGAGACGGCGAGTGACGACTTCGGGATGTCCGGGAACTACGCGGAGTTCGCGCACGGTCCGGTCGGGGACGCCGAGGGGGGCTTCTACTACTCGCTGAACACGGCTTCGAACAACGGCCCCGTGCGGCCACTCATCCGCGGGGAGTACAGCCCGCGCGGCAGGATCGGGCGTATGTTCTCGGCCGTCCCGTACCGCGGATGGGTGATGCGGGTGACGCCCGACGGGGAGACGATCCCGTGGGCGAGCGGATTCCGCTCACCGAACGGCCTCGCGCTGGACCGCGACGGCAACCTGTTCGTCACCGACAACCAGGGCGACTGGTTGGGCACCAGCAAGCTGTATCATGTGCAGCCTTTCCAGTGGCATGGCCATCCTCCCAGCCTCGCGTGGGAGGAGGACATTCATACCATCCCGCTGACGATCCCGGTGCCCGTCCTCGATCGGATACGGGTGAAGGAGGTCGTGCAGTTCCCGCACGGGATCCTGGCCAACTCACCGAGCCAGCCGTTGTTCGATTACACGGGCGGGCGATTCGGTCCGTTCACCGGGCAGATATTCGTCGGCGAGATGAATCGCCCGCTGGTGATGCGGGTGATGCTCGAGCAGGTCGGAGCCGCCTTCCAGGGGGCCGTCGTTCCGTTCTATGCGGGACCGCCGCTGAAGCCCGGGAGCAACCGGATCGCGTTCGCGCCTGATGGCAGCCTCTGGGTCGGCCACACCGACCACGGCTGGACCGGGGGCGAGGGGATCACGCGGATCACTTGGACGGGGGTGACGCCCTTCGACATCCACACGATGTCGCTCACGGGTGACGGGTTCGAGCTGACGTTCACCAAGCCGCTCGACGTCGCCGCCGCCAGCGACATCGGCCGGTACGCGTTCTCGCGCTACTACTACGAGTACAGCATCAACTACGGTTCCGATCAGATGGATCGGTCCACGGTGCCGATCGAGGCGGTGACGGTCTCGGAGGATGGCATGAAGGTGCGGCTGCGACTTCGGGAGTTGCGCCCGGGATACGTACACCAGCTGGACCTGACCGGAATCCGCGCGGCGGACGGCACGCCGCTGATCAACTCGACCATCTACTACACGCTCAACCGGCTGCGGCGGGCTCCCTTAGCGGAGAACTGACCGCTCGGCGGCCTGCAGGTCGGCATCGTGCCGAAGCGAGAGAGACTGCCAGGAGGATACATGATGTCGGTCCGAACCGTAGTTGAAAGCAGCGAAAGGGGCAGGCGTAGGGCGTTCGGCTTCCCGCGCCGCCTGGGAGGCGCAGGCGAGTTCGGCCGCGGGGCGGTGCTTTCCGCGGTGTGCGGGGTGGTCCTCCTCCTCAGCATGTACTCCGTTCGTCCGGTGTCCGCGCAGGAGCTGATGGGGACACGCGTTGTGGCGGCCGAGAGGCTGCGTGAAACGAACGGCCCAGAGGGGACCATCCGCACGTACTTCGATGCGCCCACCTCGACGCTACTCAACCTGGGCTTGCGCGTGTCCACCCTGGCTCCAGGCGACTCGCCGCACCCCACCCGTCCCCATTCGCGCCCGACGGAGTCCGTGCTGCTCGTGCAGACGGGCACGCTGGAGGTCCAGTTCACAGACTCGACGTACGTGGTGGCTCCGGGAGGGGCGGTGCTCCTCGGTCCGAACGAGTGGCACTCGCTGCGCGTAGCGGGAACCGCTCCGGTCACGTTCTTCGAATTCGCCTGGACTTCGCCCGGGATGAACGGTGAGCCGGAGTACCCGGAGGAGGCGGTCAACTGGCGCAGGCGCCGGGCGCCCGAGTAGCGGCGGCCTGTGGGGCCACCCGTGAGAAACGAAACGACGCCGGTCCATGGTGATCGGCGTCGTTTCGTGTTGTCGTGCCCAGCGCTGTTGTATGCGGCCCCGTGTCAGGACTCCCCGTTCTCCTGGTCCCACCGCTGCAGAACGTCCCGGACACCGTCCAGGTGGGCCTGCATCCGCTCGACCGCCAGATCGGCGTCCCGGGCGACCAGCGCCTCGTAGATCTGCACGTGCTCGGCGTGGTCCTTCTGCCGCGACCCGTAGATGCTCAGGATCGCGCGCTGCTCCTCCTGGAAGATGTTGGTCAGCACTTCGACCACCTGTCCCAGGACCTCGTTGCCGGAGGCCGTCGCGATCTCGCGGTGGAAGGCCATGTTCAGCCGGCTCAAAACGGCGTCGTCACCCAGGCTCTCGCTCGCCTGGTTGAGCAGCGACTTCATCTCCCGGAGGTTCTCCGCCGTGGCATTCTTGGCCGCGAGCCGGACCGAGGTCACCTCGATCGGCGTCCGCGCCTCGATCAGGTCGACGAGCAGCTTCCGCGTGAACGAGCCCGTGAAGACCGGGTTCGAAATCAGCAGCGAGTTGTCGTCCCGGCCGACATACACTCCCGACCCGTGCCGGATGTTTACGATGCCCAGCGTTTCGAGCTTCTTGAGTGCCTCGCGGAGAGTCGGGTGCCCAACTCCGAATCGCCTCGCCATGTCGGCGATGCTCGGAAGGCGGTCCCCGGGCTTGAACCCTCCCGTATGGATCAGCTGCCGGATTCGTTCGGCGAGACCATCGGAGAGGCTCTGCCTGGCGACGGGGCTGATGGCCTGTTGCATTTGTCTACCTGCAGAGGAATGGATCGTGGCACACAGATAAGCTTATCTGGTGACTTGCAAAGTATCCCGCAAGTCGATACATGTCAAGCGAAAGGCCGCTTCTGAGGGGCTCGCTTCGGAACCCCTCCCGACCCGTCGCCTCGGTGCCAGCTCGACCCTAGTTCACTTCTGTATCAATTGCGATCGACCGGTAGGGATACGCCTCACGCGCTCCGGTGTTTCGCAACCCGCGTAGGCTACGGTTCTCGTGGCGTCACGTCAACGTCGAACCTCGTGGGCGGGCGGAGGCCGAACCCGGAGTCGCGGTGTGGGAGCGGTGGCGCGGCCGGCCGGGAAACGGCCGTTCACCGGAGTCGTTCCGCTGGCTGCCAGATGGATCCGACGAGGTCGGCGATGCACCTGTACCCCGGTTCGGGGGCGATCGTCGGCCGCTCGCCCGGGCGGGTTCGGGGCGTTGCCGGGCGATGGCCCGACGCTTACCCTTAGCGCCAGTCGAGGTACCGCCGAGCGCGCGCCGCTGCCTTGTTCGGTTCGATCGACACGCCTGCCATCCGGCGGCTCCCGGGGCCAGCGGGGTTCCGGTCGGCCGCGATCCGTTCGACGTCGTGTCGGCCATCCCTACCCGTTCTCGAAGCGACGAATCACCTGATGCGGTCGTTCATCCGGAAGGTCGTCTCGTCCCCCGAACTGGGGCTGGTGCTGATCATCACCGCCCTGGCCATCGTGCTCACGATGCTAGCCGAGACCTACGTCGATCGGCGCACCGGCGAGCTGGTCAACAGCTTCTGGAACTCCAACACGCTGATCCAGACGGCCACGGACGCCAGCTTCTTCGCGATCATGGCGGTGGGGGCGGCGATCGTCATCATCTCCGGAGGGATCGACCTGTCGGTAGGGTCTATCTACGCGCTGGCGGGCGTGAGCACAGCGATGTTCCTGCGCGCGCTAGGACCCGTCGGCGACACGGCGACGGTGATGCTGGGATTCGGTGTAGCGGCGGGCGTGGGCCTGCTGTGCGGTCTGCTGAACGGTGCTCTGGTGGCGGGGCTGAAGGTACACCCGTTCATCATCACCCTGGGGACGATGTGGGTGTTCCGGGGGATCGCCTTCGTGGCAACGAGGGCCGAGAGCATTCTTCTACCGTCCGCGTTGACGAGTTTCGCCAAGGCCTCCCTCGGCCTGGGCACCGGCCTCTATCCGGTCCCCATGCTCGCGATGGTGGCTATCGCGGTCCTCGGTACGCTGTACCTGACGCGCACGGTCATGGGTCGCCACGTCTTCGCGTTCGGGGGCAATCTCGAGGCGAGCCGGTACGCCGGTCTTCCGCTGAACCGGATCCAGATCGGCGTGTTCGCCGTCTCCGGTTTGATGGCGGGTCTCGCGGCGTTTCTCGGAGCGGGATTCTACGGCTCGGCCTCGTCGGGGGATGCGCAGGGCTACGAGCTGTATGTCATCGCGGCGGCCGTGGTCGGCGGTGCCAGCCTGATCGGTGGGAAGGGAAGCGCATTCGGCGCCACGCTGGGAGCGCTCCTCATCGTGCTGATCCGGCAGTCGATCCGGACGTTGCACTTCGATCAGAACTACGAGTGGATCGTGATCGGCTGCGCGATCATCATCGCGGTCGTGATCGATCGATGGAGCAGCCGGATAACCGTGCGGCGACTGCGCAGTGCGGCGTCGGCGACGACGCCCGCCGCCACATCAACCTGAGAGGAGACGAGACGATGAAGCGGACGCTCCATGGTATGCTGGGCGGTCTGGCGATTCTTGGCCTGATGGCGGGTTGCGGGGGCGATCAGTCCGCGTCAGACCAGCAGGGCGGCATGATGGCGGGGGGAGAAGGCATCCAGATCGCCGTAATCGCGAAGAGCTCGAACAACCCCGTCTTCCTCGCCGCCCGTACCGGGGCGGAGGACGCGGCTCGGGAGCTTTCCGAGCAGCTGGGGATCCCCATCCAGGTGAATTGGCTCACCCCGCCGCAGGAGGACGGACAGGTCCAGGCGCAGCGGATCCAGCAGGCGGTGAACAGCGGAGCCGACGCGATCCTCATCGCCGTTTCGGACGCCGGGAAGGTGACGGGCGCCATCAACGACGCCGTCGCCCGCGGAGTGGAGGTGATGACGTTCGACAGCGACGCGCCGGACTCCGACCGCTTCGCCTACTACGGCGTGGACGACATCGAGACCGGGCGAACGGTGATGGCCGAGCTGGCCGGCCAGATGAACGGTCAGGGCGACGTCGCCATCCTCGCGGGCAACCAGAACGCGCCGAACCTGCAGAAGCGCGTGCAGGGCGTGCGCGAGGAGGCGGCCAAGTACCCCGGGATCCGCATCATCGATTCGTTCCACCACATCGAGACCCCGCAGGATGCCGCCGCGGAGGTCGTGAGGGTCAACAACGCCTACCCGACGGTTGCCGGTTGGGCGATGGTCGGCGGCTGGCCGCTGTTCACGCAGAGCCTGCTTACCGACATCGACCCTGAGCGGATGAAGATCGTCTCGGTCGATGCGCTGCCCGCGATGCTGGCCTACGTGGATCGCGGCATCGCGCCGGTGCTGTACGCTCAGCCCGTCTACCAGTGGGGGTACGTCGGCGTTCAGACCATCGTCGACAAGCTGCATCACGGTCAGGAAGTGCCGGAGATCATCCCCATGGAGCTGGTCCGCGTGACGAAGGAGAACCTGGGCGATTGGGCCCGTCAGCTCCGGGAATGGGGATTCCAGGACGTCCCGGCGGAATACCTCGAGCGCTGAACGGGCGACCTCAGAGTGGCGGCGGCGGTCCGGTACGAGGGCATCAGCAAGCGGTTTCCAGGCGTCGTCGCGCTGGACGACGTGACGGTGGAGATCGCCGAGGGTACCTGCCATGCGCTGTGCGGTGAGAACGGCGCGGGGAAGAGCACGCTGGGGAAGGTGCTCGCGGGCATCCACGCGCCGGATTCGGGCCGGGTGCTGGTCTTCGGGGAGCCGATGCGCTCGTACTCACCGCGGGCAGCCCTCGCCGCCGGCGTCGGGATGGTCCACCAGGAGCTGGCGTTCTGCGAGAACATGACCGTCGCGGAGAACCTGTGCCTGGGCGATCTCCCGACGCGCGCCGGGCTCCTCGACATCGACGCGATGGAGCGCCGGGCGCGGGAGATGCTCGCGGAGATCGGCAGTGACATCGACGTGAGCCGCCCGCTGGGGGAGCTGTCGATCGGCCAGCAGCAGATCGTGCAGATCGCCTCCGCGGTCGGTGGCGGCGCCCGCATCATCATCTTCGACGAGCCCACGAGCAGCCTCAGCGAGCATGAGGCGGAGCGGCTGTACGGGCTCATCCGGCGACTGAAGGGGCAGGGAATCACCTGCATTTACGTGTCGCACCGGATGCCCGAGATCTTCTCGCTGTGCGACGCGGTGACGGTTCTGCGCGATGGGCGCCATGTGGACACACGGCCGATCGATCAGCTGACCGAAGGCGAGCTGGTGCGGATGATGATCGGGCGCACGTTGGCGGAGTACATCCCGTCGCACCTCAGCACCGAGCGCGCGGAGGAGGCGCTGCGCGTGGAGGGGCTGACCTCGCCGGGCCGTTTCCGGGACGTCTCGTTCACACTCCACTCGGGCGAGATTCTCGGGCTGGCGGGTCTGGTCGGGGCGGGTCGCTCCGAGGTGGCGGCCGCGATCTTCGGCCTGGATCCGTCAGCGGAGGGGGAGATCTCGGTCTTCGGCCGTCCGGTTCGGATCCGGTCACCACGGGACGCGATACGGCTCGGGCTCGGGCTGGTGCCGGAGGACCGCAAGCGCCAGGGACTGGTGCTGGCGCTTACCGGGCTGCACAACTCGACCCTCCCCATCCTCGAGCGGCTGGCGTCTTTCGGATGGGTGAGGTCGAGCGAGGAGCGCGCACTCGCCTCCGAGTACTTCGAGCGGCTGCGGGTCCGGACGACGGGCCTGGACGCACCGGTGGCCGGCCTCTCGGGGGGAAACCAGCAGAAGATCGTTCTCGCCAAGTGGCTCGCGGCGCGTTGCCGCATCCTCATCCTCGACGAGCCGACCCGCGGCGTGGACGTTGGCGCCAAGGCCGAAATCCACGCGCTCATCGACAAGCTGGCGGCCGACGGTGCGGCCATCCTCCTGATCTCCAGCGAGCTTCCGGAGATCCTCGGCCTCTCGACTCGCATCCTCGTCCTGCGCGATGGGCGGATCGCCGGGGAGCTGCCGCACAGGGGGGCGACGCAGGACCGACTCCTGCGTCTCATGGCCGGACTGGAGGGCGATGAATCGGTCGGGACCGAGGGGGCGGAGCTGGTGGGCTGACTGCGACGACGTTGCATCGGGGAAGACGCGGGATCACGCGAAGCCAGATGCCGCGGAGGCCGCGGGGGTACCTTCCGCCAGCTCACGCCTCGACGCATCGCTCTTCCCCCAGGAGCCTGTGGCAGGCGGTCCGAATCCCTTGATAGGCGGTGCCGCTGAGTCCATTTATCGTGTGGGGAGGTTCGGAATCCGAATATCGTAAGAGGGTAGAGGAAAGGTCATGGCAGTCGAATCCACGATGGTCCCGTTGGGGTCCAGGGCCCCCGATTTCGCCCTCCCGGACACGGATGGGAGGATCGTGTCGCTGAGCGATTTCGAAGGGGCTCCGGGCCTGCTGGTGATGTTCATCTGCAACCACTGTCCCTACGTCCAGCATCTGCGCTCCGCGCTGGCGGAATTCGGGCGCGAGTACGGCGAGCGGGGTCTCGCGATCGTCGCCATCAACAGCAACGATCCGGAGACCTATCCCGAGGATTCGCCGGAGGCGATGCGGCGCGAGAAGGAGGTCGCCGGCTACCCGTTCCCCTACCTTTTCGACGAGACGCAGGACGTCGCCCGGGCATACGGCGCGGCATGCACTCCCGATTTCTTCCTGTTCGACAGGGATCGGCGGCTCGTCTACCGGGGACAGTTCGACGACAGCCGTCCGAAGAACAACATCCCCATTACGGGTCGTGACCTGCGGGCGGCGGCGGACGCGGTACTGGCGGGACGGAAGCCTGAAGGCGAGCAGCTGCCGAGCATCGGGTGCAGCATCAAATGGAGGCAGACGGAAGAGGCGGTCTGAGACGGCGACTCCGACTCGACTGGCTTCCGGTCGCCTTCTGCTATCCCGACCCGTCAAACAAGCCGCCAGGGGTAGTGGGTGGCGAATGGACCAGGGCAAGTGCCTGTAGCGTCCATTGTCCTGGCCAGCACGCCGTCAGGATCGATCAGCATGGAAAGAGGAAGGCCGCTCCGAGCCCCGATCGAGCCAGGACTCGCCAGCCGGAAGCAATGGCGTCCCGGCTTCTATCGCCTAAACCGCCTCGAGGTTCGCCGGCTCCAGTCTCGGCGCGAGCAGGTGGATGACGAGCAGCGCCGTGAAGTAGGCACAGCCGGCGAGGATGAACATCACGTCGTAGTTACCTGTGCTCTGCCGCAGCCAACCGGCGCCGAGGTTCATGAGGAACCCGCCCATCGCACCGCAGAAGCCGCCGATTCCCACCACCGAGCCGACCGCCTTCCGGGGGAACATGTCCGACGTGAGCGTGAAGAGGTTCGCCGAGAACCCCTGGTGTGCCGCCGCGGCCGCGCCGATCAGGAAGACGGCTACCCATTTCCCCTCGACGTGGGGGGCCATCACCACGGGGAGGATGAACATCGCGCAGACGAACATCGCCGTCTTACGGGCCGCATTTCCCGACCAGCCGCGCTTCAGGAGCGACGAGCTGAGCCACCCGCCCCCGACGGAGCCCACGTCGGCCAGCAGGTAGACCGTGATCATCGGCGGCCCGATAGTGCTCAGACTCACACGGAAGGTGTCGTTCATGAACAGCGGGAACCAGAAAAGATAGAACCACCAGATCGAATCCGTCAGGAACTTGCCCATGGCGAATGCCCAGGACTGACGGAACTGCAGGAGCTTGGTCCAGGGGATCTTGACGGGCGGATCAGGTGGGTCGCTCTGGATCAGTGCCAGTTCGCCCGGCGAGATGCGCGGATGCTTCGTGGGATGGTGGTACAAGGGCCACCATATGAGCACCCAGAGCAGTCCACCGAGGCCCGTCACGATGAACGCGGCCTGCCATCCCCAGGTAATCGCCAGGATAGGTACGATCGCCGGCGCGACCACCGCACCGATATTGGTGCCGGCGTTGAACAGACCCGTCGCCAGCGCCCTCTCCTTCTTTGGGAACCACTCGGCGACCGTCTTGATCGCCGCCGGGAAATTGCCGGACTCGCCAATCCCGAGAGCGAAGCGGGCGACCGTGAATCCCAGCGCTGACCGGGCGCCGGCGTGGGCTGCCGCCGCGATTGACCAGACAATGAAGTAGACGGTATAGCCGACCCGTGTCCCCACCTTGTCGATGAACCAGCCGGCGAACAGGAAACCGATCGCGTAGGCGAGCGTGAACGATGCGCTGATGACGCCGTAGTCCTGATCCGTCCAGCCCAACTCCGCTCGAAGCGTCGGTGCGAGGACGCTCAGCACCGATCGGTCGATGTAGTTGATCGTCGTCGCGATGAAGAGCAGGCCGCAGATGACCCACCGGTAGCGGCTTATCCTCGTCTCGGCAGTTTGCGGGGTGTCGAGGGCTTCGGTAGTCGCCATTATCGGAGAGGGAGGGCGAGTGCGTCAGGGATCGTAGGTTGCGCATCGCTCCGGAGCGGAGCCGGTGGGGAAGAGACGACCCCGAAACCGTGCGCGGGCTTCCGAATGGTCGAAGCAAGCTAGAACCTCACCACCGAACCTGCAAGTAAGATGATCAAACGAGTTGGTCGGGCGGTGATGGAGGCCGGCCCGGTGGGAAGGAGCGGCCTACGGCGCCGTCTCCTCCAATCGTCGTCCCGGCGCAGGCCGGGACCCATTAGTCTGAAAAACCGCAGATGGATTCTCGCTCGCCGAGAGCTCGCATTACGTTGTTGTGAAACGCGTTATGAGGATGTATCCGCGCATCGACAGGCGGATGGATCCCGGCCTGCGAGACTGTGTCAAAACCGGTCTTTCCCCGTCCCGACACGCTGGCACGAAACCGTGAGCGGCCTACGGCGCCGTATCCTCCAATCGTCATCCCGGCGCAGGCCGGGATCCATTATTTGCAAAAACGCAAGTGCGCTCGCGGCTGAAGAGA
>CAZJEH010000064.1:0-18676 GCA_964544905.1 uncultured Gemmatimonas sp.
CGCACTTCTGCTCGATGTGCGGGCCGAAGTTCTGCTCGATGAAGATCACGCAGGAGTTGCGGGCGGCGGCGGAGGCGGGGATGGCGGAAAAGAGCCGGGAGTTCCGGGAGCGGGGCGGGGAGGTGTACGTGGCGGAGGCGGCTGGTTCGTAGGTCGATAGGACCAGAATGCGGCGTTGCCGGTGTGGCGGCGGTCGAATGCGAGTCCGACTTGCGATCAGGGGGAGGGTAGACTTTCCCAGCAGGCGTCTGGCGCTGCGTTTCGAGTCGGGGCTGCCCCGCGGCCCGGACCAGTGCGTCCCAGTCGTTCGGAGGATTGCCGTCGTTCGGCATCCGCCGGAACATCGCATACGCATCGTTCCGGTTTCCGTACGTCCGTAGTGTCTCCCGAGCGTTGACCCAGACGAACACCAGCAGCCGGGCGTCGCGGCGATAGCGAAAGAAGAGACGGAAGCGCCCATCGCCGAACTTCGCGCGGAACCAGTGCTTTCGATCCGCTCCGAGGGAATCCCCCGCTGGCCCTGTGCCCCTCGCGGCGTTAATGCCGCCGCTACCAGGTGCTCGTTCAGTTCGAGCGGCTCGCTGAGTCCATTGGAGTAGTGAAACGTGAGATCGGCATAGTCGAAAACCGCGTCGTCCTGATGGACTGCCACATGGTGGTTAGGGCAGATCAGCACCAGGTTGTCGAGTGAGTCCTCTCCTCCGCGGGACAGCCACTGGATGTGATGACCATGGCAGAGGTTCCTGCCGTACCGATCGCGCGGGTCGAATCCGCAGACCTGGCACCTGCCTGAGTGAATCTCCTGGAGGCGTTCGACGTGCCGGCGCGCGCGGAACACGTTCACCGTTTCGTACAGGTACCGGCTTCGTACGTCGTGGTCGGCGGGGGGCTCTCGAACTACCGCGCGCCGCGCAGCGGGTCCCAGCAGCAGGCGAGCTTCGAATTCTTCCTCGGGATAGATCCGGACCCGCTTCAGGGTCGGCAGGTCCTTGGCGAACTCCTCGAGCAGGCGATGATCTGCCTCCGAAATCGGCTTCACCGCTCGGTGCCCCTGAAAGGATTGGGCGAGGATAGGAGCCCGGGCGGTTATTCCAAGGTGACGGATCAGTTCCTCGGCACCTGGGCCGAAGTCGATATCGAAGTAACGGGTACGCTCCAGGTCTCCCCAAACTCGGTGTGCGCCATAGCGGTAACGCGGAGGGTTTCGCGTTATCGCCTTGACCACGAGCTCAGCCGCGAGCACGTAACGGCCGAGCCTGTTCCGCGTGAAGGCCCAGACCGTCTCGCCTGGTCGGACCCTTTGAAGAACGGGACTGTTCTGATTGAGGTGATAGTCGAACCCGAAGCTGTGATCCCGTAGGTAGTTGTCACGGCGCCAGTAGTACAGGACGTGCGCCATCGAAACGGTCGGTTGCGGTCAGTGGCGGCCTCGTCGAGCCGACCACTACGGGTTGGGGAAAGACGCAGAAGTACACAGTAGTGTACGTTGAAGGCGGTCGATGCGCGATCGCACAGACCGAATTTTGATGCAAACGACGCAGGTTGCCACCTCCTCGTCGCCGCATCACCCCACCGTCTCTGGCCGCGCATCCGCCGGGCTCTTCCCCTCTGCCGCCGGCCGCCACAGCGTGAAGCTCGACCCCCCGCCCGGCTCGCTGGCCGCCGAGATGTGCCCGTGCGTCGCCCGCGCGAGGTGCAGGTTGATCGGCAAGCCCAGGCTTCGCCCTGACTCGATCCGCACGAGGTCGAGCGCCTGCTCTACGAAACCCCCGAGACGACGCTCGCTCACCTTGATGGCTCGAGCTATTGGTGATGACGACGATCTGACCGGCGGGCAATTGCCCAATCCCGCATGTCCTACCTTACAGGCCCCCAACCTGGAACCGACGCACCGAGCGTGTGGGAGAGCAGCAAGTGCATTCCTCGTGCTCGTCGCACGTCCTTTGCGGCTTCACCGCTTCATGGGGGCGGGCCGCATATTGATTCTTCTCGGAACCCATACAGGGCATGCCTGTTGCACCCTCTCAGGGCCGTTGGAACCCGCCCGGCCCGTCCGTGCGGAACCGGAAACCCACCCCGAGTCCGATGGAGGCGCGGTGAACCAGACTGCATCCAGCGCAATCGTACATGGCGCGATCGCCGGCGCGGCGGCGTCAGTTCCGCAGGTGATGGTGGGCAAGCTCGAAGACTTCCTGCTGCTCCCGGCGAGCGAGGATTCGCACATCGCCCCGAGGCTGGTGGATCGGCTGGCGGACCGGCTGGGACGCAACCCGTCCCGGGAGCAGGAGTGGGTGATGGGCAGCATCTTCCACGTGGTGTACGGGGCGGGATGGGGCGCCGCCTATGCTCTGGCGACCCGGAGGCGACGGGTCCATCCCCTGATCGGCGGGGCTATGTTGGGGACCCTCATCTACGGGATCACCTTCCCGCGATGGGGTGGCGCGGTGCTGACGGGAACCGAGCGGCCACCCGAGCGGCGGACCAGCCGGATGACGCTGGTGGCCTGGTCGGTCGCGCTCTCGTTCGGGGTGGTGACGGGCTTCCTCTACGATCGACTCAGCCGAAGGGAGGCTCAGCCCGCGTCTCCAACGAGGGAGGCCGGTCGTCCGGCCGTCGACGCGTCCAAGGAGGAGGGCTCCCGCGCGGGCGCAATCCTCAGCGCGTGATTCCGCGGCGCAGATCATCGAGCGCTGTCTCGGCCGCGTGGTACCCACACATCCCGTGGACCCCGCCCCCGGGCGGGGTCGCGCACGAGCAGATGTACACGCCCGGGATGGAGGTGCGGTAAGGCGTCGGCGCGACGATGGGACGCATGAAGAGCTGGGTCAACGTCATCGCGCCGCCCGCGATATCCCCTCCGACGAAATTGCGGTGTGTCTCGCCCAGTTCGTGGGCCGTCCGCGTCGACCGGCCGATGATGACGTCGCGGAACCCCGGCGCGACGCGCTCGATCTCCCCTTCGATGACGTCGGTCATGTCGCGGGTCGAGTCGTTCGGCACGTGGCAGTAGGCCCAGGCGGTGTGAATGCCGTCGGGTGACCGCGTGTCGTCGATGATCGACGGCTGCGCCGCCACAATGAATGGATGGTCGGGCTGGGTCCCGTCCCAGGAAGCCGCCTCCGCCCGTTCGATCGCCTCCAGCGTCCCGCCCACGTGAACCGTCCCGGCTCGCCGGCAGTCGGGCGCGCGCCAGGGGATCGGCTCCGACAGCACCCAGTCCACCTTGCAGACGCCCGGTCCGAGTCGGTAGCGCTCCAATGCCCGCCGATAGCGGCCGGACAGCTTCGGACCCGCGACCTCGAGGACAAGGCGGGGCGTCAGGTCCAGGAGGACGACGCGGGCTGGAGGCAGCTCATCGAGCGACGTAACCGGGTTGGAGCATTCGATGGTACCCCCCAGCTCACGGAGGTACGCCAGCAGGGCGTTCACGATGGCGCTGGAGCCGCCCCGGGCAAACGGCCAACCGTACGCGTGACCGGCGGCGATGAGGGTGAGGCCGAAGGCTGCCGTCGGGGATGTGTCCAGCGGGGCGAGCGAATGCGCGGCGCATCCGGCGAAGAGGGCGCGAGCGCGCTCGCCGCGGAAGCGTCGCCGCGCCAGCGCGCTCCCCGATTGCAGGGCGAGAATCCCGAAGCGGGCCATCAACAGCGGGTTCGGCGGCCAGCGCAGGGGCGCGAGGATGTTGGGCATCAGCTCGTCCGCGCGTTCGACCAGTGGTGCGAAGAGGTCCAGCCAGGCCTGACCGTCCGGACCGAGGCTGCGGGCGGTTTCGTCGATGTCCCTCTCCAGCACCGCGGCGTCATCGCCCTCGAGCGGATGGGCGAGCGGGGCGGGCGGGTGGACCCACTCCAGCCCGTATTCGGCGAGGGGAAGGGAACGGAAAAAGGGAGAGCCGATCCCCAGCGGATGGACCGACGAGCAGACGTCGTGGAAGACGTCGTCGCGGATCAGCGGTTCAGTCGTCGCGCCGCCCCCGGGGGTTTCGAGCGCCTCGATGACGTGGACGGAGAGGCCGTTCCGGGCGAGTTGGACCGCCGCGGCGAGGCCGTTGGGGCCAGCGCCGACGACTACCGCGTCGTATCGGCTCACGGGGAATGCATCACGTGGAGACGCAGAGCCGCGCAGGCGGTGGCGAGAGCCGAAACACTACCCTCGGTCGGTGGATCATCGGCTCCATCAAAGCGCGGTGGGGGCTTGAGAGTTCGGACCGGTCTATGGCGGAATCGACCTCGTTCGCTTCCGTTCGATCCCGTCATCGCGCTCCCAGTTCGGGTCAGGAAGTGCAGATCGCTCGGCGCGCTGCAGATGACGAACAGGAGTTCAGCCCCTGCTGCCCTTTCTGACCATCCCCCCGATGCTCCAGGCCAGGAGGGCACCCGCGACGGCGGTCCCGATGAGGAGGCCGGTCGCGAACCCCCGCTTCTGTTCGGGGGAGAGATAGAGCGCGAGCTTCCTGTCCAGGAACTCGGCGGTGTCCTTGAGGGGATACCGGTCTTCCGGCCCGCCGGCCAATTCGCTCGCGTAGTGTGGTGGGGCTCCCATCGTCATCCTCTTCGTTGAACCAGGACGGATCCGCTCGTTGGCCGGGGCAGTGTCCTTACGGTGGTCATGGTTGGACAATCTCGCAGCGGGCAAGCAGCTTCAGGGAATCAGCAGCAGCTTGCCCGCGGTCTGGCGGCCTTCCAGCATCCGGTGTGCTTCGGGCGCATCCCGCAGCGGCAGCTCGCGCTCGATCCGCATGCGAAGGCTGCCCCGCTTGATCGCCTCGAAGACCTCTCTCGCGCGCCACGCCAGCTCATCCGGATCCGCGATGTAGTTCGCGATCGTCGGCCGGGTGAGGAAGAGGCTCTTCTTCATCAGGCGGAGGATATCAAAGGGTGGAACGGGGCCGCTCGACTGACCGAAGAGCACCATCATGCCGCGGGGGCGAAGGCAGGAGAGACCACCATCGAAGGTCGTCGCCCCGACGGAGTCGTAGACTACGTCGACCCCGCGGCCCTCGGTCTCCCGCATCACGACCTCGGCGAAATCCTCGGTCGTGTAGTCGATTACCCGGTCGACGCTTGCTTCGCGGGCGACATCGAGCTTCTTCGTCGATGCCGTGCCGAACACGTACGCGCCGCGCTGCTTGGCTGCCTGTACGAGCATCGAGCCGGCGCCGCCGGCAGCCGCCTGAACGAGGATCGTGTCGCCCTCCTTCAGCGGGTACGTGCTCGTGGTCAGGTACTGCCCAGTCACCCCCTGGAGCAAGCTCGCCGCCGCCGTACGGGAGTCGATCGAATCCGGTACACGCACCAGCTTCCCGAACGGCACCACGACCTGTTCCGCGTAGGAACCGAGGTGGATGAAGGCGACGCGGTCGCCGGGTGAAAACCTGTCGACGCCCGGACCGACGGCCGCAACGACGCCTGCCGCCTCCGATCCCGGCGTGTACGGCGGCGTCAGCGGGTACAGTCCCGACCGGTGATAGACGTCGATGAAGTTGACGCCGATCGCGTCGACCTTCACGACGACCTCTCCCGCCTGCGGCACGGGGTCGTCCATCTCCACGTACCGCATTGCTTCGGGACCGCCCGGCTGATCAACTCGTATCGCTCTCACGGTTTCCTCTTCCTACTTCGAACTCCAACGACGCGCTGCGTTCCGTCGCACGGCCAGCGAACCGTACCGGCCGCCATCTTCCGTCCACCCGTCCAAACGCTTCACCGCACTCCCCATTCCCAGAGCCCGTAGGCGACCTTCCTGTCCAGCGGGTGGCCGGACTGCTTGAGGGAAAGTACGATCTGCCCCCGATGATGCGATTCATGCGAGATCAAATAGCCGAGGAACGCCACGACATGCGGCTTGAAGCCGCGGACTCTCCCTCCTTCCTTGACGCTCCGCCCCACGAGTTCCCGGATCGCGTCCGCGGAGGCGATCAGGCCGGATTCGAGCGAGGCGGCATCGCGTGGCATCCCCCTCCAGCTTCTCCAGCTCCTCGAGCAGCGACGGTTCGGCCGACTTCAGCCACATCAGGCGGACGTTGTGGATGTGTGCGAACTGCTCGCCGACCGTGCGACCGCCGGAGGCCGACTTGTCGGCCAGTGCCTCCTCTGGAATCGCCCGCAACAGGTAGAGGTTGATCCGGGCGTGAATATCCCAGGTTTCCAGGAGCTGCTCTTCCATGGACGGCGCGGGCGCGGTGCTGGCCTGTGGCGAACTCCCGAGAATACTCGCCGACGCCGGGCAGGGGAAGATGCGCTACGGTGCTTGGATCTCGAACGCCTCGGTCACGAGGGTTTCCAGTCCTCCGCCGGTCGTCCGCTCGACGATCGTCTGGAAGCGGTAGGTACCGGGCTCGAGGTCGTCCGGAAGTTGAAGGGTGAAGCGGTCCGTCCCTCCAGGTTGGAGCATGCGGAGCTCCATGGTGCACATGCGGTCCGAGGGTACGACCGTCCAGTCGCTGCCGGCCTGCCGCGTCAGCGACGAAGGACAGAGGTTATAGCCGATCTCGGCATCGGAGCCGTTCTCCAGGACGAGGGTCACGCTATCGCCCGGGTCGGGGGAGCCGGGTTCGAGCGAGAGACTCACGCCGGAAGCCCCCTCCTGTGAGAGACTGCCCGAACAACTGACCAGCAGCACGGGCAGGACTGCAAGAAGAAACCGTTTCATCATCGTCTTATCCCCTGGGGGTGGACGGACGGGCCGCCGGCGCCATGTGATGCAACCGGGGACGGCAACCGGGAACGGGCAACCCACAACCCTCGTACAGCCTACGAAACATCGATCCGCATCACGACCCCTTCGTGGGGGCGAAGCCTCAGTTCGCTGACGATTTCCTCGTCATCGCGATCGAGGTGCGTGGAGACCGCGATGATCCCGCGGGTCACATCGGCGGGCAACGGCACCTTCTCGTCGCTATCACCCATATTCAGGGCCACCAGGAACTCCGTCTCGCCGGCGCGCGCGAGCCGCAGGTAGGAGAGGACCTTGCCAGCGGCGAGATGGAGTCGGAACCGCCCGATTTCGAGCGCCGGCTCGCCTCGCCTGAGCTCGATGAGACTCTTGTACAGCGTGAGCATGGACCGCGGATCGTTCCGCTGCACCTCGACGTTCACCGTCGGGTAGTCGTCCGCGATGGGCAGCCAGGGTGTTCCCGTGGTGAAGCCGGCGTTCGGCTCCGGCGACCACTGCATCGGCGTTCGTTCCGGGTCCCGCCCGAGTCCCTTGCCGGGCACGTTCTTCTCGAGCGGATCGTGGACGGCCTCTGGCGGGATGGCGACGTCCTGCATCCCGATCTCGTCGCCATAGTAGAGCGTCGGGGTCCCTCGCAGCGTCAGCAGGAGCATGGCGGCCACGCGGGCCTGTTCCCGCCCCACCCGGGTGGCGATCCGATGCTGGTCGTGATTCCCCAGGACCCAGTTGGGCCACCCTTCCTCCGGCAGCGCGTCCTCGTACTCGCGGATCAGCCGCCCGATGTGCTCCGCGTCCCAGGGCGTGTTGATGAGCTGGAAGTTGAAGGGCAGGTGCACGCCGGAGAGGTTCTCGCCGTAGTAGCTGACCAGCCGCTCGATCGGGAGGTAGATCTCCCCGATGATGACGCGCTCGTCGTACTCGTCGAAGAGTCGGCGGAACTGCGTGATGACGTCGTGCACCTCCGGGCGATCTGACGTGTAGAGCGGGATCACCGCGTGGAACGGGTTGTCCTCGGGTTTCCATTCCGGGTTGACGGGGTTGTCGCGGAACTGGTCGTCCTTAATGAGGTGCCAGATGACGTCCACCCGAAACCCGTCGACGCCCCGGTCGAGCCAGAAGCGAAGGACGCCGAGCATGGCCTCGACGACTTCGGGATTCCGCCAGTTCAGGTCCGGCTGCTCCGAGAGGAAGGCGTGGTAGTAGTACTGGCCGGTCTGCTCGTCGAAGGTCCAGGCGGGGCCACCGAAGTTGGACAGCCAGTTGTTGGGCGGCCCGCCGTCGGGGCGCGGGTCGCGCCAGATGTACCAGTCGCGCTTCGGGTTCGTGCGGGACGAGCGGGACTCCTGGAACCAGGGGTGCTCGATAGAGGTGTGGTTCGGCACGAAGTCGAGAATCACCCGGAGGCCGCGGGCGTGCGCTTCCTCCAGGAGGTGGTCGAAGTCCTCGAGAGTCCCGAAGAGCGGGTGGATGGCCGTGTAGTCGGAGACGTCGTAGCCGAAGTCGGCCATCGGCGACGGGTAGATCGGCGAGATCCAGATCGCGTCCACCCCGAGCCATCGCACGTAGTCGAGCCGGCTGATGATGCCGGGCAGATCGCCCACACCGTCGCCGTTGCTGTCCTGGAATGAGCGCGGGTAGATCTGGTAGACGATACCGCGCTGCCACCAGAGGTAGCGACCCTGTCGCCTGATCTCGGCTCCCGCCGTCACGCTGCCCCCGTGCTGAGGTCCGGATTGCCCGCCGATGGGACCTTTCGATCCCCGGGCGCGAAGAGTATCGCCGTCTCGGCCGGCACGTACCATCCCGTGTCGTACTCGCCGGCGGGCCGTTCGACGCCGCCGTACTTCTCCGCATTGCTCCGCCAGACGGGATTCCAGCGTAACCCTCGCGGAGGCGCGAGAAGCGGCTCGGGGTTCGGCGACAGTCGCAGGTCCTTCCCCAGGTTCGTGACCAGGAGCCGCTGTTCTCCCGAGGGCGCGAAGTAGCGGAGTGCGAGTGCGTCGTCGGTGAGGACGGCGCCCTCCATACGGGAACGCGAGTGGGCGGAAAGGACCGGATCGGACCTACGGATGCGCAGGAGGTCGCGGTGAAGCTCGCGCGCGGCGGTGTTGGCGTGGCGCTCGCGGTCGTCGAGCTTGCACATCTCGAAGGTCCGCCGATCGCCCGGGTCCGTCAGCCGACGCTGTGCGGCCGGCGTGGCGATGCTGGGAAACTGGCTCAGGAACTCGGCGCGTCCGCGGCGGACGGCCTTGGCGAGTTCCTGCTCATGGTCCGCGAAGAAGGCGAACGGCGCGGAGGAGGCGAACTCCTGACCCTGGAAGAGCAACGGTGTCCAAGGCCCGAGCAGCAGGAGCGCCGTCATCGCGCGGTAGCGGGCGGTGCCGGTCAGCTGGTGGAGCCGCATGGCCGTCGCGGAATTCGCCACCTGGTCGTGGTTCTCCAGGTAGTTCACGAAAACATGCGCAGGCAGGCCCAAGGTCGCCGTTCCGCGCGGCTGCTTCTGCCAGGTGTAGTACTGCCCCTGGAAGAGGTACCCGTACTTTGCGGCCGCCAGCAGCTCACGCGCCGATCCCAGGTAGTCGGTGTAGTAGGCTTCGCGCTGTCCGGTCAGAGCGACGACCGCCGTATGGTGGAAGTCGTCGTTCCAGAGGCCGTCCAGCCCGTACCCTCCCTCCGTCTCCGGTCGGACCAGGCCTGTGCGCTGCTGTTCGTCCTCCGCGATGAGGATGATGTGCCGCTTCCCGGCGGCCTTCCTCGCCGCGCGCTGGATCGCCGCGATGATGTGGTCGTCGGAGTCGTCGTAGATCTGCTGGGTGGCGTCGAGGCGCAGTCCGTCGAGGTGGTACTCGTCGATCCAGTACGCCGCATTGGCGATGAAGTACTCGCGCACCGCGTCCGACCCCGGCCCGTCGAAGTTGAGGGCGTCGCCCCACTCGTTGTCCTTCTCGCGGGTGATGTAGGTGTCCGAGAAGAAGCCGAGGTAGTTCCCGGAAGGCCCGAAGTGGTTGTAGACGACGTCGAGGATGACGCCCATGCCCAGCGCGTGGGCGCGGTCGACGAAGGCACGCAAGTCGTCCGGTGCTCCGTACAATCGCGTCGGCGCGAACAGGTTGACGCCGTCGTAGCCCCACCCGAACTCGCCGTCGAAGTCGGCAACGGGCATGACCTCGATGACCGTGATCCCGATATCCCTGAGGTCGGCAAGGTGGTCCATCGCGGCGGTCCACGTTCCGGCGCGGGTGAAGGTCCCCACGTGCATCTCGTAGATGACCTGCCCTTCAAGGTCGATTCCCGGCCAGGCATCGTCGGTCCAGGCGAAGCCGGCCGGGTCGATGACCTGGGAGGGGCCGTGCGGACCCTCCGGCTGGAAGCGCGAGGCGGGATCGGGGAAGGCATCGCCGCCATCGAGGCGGTAGCGGTACCGGCTGCCGGTCCGCGCGGCCTGGACGACCCCGGAGAAATATCCGTTGCCCTCATTCCCCAGCGAGATCGCCGAGGTGCCGGATCCTGCGTCCTCTAGAAGTACGTCGACCCTGCTGCGCAGGGGCGCCCAGACGCGGAACGCGACTCCGCCGGCCGCCATAGGCTCGGCGCCGATCGGGAGGCGGCGATCGTTCGTTGCTGGCATCGGCTCCGGGATGTGGTGAGGGTTCGAGCTGCTTCGCCGCCCATGGGGGTTGGCGCTCGGGGCGAGTGGCAAGGTGAGTGCCGCGGCAGGAGGAGGCGGAGTGTATCCGGCAGGGCGTGTGACCAGATCGACGAGATCTGTCGTTAGGACCCGGCTCCGATCCCAAACCACGCCTGCAACAGCCTCTGTGGGTACGATGAACCTTTCGACAGTGAGATGTTCGACGTAAGCTGGATCGTGGTAGTTGCTCCCCGTTTTCCCACCGTTCGGCGGGCTACGGGGATGGCAGGCGCCGAGGCGCGAGAACTATTCTGGACGCGAGCGCCGGGACCCCCGCTCTGGACGCAGGCCGATCGCCCCTGATCCCATCCAGGTGGCGGCCGGCGTCTTTCGCATGCCCATGCCCCACGCCACCAGGCATCGAACCTCGCGTTAAGGATCTCGATCTGCATATGCCCGAGCTACCCGAAGTCGAGCTCTACGTGGACGCGTTCCGCCGATTCGTCGGTGGGCGCGTGCTGGAGCGAGTCCGGCTGCGTTCTCCCTCGCTGTTGAAGACGTACGATCCCCCGCTGGCGGAGGTGCAGGGGCGCCGCGTGATCGATTTCCGGCGGCTGGGGAAGCGGATCGTGTGGGAGATGGAGGGCGACTTGTACCTCATCTTCCACCTGATGCTGACGGGGCGCTTTCACTGGAGGAAGCGAGACGTCCCCGTTCCGCGGCAGGGCGGACACGCGGCGTTCGACTTCGACAACGGGACCCTGCTGCTGACCGAGCGCGCGAAGGAGAAGCGCGCGTCGTTGCACATCGTGAGGGGAGAGGAGGGTCTCCGGGAGCACGATCGCGGGGGGATCGAGCCGCTGACGGCCAGCCTGGAGGAGTTCAAGGTCGCCCTCGGCTCGCGCAACGGCACCCTCAAGCGGGTGCTGACCGACCCGACGATCGTGTCCGGCATCGGGAATGCACACTCGGACGAAATCCTTCTCCGCGCTCGCCTATCGCCGGCGCGGTTGACGACGCAACTCGCCGACGATGAGATCGAGCGGCTCCGGATGGTGGCCCGCCAGTCGCTGACCGAGTGGACGGAGCGGCTGAAGGCAGAGACGGGAGACCGTTTCCCCGAAAAGGTGACGGCGTTCCACCCTGGAATGGGCGCGCACGGAAAAGCGGGGCAACCGTGTCCGCAATGTGGCACGGCCATACAGCGAATCGTCTATTCCAGCGGAGAAACGAACTACTGCCCTACCTGTCAGACCGGAGGGCGGCTGCTCGCCGATCGAGCGTTATCGCGCCTGCTGGGACCGGACTGGCCGCGATCGGTCGAGGAGTTGGAGGAGCTGCGCCGGATCCACACGTCGAAAAACGATTGAGAAGAGCGTCGTCGTCGACTGGCTTGTCGACGATTGGTGCTCGGTTTCGGGTGCTGCGCGAGCCGCCGAAGGGTCGGAACGTCGGAGGGAGCGCTACGATGCTGCCTGTGGTCCGCCTGGAAGCGGAGCCGGGGGCACCGGCGAGCGCCGGTTCGGACGATCTACCGGGAGTCGAGGTTCCGTGCTCAACCCCTACCCGCGCGGGAGCGCCAAGGAGAGCAAGATGCCGGACGTTTTCTGGCTCATGGGGAGCGAGGAAGGGGTAGGGGGACGGCCGTGGGTCGTGGTCAAGCGAAAGCAACGGTCTACTCCACGCCGGTCACGCCGGAAGAAATCCAGCTGACGTGCTGTCGCCGTTGCCTGGCGTCGTCGTGTTTCTGGCCGCACGCGGAGACGGGCGTCGGCGGTCATTCTCCGCAGTCACGGGGGTCGTAGACCGCTCGCGATGCTGCCTTGTTCGCTCGACTCGAGCACTCGATGTGATCCTCACGCGCGACTGCGGCCGAAAGTCCGTGGTGGATTCCGCGGACGTATGCGGTAGGGCCTCGGGAAGTCGATCTGGCCTGGCCGGTGGGCCGGTGGGCCGGGGACGGGGTGGGGTCAGGTTGTTCGCGGGGGCGACGTAGGGCGTCTTGAAGCGGCCGGCGAGGGAGTGGGGGACATTGCTCGGGTTGATAAAAGAGGGATGGTACTCAGGGTGGCGAGGGAATGACCGGCTTGGCGTCAAGGAAAAAAGGGGCCAGGACGCCAGGTGAAAGACCGGGCTCACCTGTCAAGGAAAGACGCCGGCAGCTCCACATCGGGCTCGCGGACTCCGGTCAACCCATCACCACATCGACGCGGCTGAGCCTCAGTTCGCCATCAGCACCCAGTCGTCCGGATCGACCTCCACGCGAGCGCCGGCAGGGATGTCGATCGTGGCCCCCCCCGCCGGTACGTCCACCCGCTGACGCTGTCCGTCGATGGCGACCTCGACCGGCATCGGGAAGTCGAGACCACCAGGGGCATCCCACGACAGCCTGAGAGTGTTTCCGGCACGCTCCGTGTTCAGCCGAGGCAGCGCCGGCTGGCGGAGGTAGACTTCGAAGAGCCAGTCGAGTTCGGTGCCGGATACCTGTTCGACGATGTCGAGGAAGTCATCAGTCGTGGCGAAGCGGACCTGCGAGCCGTCCGTCACTCGTTCGAGCGCGGGGTCCGGGTAGGCCATCCGGCGGAGGGCCTCGAAGAAGTCGTCATCGCCCACCAGCCAGCGGAGGGTGTGCAGGAAGAGCGCCCCCTTGCTGTAGATGTCGCTTCCGGACGCGAAATAGATCTCCCCGGCGGTGCGCGTTTCGCGCGGCGCGACCGGCGTCCGGTTCGAGATCATCTGCCTCTCGCGCCGCAGGTAGGCCCGGTACAGGTCGGGCCCGCCGATCCGCTCGGCGTACAGCGCCTGCATGTAGGTTCCGAACCCCTCGTGGAGCCACATGTCGCGCCAATCGGAGTTCGTGACGAGGTTCCCCCACCACTCGTGGGCCAGCTCGTGGTGGTGCAGGGCGTCGAATCCCCAATCGAGCCCGCCGGTCATTGCGCCGTTGTTGAACCCCGCGCCGTAGGCGATGATCGTCTGGTGTTCCATCCCCAGGTGCGGGGTCTGGACGACTCCGTATTTGTGGGCGCGGAACGGATACGGCCCCAGCAGCTCCTCGTAGAAGCGGAGATGCTGGATGATCTCGTCCATGAACGCCTGTCCCCGCTCCTGGTTCTCCGGCAGAACGTAGAAGACGACCGGGAATGTCTCGCCCGTCACGCTGGTGTACTCGCGCTCGATGGCCACGTACGGTGCGATGTTGAGTGCAACGTTGTATGCGGAGATCGGCGTCGAGAGGAACCAGTCGAAGGTCCGAGTCCCGTCACCGTTGTCCTCGATGCCCTTCAGCGAGCCGTTCGTCGCCACGAACAGATCGGACGGGACCCGCACGCGGATGGCCATCGAATCCGGCTTGTCGGACACATGGTCCTTCACCGGCCACCACAGGTCGGCGCCCTGCCCCTGTACGGCGGTCGCGACCCACGGCGCTCCCGACGGCGTGCGCGTCCAGACGAAGCCACCGTCCCAGGGTGCGCGGGGCGCCGGCCGCGGCGATCCCTCGTAGCTCACGGTGACACCGACCTCGCTGCCGACCTCCCTCTCACCGCCGAGGTCGATGTAGATCAGCCCTCCCCGTCTCTCCCAGCGTAGCGGCGACCCCTCGCCATCGCCGGAGCGGACCTCCCGCACGGTGAGCAGCGTGTCCAGGTTGAGCACGAGTTGCCGGAGAGGGGCAACGGCGCGCGCGACCGTCGTCGCGGAGCCGCCGATGCGGCGTGACGCCGGATCGACGCTCAGGTCGAGAGCATAGAACGTGACGTCGAAAGCGGCTTGCTCCGGGCCGAGCGGACCGCCCGAGTCGTATATGTCGACCACCTGCGCCGCACCCGGCGTGGCGGCGAGGAGAGCGATGAGCAGCGACCAGCGAGTGCTCTTCATGATCCCGGTTACTCCTCCGTGGATGGGGACAGGATTGTTGAACACCACGGGCCGCCCGGGGTTCAGTGTCGGGCGGAATCGAGGCTCGCGAACGTCGTTGATGTTACCCGTGGAACGGTGCGCCGGCAGTGCCCTCGCCTACCTCTCGAAGTTGTTGGTGCACATTCCTTGCAGCCCAAACCGGAGTGGCTCCACGGCAGGTAGATTTCACATCAGCAGCGAGGCTCGGGCAATGGCGCGTCAGACCGGTACCGTCGAGCGGTTCATGGACGACAAGGGATTCGGCTTCATCAAGCCGGACAGCGGTGGCAAGGACGTTTTCGTACATCATTCGGCGATCGAGGGCACGGGGTTCAAGTCACTGGCCCGAGGCGCTCGCGTGGAGTTTGATCTGGTCCAGGATCCGAAGGGCCCGCGCGCCGAGAACGTGGTGAGCCTGGGCTGAACGATTGGCCCCCCGCCGCGCCGACCGAGGGCGTGCGCGGGTGAACGTGACGCGAGCCGGCTCCGGTGGATGCCGGCTCGCTCGCGCATGTCGCGGGGTGACCTCGTCCCCCGGTCGTCGCTCGAATCCGTTTCGGGCGCCGCACAGCTCCGTGGGAATGTCCGGCGGCAGGATCGGCGTGCGCGGGTCGCCGAGTGAGGTACAGCCACCCATGGGGTCAGTGACGGGTCCTGGCCCGTCCTCCTGGCATCCCCGTCGTAAGGCATCGTCGGAGCAGCCCCCTGCGGTCCCGCTTTCCGCAGATCAGCCCGCTGTTTGACTCCCCCTTTCCCGGTAGAACAGGATCAGGTCGGTGTTGACCGGCTCACCGCCCACCTGGCGGATCATCGTCGTCACCTGGCCGCGGTGGTAGGAGGAGTGGTTGACGACGTGCCGGAGCGTCTCCACGAGCCGGCCGCGGAAACGATCGCCTTTCAGGTTCCTGTACTCGAATTCCCCAGCCAGCCCCGCTTCGTCGAGGTCGCGCAGGAAGGCGGCCCGGTCGCGCGCGACGCCCTCCCATAACTCCCTCAGCTCCGGGAGCGTCGAGACCTGCCATGACGCCGGTGGGGCGCCATACGAGGTCCCGAGCCATCGCATCAGCCAGATCCACTCCGCACTGGCGATGTGATGGAGGGTTCGGTACACGGAGGGAAAGCTGCCCCCCACCTCCCGATGGAGTTGTTCGTCGGTCAACCTGGAGGCCGCGTCGAAGGCTCGCCTGTTTGCCCAGTCGGTGTAGTCGAACAGGTCTCGGATTTCGTTGAGCATCTTCTGTGAGTGTGATGACGAGGCGGACTCGAGTCCCTTCAGCGTCGCGCATGCGCGTGACCTGATGGCACAGCCCGCAAAGGCGACGGCCCCTCGCGGTTGCGAGAGGCCGTCGGGACCCGCTGGAAGCCTCCGACCTCTGTTCGGCCTCCCCTCGAATCTATGCTGCCGACTCGAGCTGCGACGTGCAGTGCCCACACCGCACCGCCGCCACCGGGATCGTCATCCGGCAGAACGGGCAATCCTTCTCCGTCGGGTCGGGCGGCACCGCGTCCGGCTGCTCGCGGAGCTTGTTGTAGGACTGCACCAGGAGGAACACCGCGAACGCGACGATCAGGAAGGAGATGATCGCATTCAGGAACATGCCGTAGTTGATCGTCGGGGCCCCGGCCTCCGTCGCTTCCGCCAGGGAGGCGTACTCCTGCCCGGACAGATTCAGATACAGATTCGAGAAGTCCACTCCGCCGGTGAGGAGCCCGATCGGCGGCATGAGGATGTCGTTAACGAACGAGTTGACCACGCTCGTGAACGCGGCTCCGATGACGATACCGACCGCCAGATCGATGACGTTGCCACGGGCGATGAACTTCTTGAATTCGTTCATCATCGTTTGCGTCTCCTGTCGGGTGATGAATGCGGCTCGAGCGAGCGTTGGTTCTCAGTGTCCCGCCTCGAGGGTGACGTTCCCGTCGCGGATGTGGCCTGATACGCGGTAATGATGAAGCATCGCGATCACTGACGCCACACCCCCCCACGGTCGGAACTGGGGACGGAGGAGTCCCAAAGGCGGTTGCCGCCCGGCTCCCGGGGTCGAACAGAGCTGTCGAAAGGACCGCTTCGAGGCCGACCCCGGCGACGAGGGGGCCAGTCCCCATCCCCCGTCCGTTCGGTGATCTGCGGTCGTCCGTCTGACGCCGGAGGCGACCGAGGCCGCGTCGGAAAGCTGATGTTTCCCGAGGCTCCTTCAATTGGTGTCGGGCTTCCGGAGATCGCCCGGTCGCTTGTGCGACCGGGCCTCCGCCGTAGATTTCAAGGGTTATCGACCAACCGGCCTCGTCCACATGGCGTCGCCGCGGACGGTGCGGCAGCACCCGGCCGCTCCAGAGGTCCAGCGGTGGAGGGATCGCTGTTTCTCAGCGGACCTGCCGGCGGGTGGTCGCATTCGGGCCGGGTCCGGCCGCGTGGCCGTGGCAGAGGGCAGTACCACCGGGAGCAACGCTTGAAGGACTCACAGGTCTCGCCAGAGACGGCGGCAATCCGGATACAGGTCGACAGGACGCCGCAGCGGGAGCACTCCGTTCCGATCTTCCTGACCTCCAGCTTCGTCTTCGATTCCGCGGAGCAGGCGCGTGCGCTGTTCGCGGACGAGATGGAGGGGAACGTCTACAGCCGGTACTCGAACCCCAACGCCGAGGAGTTCATCCGCAAGCTCTGCGCGATGGAGGGTGCGGAGGACGGGATCGCGACGGCGAGCGGGATGGCGGCGGTGTTCGCCGTGCTGGCCGGATTGTTGAGCAGCGGCGACCACGTCGTTGCGGCCCGCGCACTGTTCGGGGCGACCCACCAGCTGCTGACGAAGGTGCTGCCGAGGTGGGGGATCGAGCACACCTACGTCGATTGTGACCGGGCCGCCGCGGACTGGGAGGCGGCGATCCGCCGCGAAACGAAGCTGGTGTTCGTGGAAACGCCGTCGAATCCGGGGCTGGCGCTGATCGACCTGGAGATGGTCGCGGATGTCTGTCGCCGGAAGGGCGTGCTCCTGGTCGTGGACAACTGTTTCACGACGCCCTATCTGCAGCAGCCGATCCGGTTCGGCGCCCACCTCGTCGTCCACTCCGCGACCAAGTTCATCGACGGACAGGGCCGCACGCTGGGGGGCGCGGTGCTGGGGCCCGCCGACCTGATCGGCGAGATCCGCTCGTTCACGCGCAGTACCGGCCCGGCGATCTCGCCCTTCAACGCGTGGGTGCTCTCGAAGTCCCTGGAGACGCTTGGAGTGCGGATGGATCGCCACTGCGAGAACGCGCTGGCGTTCGCGCGGCATTTCGAGGGGCACGCCGAGGTTGAGCGGGTGCTGTACCCGTTCCTGGAAACCCATCCGCAGTACGAGCTGGCCCTCAAGCAGATGAAGGCGGGGGGCGGGATCGTGTCACTGACGATCGCCGGCGGGCTGGAGCGGGCCCGACGGTTCCTCGACTCGTTGGAGCTGCTCTCCCACAGTCCGAACCTGGGCGACACACGGACGATCGTCACCCATCCCGCCTCGACGACGCACTCGAAGCTGTCGGAAGAGGAGCGGCAGTGCGTGGGGATCGAACCGGGGATGATCCGCTTCTCGGTCGGACTGGAGAACATCGCCGACATCATCGCGGACGTCGAGGGGGCGCTGAGCCGGACGGCGTGACCCGGTCGGCCGCCGCAACCGCGGCCCTTGCCTTCCTTCCAAGCGAAAGCCCGGACCTCGATCCGCTTCAGAGCTGAACCCGGTACAGTAGCTGGATGTTGCGACCCGGCTGCGGCGCCACCTCCTTGATGCGCGAGAGATGGTCCCGCCAGACCACGTCGGTGGCGTTGTCGACCTGCAGGGTGAGCGTGTGGAGCCGCCCCGCGACCGTCCAGCGCAGGCCGCCACCGAGCTCGAGCAGCAGGTGGCCCGGCGTCGGCCTTTCGACCTCCACGATGGTCCCGCCCGCATCGACGGGCCTGGCGACGCGGTTCTGCCGCAGGGCGCCGTTCACCCCGACCGTGACGAAGTACCGCTCGCTCTCGTAGCGTCCTTCGGCGAATCCGTTGATCGGCGGTATCATGGGCAGCGGGTCGCCCGTGTCCGACATCTCCGCCCTCACCCCTGAGAATCCGCCTTCCAGCACCAGGCGTCGCGCCACCTCCCACTGAACCGAGGCCTCGGCTCCGGTGAAGACCGCATCCGCACCGCGGGCCTCGAAGACCGGGAAGCGTCCCTCGCGCGGGTCCATCTCACCTGTCGGTGCGTAGTGGATGTAGTTCGTCAGCCAGTTCCGGAAGAAGTTGAGTTCGGCCCGGAACGTCGGTTTGTCGATGCGGAGGAAGATGTCGGCACCGACCCCGATTTCGGGATCGAGCTCCGGCGAGCCGATGTTGAACGAGAAGTCCGCGAGGTGCGGCCCGTCGGAGAGCAGCTCTTCGACGGTCGGGGTGCGGAACGCGCGCGCCACGCTGGCGCCCGCCGTCACCTGGGGGACGAGCTCGACGAGTCCCGC